>CAZQFQ010000068.1:0-3831 GCA_964592725.1 uncultured Candidatus Saccharibacteria bacterium | reverse complement strand
TCTTTGTTAAAGGAATGAAGCCTTAAATTGGTTGCACTTCAGTTGCGAATGGAGGCGTTTAGGTTTGAGGTATTACCGCATCTTCACCGCGCCACAAATTACTGGTGCCGATGTCGGTTACGCCGCAGGATTTTAAATACAGAAATAATTGCATTTTATAGGCGGTAAGGCTTTTTAAAATTAGGTTTAAAAACCACAAAGCGCGCGGTTGGCTGTTTCCCCTGCCAAATAAGTCGATTGATTCGGCAAGCTCCGCATCCGTGATTTTGGCAAAAATATCTTTTAATACCTCGGCCTGCTCATCCATCGCGGCTATAAATCCGTCAGCCGGCATTTGATAGGCCTCTTTCATCGCTTCCTGAAAATTCCCGATGGCTCTGCCTTCATTTATCGCCCCGGCTTCCAGTATGGCAAAATGCGAAATGTACTGGAGTAATTCCAGCATTGACCGCTGTTTTTCCGTGGGCCGATAGTTTAACATCTCAGGCTTCACTTTTCCGTAAAGATGTTTAATTATTTTTATTTCGTTTAAACAGGAGTCTAGGAATTGTTGTTTTGTGATCATAATTTTTCGTTTAAGAGATCCTTCGCCCGCTATAAATTGCCGATGACGGGCTCAGAGCCTGCCCTGAGCGAAGCCGAAGGGATGACGCCGTAGGCGCTGGGTTAAAATCCCAAAACTTTTTTTACCAAAATTATGGTAATGCGGTCCGGGCTAAAGGCGCGGTAAAAAGTAAGAATTGTACTTACAAAACTACCCGAAGTAACGTTATAAAGTTTATTAATACGTTCGCCTTCCAGAGGCAGGACGTAATCGTAAATTCTTTTTTTGGCTTCAACCTCATCGGGTACGATTTTTTGTGTACCCACAACCCATATTACCTGGCCTGCGCCGTAAACATCGGCAGGCAGTTGACTGCCGGTATTTGAAGCGATTAAAACTTTTCCGTCTTGGGTTATCGCGTGGACGCTCCCCAGGGCAAAATCCGGCGCGGCGCCGAGGATGCGCATTTGTTTGGCCTGGGTGTTTCTGTCCAATTTGTTCAGCTCGGCGCGCACGGATTTATAGTTGCCGCTTTCGTCAATTTCTTTGGTAATACCCGTACTTTGCAGAGTGACCGAACTTAAGGCAAAGACTTCCGCGCCTTTTGGCACAAGCTCTAAAACTTTTGTTTTGGCTTCATCCCCATTTTCCGCGATTATTACCTTGTAGCCATTTTTTTCCAAAGCGGATTTGGTTTGATTGATAATTTCGTCAGATGCTAATTTTGAGTAGTCCATATATTTCTTTTTTTAGTTAATTATCTATATTATTGAAGGATGGGCCAAGGCAGCCGGCAAAATTTTTTTGCCCAGCGCTTTGCCTCAGCAAGCGTTTTACTGCAACCAACATCTCCGACTGGCAAAGCGTAAGGCAAAACAAATTTTGCCGGCTGCCTTGGCCTTACGCGTTGCGAGCAACCTTGCGATTATGATATCAAATAGGAGCAAAACCTCCTGCCTGAATCTGCCACAATTTTTGATAAGTCCCCTGCTCCACTTTGAGCAGTTCTTCATGCTTCCCTTCTTCCGTGATTTTTCCGTCTTCCAAAACAATTATCCGGTCCATTTGCATAATGGTGCTAAGCCGATGGGCAATGACGATGACTGTTTTATTTTTCATCAGGTTTTTTAGCGCGTCCTGGATGAAATGCTCGCTTTCCGAATCGAGGGACGAAGTGGCCTCGTCCAAAATTAAAATCGGCGCGTTTTTTAAAATTGCCCGGGCTATGGCCACGCGCTGGCGCTCCCCGCCGGAAAGTTTGACTCCCCGCTCGCCCACAAAAGTTTCGTAACCCTGGGGAAATTTGGATATAAATTCGTCGGCGTGCGCCAGCTTGGCCGCCTCAATTACTTCCCGCTCGGAAGCGTCGGGTTTCCCGTAGCGGATGTTCTCGGCCAAACTTCTGTGGAATAAAATCGGCTCCTGCGGCACCAGAGAAATGTTGGCGCGCAAAGATTCCTGCGCGACTTGGGCAATGTTTTGCCCGTCAATTAAAATTTCCCCGCCTTGGATGTCCACAAAACGCAAAAGCAATTTAACGATAGTTGATTTGCCTCCGCCGGAAGGGCCGATAATAGCCACGCGCTGGCCCGCGTCAATTGTCAAATTAAATTTTTCCAAAACCGGCGGATTTTTTTCGTAAGCAAAATTTACATCGCGCAATTGGATTTCGCCGCTGGAAATTTTAAGCGCGCCCGCGTTTGGAACGTCGCTGACTTCGTGCGGGGTCTGCAAAATTTCCGTCATCTCGTTGGCATCGGCCACGCTTTCATAAATGCGGCGGACAAAACGGCCAAAGTTCCAAAGCTGTTGGAAAATTTGAATAAGGTAAGCCTGAAGCAAGGCAAAATCGCCGACTGTCACTTTGCCCTGCCGCCATAAAAGTATGGCCGCGTACATTACGCCGAATTCCAAAATTACCACCAGTGCTCCCTGAACGCTCTCGGACACCTGGCCTAAGTTCCATCCTAAAAGGCGCAGGCGGTAAAGTTCGCCGGTCAGTTTTTTATATTCCCGGATTTCCCCTCCGAGTCCGTTAAACAGTTTTAGGTTAATGTTGTTTGAGACTGTGTCGGCCAAATGCCCGCTGACTTTGGTGTCCATGGCCGCGCGCGCGACATCATACTTAATTTTCCACAGGGCAAAGCGGTAATTAAAATAAATGTAGGCCAAAGACCAAAGCAAAACTATCCAGCCTAAAGGAGGGAAATAAACGAACAACACTACTATAATAATAGTGACTTGCAGGGCGGTTTGGCAGATATTTTGGAAAACGATGTCCGCCAGGTCTTCAAAAGTGCGGCTGTAGCGGTTAACTTTGCGGACTAAACTGCCGGAAAAATTGTTGGAAAAAAATCCAAAAGAATGGTTTTGCAGATACTCAAAGCAGGTATTAAGCAAATTTGACATTATTTTGGCTTCGTAAAAATTCAGGGCGAACTGCGAAGTGCGCCAGGCCGCCCACGATCCAAGCCCCACGGCTAACACCAGCCAAATAATATTCAGCATTTGTCCTGTGGCGGCCCTATTGCCGGCGGCCAAAAGGTTAAACAGGTCCTTAAATAGAAACGGCTGGTAGGTATCAAATCCCACGCCGACGGCCAAAGTTAAAAGCATCAAAGCTACGGTTTTGAGGTACGGTTTCGTGTGTTTATAAAATATTTTAAATGTCTCTTGGGTAAGTGACTTCATATTATTAATTATACCGATAATTCGGGGAGTTGACAAAGGCTGAAGTTAGAAATATGATCATCTTATGAACGCAAATACTAAATCGCAAAATGAAGGCGCTGGCTCTCCGGCGGCCGTTAAAGCTGTGGGCTCGCTTGCATCACAGACGCAAAGTGCGGAAGCCCTTAATGAGATCGGACCCACCGATCCCACCGGGGCGGTTGATCCGGCCATGGGCCGCTTTGGTTGGGGTACCCCCCCTATGGGCGGCGAGGAATAACGAAAAGGGAGGTGATATGAAGAATACGGAAGACGGCTTTGTAGCTTGGTGTGAAGCTGCGGACCGTCTTGCGGACGGCGGTCGGATAGATTTCGGCGATGCGGATGCACGGGTTGTATCCAAAAGACGGATCTCTGGAAAAGAAACCGTTGTGCACGTCGAACATAATCATAAAGAGTATTCCGCGCTGATATATAATGAAGGCGCCGGCCAGAACGCATTTTTTCGTCCGGTTTGATTGGACGGCGCTTGTGCGCACCTTCGGCTGACTATGCCCGAGGTGGTTACCGTTCGGGATTTAGTTGGTTTTAGTCGTTTTTTTCGGAAAATTTAATTT
>CAZQFQ010000067.1:0-4117 GCA_964592725.1 uncultured Candidatus Saccharibacteria bacterium | reverse complement strand
CAAGGTGGAGGGGTCTCCTCAAGATGGAGGATAACTGGTTTTGGCGGCGGTTTCGCACGGAACGGCGGTCAAGGCAAGTTGAGGTTGTGGGATCTCGCTCAAGATGACACGGCATTTTGTTGAGCTGAGGGATGCGGTATCCCAGGTCCCGGAAGCGAGATCTGGGGCGCCCAGCCAATTCCGTGCCGAATCAGTTCACCGCCCCAAGATGTTCAGGATTGTCTCGAACCTCATGCGTGCTTTTTGAAGAATCTCCTCGAAGGACCACAAGTGTAGGCCAGACTTTGCCTGTTTCTCGCGGATTGCCAGCACCGATGGGTCGTACTCCCGCCCGACAAGATATGTGATGAATTTAATACCCGGGCGATGCTGGAGAATGAGGCCTTCGTATTCCAACGCTTGGGTCACATGGGCCATCTGAACCTTTTCCTTGGGCCTCTTGAACTCCATTATGATTGCTTCATAACCGTTGTCGCGGGACCGGCAGATCAGGTCGGGCCGAATGTCCTCTTTATCCTTGTAGAGCTCATCAATTCGGCCATCAAGGACGGTCTTTAGTGGCTTGTCGGAGGACCACAGCTCAAGCCCTTCCTTCACAAGCCAAAGGTTGTTCTCGATCAGCTTGTGCAGGTCGATTTCGTACGATTTGTTTGATGAGACCAATTCCTCGAGCCGATAGATAATACTTATCTGGGTTTGCACGATTCCCGCGACGCTATTTAGCTGCGACAGTCCCCATTCGTTTACAAGGCCCGCCAGTTTCTCTGCCTCGCGGACATCCGCCGAGGCAATTGCGCTCATCAGCTCCTTGAGGACGTTCGATTCGTAGTAGCGGAGTACCCATTCAATAAGATTCTTTGCATCCTCATCGGAAGCGGTCTTAAGCTTTGCAATAATTCCACGGACCACCTTTGAGGCTGTCCCTCGGACGTGCGGCGGCAGGGCATCTAGGCGAGTCTTAATCGCCGAGGAGCTCAAGAGCTCGTCGGTTCGCTTTCTGGTCTCTCCTTCATCTACGCCCTGGATGACATGGAGGATGAATCCGTAGGCCCATTGTCGGAATTTCTTCACCACATCGGAATCTTCGAGAAAGCCGTCGCGCGATGTCTTGATCAGGTCATGCCTATCTCCGTGAGGATTTTCCGGATCGAGGAACTCGGCGTTAATCTCACCGACTATCTTTTCCGAGGTAAAGAACCCGTGCGAGCGCGTGTCCAGTCCAAATAGCTCAGGCTCTTGGACGATCCGACCGCGCACCCTTACAGAAAGGCCCGGGTCATTCTGGCGCGAATTGGCAATTACGTAGAACCCGGTCACCTGCCCGACGCCGGGAATGGTCTCAGAAAATACGGTCTTGTCGCCGAGGACGTCTTCGGCCGTGCACTCAACATTGTTGACCGTGATCGTGAATCCCGGGCGACTTGGCATTGTGCTGTACAGATGTCGACGAATGGCCTCCGCGCTCGGAAGCTGGAGGCCTTCGTGGAGTTGGAGAAGTTCGATAGACGTCCCATTCTTCAAGTTAGTGTTGGAAACGGTCAGGTCGAACTTGTGCCCAATTAGCTCCTCAATATTTTCAAGCTCGCTCCGATCAATGGTGATTGAGGTTTGCACCCCTGCATGTCGAGTGGTAAGCCGGATTTGTGAGGCGATTCCGAATCCGGCGAGCTTTCCGATTCCCTTGCTGCCGATTACAAGCCTGCCGGATTCAGTTCGGTCGCCATCCTTACGGCGATCGCGCCCAATGTGCAAGAACTTGGATTTGAGGTCCTCGGTGCTCATGCCGATGCCGTCGTCAGTCAGAGTGATGGTGGCGCTCTCGTCGATCACATCTGGGATCGACACGTTTACATGATTTGCGTCTGCATCGTACGAGTTTGCGACCAGCTCGGCTAGGCACTTACGCACGCTGTTGTAAGCAGAGATTCCGAGATGCTCCAAAATGCGAGGCGAAAACGTGAACTCCGCCTTTATTCCGGCCATGGCATGCCTTTCGCCTGCTCGTCCACAGTACACTCGGCATCAGTCTTGACGCTGTGCTACTGCGCCCGGGCACCGCTTAGTGGACCTTGATTTCAACATAATCCTACGCCGACCGGCGAGAGGGCACCCAGCGCCGGTAAGTCTAGCGCTTCGCGCATTGTTCTGTTATAGAACATTAATTCAGACGGCACGCTTTACGCTTGCTCTGTGCCTGAGGCCACGAGACGAAAGAACATATCCGGCAGGCGCATTGCCGAAGCGCGCAGCCGCGCCCGACCTCCGCTCACTCAAGAGGAACTCTCAGGTAGGCTCGCCCTCCTCGGGGTCCAGCTGGACCGGGCGGCCGTCGCCAAAATTGAAAGTAATCGCAGGGGAGTTCTCGATTTCGAGCTCAAAGCGATCGCAGAGGCATTAGAAGTTTCGGTTGGGTGGCTCTTGGGAGGCAGTCGTTGAAAGACGCCTCCTCCAAATTGCGAACTGCCACGCGACGGGCCAAATCAGACGTGGCAAATAAGCTCGTCAGCATGTTCCTACACGAGTTGAGTCGCTTAATCTCTACGGCTTGGGAGATTCGTGTTGACAGCGAAGCATATGAATCACTTGTCCGCGAGCATTTCGCCAATAAGTGCCCATATTGCGGGAAGGATCTCTCATTCTCTGAGGCGGTGATCGAGCACCTTGATGGGATGAACCGTCTCCGCGGGGGGCTGCATGTACCCGGCAATGTCCTAGTGGCCTGCGCGAAGTGCAACTCTGAGAAGCGCCGCGACGACTCGCTCAGGACGCTATCGCTTGCGGCAACTGGCTGGGAGTCGTTCTTATCCCACGACGGCTCCATTTGCGCTGCGGGCTGCCGTACTTGCGCCTATTGGGTTGCTTGCTGGCCAGATCTGGAAACGCGATCGTCAATGTTGGCCCAAAACAGAAGGAGAATCAGGGAGTTCAGAAACCGCTTTCTAATTGCCGATACCGAACTCGCAAACGCGCTGACAAATATTCCTGGAGCGTTGATCGATCTCTACATTGAGTGCCAAGCGTTTGCGGAAAGAGAAATCAAGCAACTCCTTGAGCGATTTTCGGAGGCTAGTAGGGAACTGCAGGCGCACGAGCTGCACGCCGTTAAGCCGCCAGCTCTGCCGGTGAATGCCGACAGCCGCGGCATCGATGCAGTGCCGGGGACAAAATGAGGCAGAGCGCGTTTGAGTCTGGTCCCCTACTTGCTCTTAAGTTGAGTACCATGGCCGTCCGTTGTAACCGAATACCGCCGAATCGCACCGCGAACAACTCTCTTCATCGACAGTCCCTCCTTGTCGCAAAAGTGAGCGAAGTCGGCGACAATGTCGGCTAGCTTTCCCTCGAGATTAACTCGAGCCTCCCTTTTCGTCACAGGGTACTCGGTGGTTTCTCCATATCGATCGCAAAATCCGACGACTCGTCCAGCCCAGGTGGCACGGCTTTCATTCATTGAATACGGATCTGGAGGCAGCTTCTTCGCCATCGTTCCTCGCTCGTATCGCTCTATAGAGTTTCGGGGCGATCGGATCTCGTTCCCGCGTTTCGATCCGGTTGCACTAGTCGCAATTATCGGCCGGTATTCTTTCCCCTTGAGGTTAGGGATTTCGAAGTTCGAGCATGTGTCTGGTCACCGATCCGTCTGAAGAAGACAGTATTGGTTTGGCGAGTGAACCCCTGTCCTATCCCACCCTAGCGAAGCTAGGATGGGGCACCCAGGTTCAGTCGCTGATCGACGACGGTGGTTATTCTTCTTCTTCGTCGACAGGCCGTTTAGCGTTGGCGAGGATTTATGCCGAGGGCGCCCCGAAGAAGACTGCGGGGGAGACATTGAAGCGCCGACTAAGCCGCGCGATGTGATCGCGGTTGAGGTGACGCTTGCCGGAGAGAACCAGCGAGACGGTGCTTTCGCTGCCGAGTTCCGGAGCGATGTCGCGCTGCGAGAGTCCGCTGTGCTCCAGCAGAAAACGCAAAACGTCCGCCGGCTCGGCTGCCGGGATCGGGTAGCGCTGCTGCTCGTAGCGCTCGACCAAGAGAGTCATCAACTCGATGGCTTCTTCTTCTTCGGGTGTGGGGTCGGGTTTCGCGGTGAGCGCGAAGAGAGCCTCGGTGTATTCCTCGA
>CAZQFQ010000066.1:0-4190 GCA_964592725.1 uncultured Candidatus Saccharibacteria bacterium | reverse complement strand
CAAAAAAAGTTTGAGGCGACGCTGGAAAAAGGGTTAAAGGAGTTTGAGAAGATTTTAGCCCGAGGGTTACCCTCGGTCCCCGAGGGTAACCCTCGGCTTCTGACAGGAAAAGACGCCTTTGACCTTTATCAGACTTATGGTTTCCCCTGGGAGCTGACGGAAGAATTGGCGGTTGCCGCAGGACAAAAAATTGAAAAAAAAGAATTTGAATCCGAATTCAAAAAACATCAAGAATTATCACGAACAGCATCAGCCGGGCAGTTTAAAGGCGGACTAGCTTCGCACAGCGATAAAATAGTGCGCTTACATACCGCGACGCATTTGATGAACGCCGCGCTCAGAAAAGTTTTGGGGGGTGATGTTTGGCAAAAGGGGAGTAATATTACGGAAGAAAGAACCAGGTTTGATTTTACCCATGGCACGAAATTAGCGGCCGCTGAAATCGCGTCAGTAGAAAAATTGGTGAATGATTGGATATCCCGCGACCTTCCGGTCAAAAAAGATATTTTGTCCCAGGAAGAAGCGCGCAAGCTCGGCGCGGTTGGCGTTTTTGGCGAAAAGTACGGCGACACGGTTTCCGTTTACACCATCAGCGACCCCGCCACCTCCGAAATCATCTCCCGCGAATTCTGCGGCGGCCCGCACGTTGAGCACACCGGCGTCATCGGCAAATTCAAAATCCAAAAAGAAGAAGCGTCAAGCGCGGGTGTAAGGAGAATTAAAGCGGTGATTGAATAACCGAGTGCAGTGTTCCTCCCCTTACGAAGGGGAGGTTAGGTGGGGTTTTTATGACGCAATTATTTAATCAAAAGGACAAAACCAAACTTAGACAAAAGTTACGCAGAGAACTTTCAAGACCCGAGTTGGTTTTATGGTATCACTTGCGTAATCGGCAAATCGCAGGATTTAAATTCAGAAGGCAAGTTAGTATAGGTAATATAGTAGTTGATTTTTATTGTCCGGAATTAAAATTGGTAATTGAGGCTGACGGCAATTCACATTACGAAAATGCAGATCAAAGGCTGAAAGATAAAAAAAGAGACGATGGCTTGAGGGCTTTAGTGTTGAGCGTGTTGAGATTTATGAATTTAGATATAATGGAGAATATTGAAGGCGTTTTGTTTAAGATAAAAGAATTTATCAATCAAATAAAACCTCCCCTAACCCCTCCTTCGTAAGGAGGGGAAGAACACCACCATGAAACTAGAATTTTACAATTGTCCTAAGCCGGCGGAATTTCCATCGGCGGATAACCCTCACCCCAACCC
This sequence comes from uncultured Candidatus Saccharibacteria bacterium, assembly GCA_964592725.1. Classification (GTDB taxonomy): domain Bacteria; phylum Patescibacteriota; class Doudnabacteria; order UBA920; family UBA920; genus PALSA-1336. The sequence goes on along the minus strand of CAZQFQ010000066.1, from coordinate 2,922 downwards.
TCTCCCAGAGGGAGAGGGAGGCTTGGTTTTGCCGGAGACGCCGGAGTTTGTAAGTTACCAGCCGGATTTTGAATTAATAAAGCAAATATCAAACCAATATCAACAATATCCCAATATCCTGATTATCGGCCACGGCGGGAGCATTACAAGTTTTTACGGGATTTATAATGCGCTAAAAGAGCAGGCAAAAAAGAATGCGTATTTTTTGAGCACGGTTGATCCGGATTTTATCTTTGAATTAAAAAAAGAATTGAAGCCGGACAACACTTTAGTTATCGCGATTTCCAAATCCGGCGAAACCACAACGCAAATAGAAATGCTGATGCAGTTTGCGGATTACCCGCTCCTCTTTATCACCGGTAAAAGCAGTCCGCTTAAAGCCATCGGCGAAAAATTAAAAGCAAAAATAATTCCGCATCCACCAATCGGTGGAAGATATACCGGGCTGACGGAAGTGGCTTTAGTACCGGCGGCTATTTGCGGACTTGATGCACAAGCCTTGTATCGCGGCGCGGAAAAATTTTACGACTTATACCAAAAAGAAAATTTGGCCTGGAAAGCCGCGTCGGTTTTATTCCAACTGGAGCAAAAAGGCTACGTTGATGTGTTTATGCCTTTTTACGCGCGCAACCTATTTCCGATGAGCGCGGTAATCGTCCAGCTCTGCCACGAAAGCTTTGGCAAAAACGGCAAAGGGCAAACTTATTTCGCTCACGAGGCGCCGGAGTCCCAGCATCATACCAATCAACGGTTTTTTGGCGGCACCAAAAATATTTGCGGCTTTTTTACAACCGTGGATACATTTCAGCATCCGACAGTAAATGTTTTTCCGGCCGCGGTGCATTCGGTCCAAATAAAAGGCCGCGCGCTGTTTGACATCAATAAAATTCCTTTGGAAAAATCCATGGAATTTGAAGCGCAGGGCACTATGGAAGACGCGCGGATTTCGGGAATTCCGCTGGTTCATTTATCGGTCGCAGGTTTTAAAGCGGAAGAAATAGGCCAGTTGTTAGCGTTTTGGCAGCTCTTTGCGGTCTATTCATCAGTCCTTCGCAACGTTAACCCCTTTGACCAGCCGCAGGTGGAAAACAGCAAGAATATATCGTTTGATAAGCGGTTGGCGTTCAAAGGACTCTTGTGAATTATTCTAATTGACCTAATTATTTTAATTATTCTAAATAAGCACCAATGCCAAATGCACAAAAGTTGGGAATTGGACATTGGATATTATTTAGGTTAATTAGAACAATTAGAATAATTAGAAATTTTAACCCAGCTGTTGAAAAAGCTTTGGTTTTGGCATACAATTAAGCCAAGAAACAAAGCGCTTACTTATGGCCATTCCCAGCGTCTACATAAATTTAGAGGACGATGTTTCAAAGATCGTCATCCGCTTAAAGCATCAAAGCTCGCCACAGGTTGTTTTGGTTTGTCCCAAGCGCTGTTTTTTGTTCAGCGACAGCATCAATTTAAAACTGCTAAAAAAACAGGCCGACCTTTTAGGCAAAGAGCTTTTTATTTTGACAATGGATGAAAAAGGCCAGGGCTTTGCCCAGGACGCCGGATTTGAATTAAAATATTTGCCAAAATCCTCTCCGGCCAAAGCTTTTTCCGACGTAAGGCTTCCGGTCCGCCCCGAGGCTCCTGCAATAAAGCCCATTGAAGCGGATGTTGAACCGGAAGCTTCCGTGACGCGCAACCCTTTTGTCACCGCGGCGGTCGGCATAAAAAACATCGCGCAAAAAATTATCCCGCCAAAAATTTCCACTTCCGAACCCGAACCAATAATTCCGCCGCCGACAACAAATATTTGGGAGCCTAAAGTTGAAGTCAAAGAAACTTTGTACCCTCCGGTTGATGAAATACGGGAATCCGGCGCAGAAGGAACAAAAAAATCCCATACCGGTAAAATGGTTACCGGGATTGCGGCGGTTTCCCTGATAATTGTTTTATTGCTGGCGCTTGTGGTTTTGCCCAAAGCTACGGTCGTGGTTTATCCAAAAACCGAGGCCGTAACCCGCGATATGCAAATTAGCGTCAGTGAAAACGCGAAAACGGCCGACCCTATAAATTTGGTCTTGCCCGGAACCGCGGTCAGCGAAACCGTGGCCGTCAGCGACAAATTCCAGAGCCAGGGAAAAACCCAGGTCGGTAACAAGGCCACCGGCACGGTTAAAATTTACAATTTTACCAAACTGCCCATTAATTTAAAATCCGCCACCACGGTTCTTAGCGTCGGCGGCAAAACTTATAATTTGGTAAGCGATGTTGCGGATTTAAAACCCACTCTATATTCAAACGCCAGGACCAAAGAAGTTGACACTTCTTCGCTCAGCTCTTCCGTGGATATAATTGCGGCAAACGGCGGCGACGATTCCAACTTGCCGCAGGGTACCAGGCTGGAAATCAGCAATCAGGTTTTTGGGAGCCGGCCTCTGCTGTTGTACGCGGTCGCGGATTCGGAAATTACCGGCGGCACCACCAGATACCTTTCGGTAATTGACCAAAGCGATTTAGACAGCGCCAAAACCCAACTGCAAAGCGAAGCCTTAAAGCAGGTTACCGACAAGCTCGGTTCAAGCGGCCAGGTTTTGCCTGACGGCGCTTATATGGAAAATCTGTCGCAGTTTACTACCGACAACCCGGTCGGTTCCCAAACCCCCAGTTTTACGGCCAGTCTCCAGGCGGTCATTACGGGCGTGGCTTTTAACAGGAATGATTTGGACAACCTGATTTTTCAGAGAATCGGTCAAACTTTGGACATGGATAAAACGTTACAGCAAATCAGCCCCGACCAGGTTTCCTATAAAGCGCAGAATCTGGACGTAAACAGCGGCCTGGTTGTTTTACAAACGCATTACCAGGGCCAGGCGGTATACAATGTGGATTTGCGAAATATCACCCCCCAGCTTGTGGGCAAAA
>CAZQFQ010000065.1:0-4571 GCA_964592725.1 uncultured Candidatus Saccharibacteria bacterium | reverse complement strand
AGGGGTACTTTGCCGGAGCGGAGGTTTCTCCGCTTGCGCCGCGCCTGCTGCTGGCCGCCCCGGCCCTGCGCATCCATCCCGCCAATGAGCCGGTTCTGCGTTATCTTTCGCCGCAAGTGGAGTGGGAGCTGATCGCCCTCAGCGAGCGCTGGCGGCGCGAATTGAAGGTTGTCTTCCGCAAGCGCGGCGGCGAGGCAGGCCCTCCCCAGCCGAAGTAGCTCCGTGCCCCATCCCTGGATGCTGTCCTGAGCGACCCTGCGCGCAGCAAAGGGCCGTCAAAGGACCTGATTCTTGGCAGGTAGCCCGGTCAAGAGCAGCAAAAGGAAGCACTGCGTCAGAAGGATCTATGCCCCGTTCATCGCGGCATTATCGCGATGAACGGGCGGTATAGGGCAGCAGGCGGTTGGATCTCGACGCGCGGCTGAGCAGCCACGACAAGATCAATCCCGGCAAACGCCGCAGGCCCCGAAAGCCTTCTCGTGCCTGGCATCCGACGGGAGGCCGCGGGATTCAAGAAGCCATGGCGCCTTCAAATCACCTATCCCGCGAGAAACGGGAGGAATAGTACACGACAGGTAACTGCCGGGTGGCCGGTCACACGACCGGAATCTGCAATTTGGGCGATGCGGCTACCGAGGCTCCGCTTTGGACGGGTCTGTTCATTTGTTTGCCTTACACAAGCCCTTTGGCATCCAATCATGAACCATGGTGGTCGGAGGCTGCGATGACTGATGGAGGATGATCACGATAGAGCGACGCCGCTCGGTGCCGACAGCGGTGAGGTGCATCGATAATCCCATCGGAACGATTACAGCAGGGCCCCCTGCTCGGCTCATCTGCATGCGGCCATCGGAGGTCTCCAGGCATGTTTCGCCGCCGACCGCGTACCATGCCTCCGGGCCGGAGTGGATGTGCGAGGGCGCAGTCATTCCGGGTGTGAAGTCCGCTTCCATAAACTGCGCCGAGTAGTTCTCTCCTGCAACGATCGGAAGCGGTCCAATTTCGGCAACGCGATTACCGTGGGCCGATCTCCAATTCTCGTCCTCGATGGTCATCAACCACACTTTGCCAAACGACTCGATAACCGTGCCTCTCGGGCCCTTATCTGCTTGCGCCGCGAGGCGTGTTGGATACGCATCGAGATGCCAGAACACTTGTGGTTTTGTGAGTTGACCTACGGGATTGTCAGCCAGGATCCAGCACCCAATCTCTTGCGTTCGCGCACTCGCCGGCTTGCACGGATCGCCCGGAACAGCGACACCTTGCGCTACCAGTTGTGTGCATGGGAGAAGCAGCAGACAAAGCAATCGCACCTGTCGAAGCATCGATTTAAACCTCAACGCGATCGGTAGCCTTCAGGGACAGATTGTACCCGGGCAACATAGATCGGTCACCAAAGAAAATGTACCGTGAGGACCCATTCCAGGTTCTGGTCGACTCGTCGCCCGCCCGGCTGTTACTTTTTAGGTAACACTCCGAAATGGGCCGCGAATCTGAGAAACCAACAACCAACAGCAGAAGCACTGTGCAAAGTACTGAATGGGAGCAAGTTACTGTCCATTTTCGACATAATTCCTCGAAACGCCCCAGGGTCCGGGATCAGGATCCCTTCCGGATTGTCGCCAATCCGGAAGGAACGCTGCCTTGAAACTCCCAAAGGCAACCGCAGATCCTTCACTTTGTTCAGCGATGACATTGTTGTGGGGAAAGGATGACGGTGCCGAACGGGCATTGTGGCCGTATCGGCGCCATCTCGGAAGTTAAGCGACGCGGAATTGGGTAGGCCCTCACCGCGAAGAGCCACACCGAAGGATCTCTCCAAAAGAGCATTGCTTATGGGTCTTCGGAGGAAATGGGCGTCTCAGGCCGGGTTTGCAGCGTGGGGCAGGCGATAAAAGCTTGGTCGTCGCCGCAATTCTCAATTTTCCCGGCAGGCCGGGGAACAATCTCGAGTTTAGGGGAGATTGGCGCTACCGGCCTCTTCGGTATTACCAATCCCTTTTCGGGACTTGGAAGACCAACCGAGGCCACTCTGTTCATGGAGGCCGGCCGGGTTCCCTTCGCAGTGAGGCCGTGGCTAATCGCCGGCGGGGAGGGAACCGATGGTGCGGGCGCGTTGGGAGGTGATCCTGCGTTGGCGAGGACGCCGGCGCCAGGGGGCGCGACATTGGCGATTGAGCTCGGAGAGGCTGCTGGAACGCGAACAAAAGCACCAGTCTGGCCGAGACGTCCCTGTGGAGGGTGAACCCAGGCCTGGGGCATCGGCGCCGACACATGCGGAAGCAGGGTTCTGCCGGCTCGCGGAGCCTTGTTCGCTGGGCGTTTCGCCATTTGGGTGCTGGGCAACGCGGCCGGCATGGCTTCTACCGGGAGAGTCTTCAGATCGAGGCTGGACCCCCGATCGATCGGCGCAGTGACAACCGGCGAGGGCTGGGCTTTCGGCCCTTCGAGTGTGAGCGGAGTGGAAGTTGCGGGTGCTCCAGGCCTCTTAATCTCATTCCTTGCGACAAAAGCTACCAGGAGAATGTTCAAGACGAACAAAGCCCCGACGAGGAGCCGCGCGGAGAGAGGCCACGGCCGGCGAGCCGTTCTCACACGCGAACGGGCCTGGCTGACCTTGCTTCTACGCGTTTCGGGCTCGTCAAAGATACTCAATGCAATACTCCTAGTGATTCCTTCCAGGCAGGGGAAACGGGTGCGAAGAATTCCTGCTGCGCTCAACTTCAAGCAAGGCGTAACAACATCATATTCCCGATGACCGGCCCCGCACGCGGCGCCCGAGCCGCTGCCAGCAACGCGAATTCACGCAATCGCTATCGTCAACCAAGACTGAATGGACCGAAACTTGTCCTGAACCTGCCGAAGGATCTCGACATCCGGACTTGGGAAACCACAAACTCGACCGGCCTCTGCCCTCTGAACTGAGCGAAGGACCCGCGGTTGGTTCTTGTCGCTTCCGGGATGCCGGTCACTCGGCAACTGGCACAAATATAGCTGTCATCCTGAGCGTAGCGAAGGATCTGCGGTTGCTTTTCGTTACTTCCGCATTGCCGGTGACTCTCCCGGAGCACAGACTTCTGAACTAGAATTATTCCCATACGCTAAGAAGGACAACCGATGGGACTCGACTCTGTTGAACTTGTCATACGCACTGAGGACGAATTCTCAATCACGATCTCAGATGATGAAGCGGCTGCCGCGATAACTGTTGGTGATCTTTATAGAACCGTGCTAGCCAAACTCGACGTCGCCCCAGGCTGCTTGACCAGCAAAGCCTTCTATACAACACGTCGCGCCTTGGTTGACGCTCTCGGAATCCCACGGCGTTCCATCCGGCCTTCCACTAGGCTCTCCCCCCTACTTCCCGACGAAACGCGCAGAAAGCAATGGGAACTGATCCGGCAGAGTATTGGGCTCTCAGTGCCTGGACTACGTATCCACGGCGATCTAAAGCAGGACATCTACAAGCGCACTTTCTTCTGCGGGAGCCTGCTTGCGATTCTGGCCTGTGTTATCGGTCTCTCGCTGGGCTGGCACGGATTGATTGTATTTCCGCTTGCCTTTGTGCTCTGGATAGCCCTGTCCATGGCAAGCATGCCTGTAGTGGAACGTCTCTCGATTCCGAGATTCGCCTCCGAGTTGCCTGCGGATACCGCAGGTGAACTTGCCCAAATAGTGCTCAGTTTGAACCAAGACCGCTTCGAGCCTGCAAAGGGCACTGCAGAACTCACAGATGAGGATATCTGGCTTCGTCTCGTCGACATCATCTGCGACCAACTTCAAATCGACAGGGGAGAGGTTGTCCCGAATGCCCGGTTCGTGGACGATCTTGGAGTGTCGTAGGCCCTCCAGGGTGGGCGTGGCGGCTGCATTAATCATCGGTAACGTAATGTTCCGAGTGAATCGTCGCCTATCCGGAAGTTACTCATCATTTTCAGATTATTACCCTCCTTTCCGCAAAATCGTTTTCTGGGGTCGTTCATGCGGATCCAAGGCAGGCCGGCGCAATGGATGGCCGTCAGAGCACAGCCAGGCCGGCAAATCGGCGCGAACTCCTTCCCTGTCAGGATCCTGCCTGCCCGATGGAATCGGTTGCCGGGAGCCCATCCCTGCCGCGTTCTTTCCGGTAAGGATGGGAGAGCTCAAATCTCAACCTGCCCGCCTCACATCGCACCCGCCCCGGCGCACTCTCTCAGGTCGTTGAGCAGCGCATCCACTCGCTTCAAATCCGCATCCCAGGCGAACATGAAGCGCGCCGCCCCGCCGATGAAGGTGTAAAACTTCCATCCGCGCCCGCGCAGGCGTTCGAGTATCTCTTCCTCAGCTTCAAGAAACACCGTGTTGGCCTCGGCTTGCGAGACCACTGTGACATTGGGAATGGCGGCGGCGTGCTCGGCAAAGTAGCGCGCGCATTGGTTGGCGTGCTCAGCGTTGGCCAGCCACGCGCCGCTTTGCAGCATCCCCACCCAGGGCGCGGCCAGAAAGCGCATCTTCGACGCCAGTTGCCCGGCCTGCTTGCAGCGGTAGTCGAAATCGACAGCCAAAGCACGGTCGAAGAAGAGCACCGCCTC
>CAZQFQ010000064.1:0-4600 GCA_964592725.1 uncultured Candidatus Saccharibacteria bacterium | reverse complement strand
CCATGGCTTTTTCTAAAAGCCCGATTCCTGCGGCAAAACTATCAAACCTCATGGAATGGCCCTCCCCAATATATAGAGGAATAGACAGGGCGCAGTTTATCATATTTTCCAGCATCGGATATTTTAACCGCACCAGCTTTGGGTTTATATCCTTGGACACCAACACCGCGCAGTCCATGGCTTTTTGGTAGACTTCCAAATCCCGAAAAGTGTGTACCGGTTTTCTGGGAGTGAACGGTTTTCTATTGTAACTTCCTCTATTAAAGCTACTTCTATCATTGCTTCTGTCGTAGATTGACATAGCGTTCCGCTGCCGAAATTGCCTGCGCGTTAAGCGGCAGAGCCTTTTCTCGGCATACGGTTTTTCCCTATATCCTATATTTTCAGCGGATTATTAGGCTAAGCTAAAAATTTAGGAATAGTAGTTAATATTAAAATTTAGTTTCCAAACTATCATCACGATCACGGCCCACTACCACCAGCTTGTCCTTTTTTGACGATGTTTCCGCCCACGTCCCATCTTTGAAAAAGATCTTCCTATTTTTCCTGCTCTTGCCGCGCAGTTTTTTAACCACGTGCAGGGGATAGAACTGGAAAAAATCCTTGTCGTCAAACCAGGAACAGGTAAAATCGTAAAGCCTTAAGCCGGTGAGCCTGCACATGGCCAAAGCATACCAGGTTAACTGCTCAATAGGCTTTTCTTTGGCCGCGTCAGGCTTGTAATCCATGAGGTGAACCTGGCCGTTGCGGATCTGGATAAAATCAATGTGGCCGGTTAAAAGCTTGGGCACTTCAACCGGTTTTTTGTGGCCCTTTATTTCAACCGTGCCATCGTCAGTTATCTTAAACCTAAGATCGTTTTCAAAGTGTTCTATGTCCTCTTTGCGAATGTAGACCGGCACTTCCGTGGCTACGGTGCAGGAGTCGTTGGCTATAAAAAATCTTTGCAGCTGTTCGTGGCGCTGTTTGTTGTCTTTAACCGCCTGGAGGACAAAGGCAGCCAAACGGTTGGCGTAGTTAAATTTGGTTTTTACTATCATGTCCGCCTTGTCAAACTTACTGCGGATTTCACTCATGCGTTCGCCTTCCTGGAAATACTGGTGCGGGGTAACGGAAGAGATGTTGTCTAAAAATTCTTTTAAAGGAGCAAGCCTGCGGTTCCTGTATTCCTCTTCCAGCATCAGCCTGGTTTTGGCGCGATGGTAACGAAAGCGGAACAATTGGCGATGGGCCATGGTTACCACTTCCACCATTTCTGCGGGGTTGTACATTTTTACGGCATACGGGCGCAGGCGCTCATAGCGGCATAACTGGCTGTATTGGCTTATCCATTCCGACAATGTTTCGGGGCCTGGACGAATATTAAATTTCTGTTGTAAAAAACTGCAGGACTGTTCCAAAGTAAAACCCAAATTGTAATAACTCATTCCCTCTATAATTATGTTAAGAGGGAAGTGTTTGCCTTTAACGTCCTGGGCGGAAAATGTGCGGCCGCATTCTTCATTTTTGCATAAATACAGTTGAACAACTTGGAGCTTGTTTTTGCGCGTGCCTCGCTTAACAAAGTCTTTGGAATTGCAGTAGGGGCAGGCCTCGGCGTCTCGTTGCTGAAATTGACTTTGCGTTGAGCTGCCGTCCCTGTTCTCTTTGTCCGTTGTTGGTATTGAACTACTGTCATTTTGGGACATACTTAACGTAGCCTTAACGTCGGCATCGGGACGGTCAATATTGTCTGCCTGCTCGGGGGCAGAACTGTTTTCCTTTTCTTCCCCTTGTTTTTCCGTACCAGCGGCAGCCTGGTCGCTTGATGTTTCTGATGCGTTATCAATCGTGGATGTTTTATCGCTGTTAGGTTTTTCTTGCTGCTCTGGAGGCAACTTATTTTCCTTAGCCTCTTGTTGAGGGCTGTCTTCCCCCCCTTTTTTTATTTTCCGACGGCGGGGCGTGACCTCTTTGGCTGGATCAACTTGAAGATTTGCCGCTCCATTGTCGACATCTCCGGATGGTTTAAGAATAGAGACATATTCCTTTTGTGCCAGAGTAACATTAACCAACTTAGAAAAAGCGGACGTCCCGCTCCCGATGTTGCCTTGGTGTTGAACCGCGCAGACTTGTCTCTTCTCCCATTTGTCCCAATGGGACGCTGGGGGTTGGGACGGAGTCAACGGAGCTACAACGTCGGGACTGGGACGGGACGTCCCGCTGCCGAGATTGGCTGACTGTTGAAGTGCGTTGCCTTTTTCCCCTTTTCCACTGCCTGACGAATCTTTTGGGACATCGTCAAGTGGGTTTTTAGGGACGGGCTTAACGAAACCTACAATTTCGGCACTGGAACGTCCTAATTTAGCAAGTTTTTTAATCCATTTATCCATAAACTATTTTTAGTTCCTACAGATCTTTGGGTTTTTCTCTACGCGTCGCTAATAAAAAAATCCCTGAATAGTCCAAGGATTTTTAAAAAATTAAACTCTGGGTTTTACCCCGACTTTCTCGCCGACTTCTTTTGCCCACTCCACAAGGCGATCAAACTTTTGTTTCTCTGTAAGTTTTTCGGCAATGGAATCCATGCCTTCCATCACTGCTTCAAAACCCTGGTGCATATAATCTTTCAAGTTCGTTTCAAGATCATTCAGTTTAGTATCCATTCTTGTTTCTAAACCTGTAATTTCATCTTTTAAATCTTTTTTAGAGGCCAAAATCGCGGCCTGCTTATCCATAAGTCCGCCCATCAGATCAGAAAGAGATTCTAAATCAGTTTGGGTCAGCAACCCTTTTATTTTTTGCTTTTGTATCTTCATATAAACATATTAACGCTTAAGTTTATAGCTGTCAATTTCTTATATCACGGGCTTGTTAGGTCAAAAACGCACGAGTTTGTAGGTTTTTTGGGTTTGCTATTGCTATACGTGATATAAAATTGGCCATTTTTTGTTGATTTTTTGACTCATTTTTGAAAAGTTTCGGAGGCTATTTTTGAATAATTTTAGGCTGGATTTTACGGCGTTGTTGCGCCGCCGCTAGAGTCGGATACGGGAGGAGTGGAAGGAGGGATGGTCGGCGTGGTTGGTTGTGCCGAGGAACCCGATGAAGAGTCTGCCGCCCCCGTGCCGGAGTTGCTTGTCCCCGTGCCGTCATTGTCTGACTGCTCGGGCGCAGTTCCACCTACCGTTTGCCCTTGTGCGGAACTGTTGTCAGATTGGGACGGGCTTAACGGAGCCACAACTTCGGCACTGGGAAGCCCCGTGCCGCTGTTGTCTGTCTGTTGAGGCGAAGTCCCATCTCCCGTAGCCGGAGTTGTGGAAGCATTTGTATTTGGAGTGGTTGTGGAATCACCTAAAATCTGCCCTTGATTATTACCGCTAGTTCCTGCGTTTGCCGGAGGGTTATTATTATTTCCATTTACCACCACCAACGCGGAAACCGAAGCCGTATCCGTGGGCTGCTGGATTACAAACCAATCAAAACTAATATCCGCCGCGGCAGGCTGGTTAAGCACAATGCTAAATCCGGTGGTGGATTTATCGGTCACGGCAAAGGCCACCGGAGTGCCGTCGGGAGTGGCAATTATTTTTGGAATGGACGCATAAGAAGAATTAAATGTTACTGAAGTTTTGTTATCGCCCGCCTTAATTATTGCCGTGCCGGCCGTATCGCTACCAACTGTAATATGTCCCGCAAACTGGGCATTACCCACGGAGTCTATGGAAAACAGGGTATTTGGGCCATTTTTGACCACCAGGAGGGTTTGTACGGCCGAAGTGGCATTGCCCAAAATTTGCACCGAGCCGTCATTGGCAATAATGAATTTATCCATGCCGTCTTTTTGCAACTGCAAAATATTGCCGGAGCCTTTTTGATCAATTATGAAAGATGATGGGGAACTACTCGGCAGTTGGCCGACCTGGCCGGGCAATTGTACCGGCTGATCTTCCAACACAAAAGTGTTATTGATATTTTGATAACGCGGCTGGACAAATACCAAAATTTGTCCGCTGGCGCCTGGCGTGATGCTGGTAAAATCCTGCAAAGCAATTCCAATAATATTTCCGGAGTAAACTGCCTTGGCGGCGTAGCCATAAAATTGGGTGGATACGGTAATGTAATCGCCGGCTTTAATATTTCCGTTCTCGTTGGTCACGTTAACCGGTACGCGCCCGGACAGAGCAATGGGGTAAGCTTTAGTTCCACCCGGGGGATTATTGGTGGTGCTGTCACCAATGGTAATGCCCGGAGCGGTGGAGACCACGCCAATGACAGTAGCGGTGCCGCTGGCCGTGGTTATGTATCCGCTATTTTGTCCGTCCAAAGCCACCACTGTTCCCGCAGCAATATTGGAATCTGTGGAAAGATATTTTTCCGCGTAGTCACCCTGCTGGATAGTCAGGGCGTTGGCGTAAATTGTCCCGGCGGCGGTAGTGGAAGCCGAACTGCAGGCACCGTTGGTCGTACCCGAACTTCCGTTGCCTACGCACAGCCAACCGTTGGGTACAAGTACGTTCCCGCCGGAAGAATTTGATCCAATTTGTAATTTTTGAGCAGGACTTGTCGTCCCAATTCCGACGTTGCCGCTATTTGCCACATACAATATGCTTTGTCCTGT
>CAZQFQ010000063.1:0-4734 GCA_964592725.1 uncultured Candidatus Saccharibacteria bacterium | reverse complement strand
GCGGATCCGTATTAACCTGTCTGTTATCCGTGTCTATCTGTTTGTCATTCTAACAGGGAGTTATCAACATGTAAAATGCCGGAAAACAACCTTATTTAAAAAGAATTTCTGGCTCTCTGTTTATATGGTGTGGATAAGTTGTTGTCTAAAATAAGTTACAAAAACGACAGATTTTTAGGTTGACCAAAGTGAAAAATTTCATTATAATAACCCAAGATTTATTAGCCGCAGATTATGCACGGACAACTATCCCGGTCAATTTAGGCCGCTGAAAAATCCGCGTAACTATCAGCGAGAAATCAGCAATTCTATGAAGAGAACTTATCAGCCGAAGGTTAAGCGCAGGAAGAGACGCCATGGGTTTTTAAAGCGCATGGAAAGCAAGACCGGGCGAAATGTTTTGGCCCGCCGCAGGCAAAAGGGCAGAAAAAAACTGACACAAGTATAAAAATCCGAAATTCTAATTTCGAAATACGAAACAATATTTAAATATTAAATTGGAAATTCAAAACCCGGTTTAGGATATTGGATTTAAATATTGGAATTTGTTTCGAATTTAGGATTTCGTGCTTCGGCTTTGAATTGTTATGTTAAAAAGAGCAAACCGCCTGGCCAAAAGAAAAGATATTCAAACGGCCTTTGCGCGAGGGCGGACTTTTTTTAACCCATTTTTTAGCATCAGGTTTTTGTCCAAACCCGGAGAAAAGCGCTTTACGGTAGTGGTTTCCACCAAAATTTATAAAAGAGCGGTGGCCAGGAACCGTTTAAAAAGGTTGGTGCGTGAATATTTGCGCAAGAATCTGGTTTCCTTTAGGAGCGGCAGCTACGTTATAGCCGCAAAGCCCAAAATTTCCAGCCTGCCGGAAAATGAAGTAATAAAATATTTTTTGGATGCTACTTCCAAAATAAAGTAATCTTATGTTCAGCAAAATTTTAAACTTCATTGTGAGCTTGCCAGCGAAAATCACCGTAAAATTAATTAGTATTTACCAGTTTTCGCTGTCCCCAGACCATAGTTGGTTAAAAGGACGCTTCCCTCATGGCTATTGCCTTTTTTACCCCTCCTGCAGCGAATATAGCAAGCAATCCATAATTAAATTTGGTTTTCTAAGGGGACTTTTGTTATCAGTCAAAAGACTTTTGCGATGCCATCCCTGGGCTCAGCCACAAGTCGACCCTATTCCCCATTCTTGATAAATCTTGTCAATTAATTAATGCTTTATACCATCTACAACGATATTATTTACCGCCCCCTGCTTAACCTGCTGGTGTTTTTTTATAATATTCTTCCAGGCCACGATATTGGCATAGTCATAATTTTGGTTACGGTTGTCATCCGTTTGATTTTGGCGCCAAGCTTTCACAAATCGCTCAAAAGCCAAAAGGCCATGAACGATTTGCAGCCTAAATTAAATGAACTGCGCGAAAAGCACAAGGACAATAAAGAGGCGCAGGCCAAGGCCATGATGGATTTGTATAAGGAACACAAAATCAATCCCCTGTCTTCCTGTCTCCCGTTATTGTTGCAGCTCCCGATTTTAATCGGTTTATACCAGGTTTTCCGCGTGGCTTTAAATTCCAAAATTGAAATCCATACGCGTTTGGCGGGACTGTATAGCTTTGTCCCCGTGCCAAAAAACATCAGTCCTTATTTTCTACATGTTTTGGACTTATCCCAGCCCAGCATTCTTTTGGGTATTATCGCGGGTGTCGCGCAGTTTTGGCAATCAAAACTTATGATGCCAAAAGTAGCCGGCCAGGATGCCACCATGAAAGCCATGCAAATGCAGACCACTTATGTTCTACCTGTTATTAGCATGATAATTGCTATTAAGCTCCCGGCCGGCTTGCCGCTTTACTGGATAGTTACCACCCTGTTTGCAGTCGGCCAGCAATATTACATTAAGCACCAACAGCCGAAAATAGAATTAGGAATTAGGAATTAGGAATTATGGTTTTATACCCTTAATTCATAACTCTTACTTCGTCCTTCTTGTCCCCAATGACCGATTACAACAAAATCGAAATAGTAAAAAATATCATTACCGAGCTTTTGGCAAAAGCCAGGATTTCAGGCAGCGTGGAATTTGAAGAGAGTATTACTAAAGGCTTGGTGTTTAACATCAGTTCCCCAGATTCTTTTTTGTTGATTGGCCGGCAGGGCGCCAATTTGCACTCATTACAAATTTTAGTTCAGGCACTGGCTGCCAAACAACTACAGTCGCAGGAGCCCTTCTGGTTTACCCTGGACGTGGATGATTACAAAAGGAAGCGCGAATGGTTTTTAAAAGAAACCGCCAAAGCGGCCGTGGAAAAAGCCCAAATGACGGGCCGCGCCCAAGCCTTAGAGCCTATGCCCAACTACGAACGCCGTTTAATCCACGCTTATCTCCAAGAGCACTACCCGGGAGCGGAAAGTTCTTCCATAGGCAACGAGCCTTATAGAAAAGTAGTAATAAGGATAAAAAGATAAATTTAAAACCCCGCCCCGATGAATCGGGACGGGGTTTTTGAATAGGATTTTTAACCTTTGACAGTGCGGTAGTCTTCATTAAGACCGTCCAACACCACCAGGTCTTTTGATGCTAATTCAAAATCAAAAATATTCATGTTGTCCCGGATGCGTTCCCTGGTCACAGATTTAGGAATTACGATGTTGCCGTGCTGCACGCTCCAGCGCAGCATAATTTAAGCATTGCTCTTGCGGTATTTTTCGGCAATGGCGGTAATGCGGTCGTCCGTCATTTTCTGGCCGCGCGACAATGGACTGTAAGCCTCTAAGGCAATGTTGGACTTTTGGCAATAATCAAGCAGATCTTTTTGAAATAGAAACGGGTGGAATTCCACTTGGTTGATGGCGGGAGGGATGTTTGCGTAAGCTTTCATTTCTTCCAGATGGGTGATGGTGAAGTTGGAGACACCTATGGCTTTGGCTTTGCCGGAGTGCAGAATTTCTTCCATAGCTTTCCAGGTTTCTTGGCGGCGGTTTTCGCCTACCGTTAAATTGGTGGTCGGCCAATGGATTAAATACAAATCCACATAGGCCACATTCAGACGCGACAGCGAGCCGTCAACTGCCTTGAGAGCTGATTCATAGCCCTGGTCTTCGTTCCAGAGTTTGGTGGTAAGAAAAATTTCTTCTCTGGGTATTTTGGATTTGGCAATCGCGCTGCCCACGCCTTGTTCGTTGCCGTAAATTTTTGCGGTGTCAATTAATCGGTAGCCGGCTTCAAGTGCCCACAGCACGGCCTGCTCCACCTCGTCACCGTCTTTTGCTTTCCAAGTGCCCAAACCCAGCATCGGCATCTCAAGTCCGTTATTCAATTTTTTTGTCGGGATATTCATAAAGGGTTAAACGTTTAATTTTTATAGATTATTTCGGCCGGACTATAATAATGTCAAAGATATAATGATCCAAAATACCAGAGCCAGATCGTTTTTAAAATATGGGTTGTCTACCAGGCCTTGGAAAACCAGGGCGATAAGAAAGAGGGAAATTCCTAACTTGATGGCGTCATCCTGAGCCGTAAGTGCAGCCGAACGGCGAAGGATCTCTATTTTTGTTTGAGATTCTTCGCCCTCGGATGCACTCGGGTTCAGAATGACGCCGTTGGGGCGAGGGCGAATGCCATGGTAGATGTAAAGGCCAATCAACCACAAGAAGCTTATAAGTCCAAGGAGCCCGGTTTCTACCCAGAAATTCAGGAAAATGTTGTGCGGGAAGTTGTGGGTGTCCAGGGCCTCATCGGAATTTAGGGTGCCGTACTGGTTGGCAAACCCCGTGAGGCCTAAGCCCAGGATCGGCGATTCCTTTACCGCGCGCAAACCATCGCCCCACAGCTCCACGCGTGAGTCGGCGGATTTTTCCCCGTAAAAGGGCAAAATCACGCGCCAGCGGAGGTTTGGGTAGTATAGGACAAGGGCTGCCGCGACGATCGCGCCGGCCAAAATAATCTTGCGGGTCTTTTTATCGGCCGCCACAATTAAATAAACTATTACGGCAGCTGCCAGTCCCAGCCAGCCGCTGCGGGACAGTGACAATAATAATCCGGCTGCCCCGACAATCCAGGCTGTCATCCATGGGGCCGCTCTTGAACCTTGAACCTTGAACCTTGAACCTAAATTCGGAAGCAGAAACGCCAGAAGCGGCGCACACCACAGGGCGTAAAAGTTGGGGTGGACAAAAAAACTTAAAGCCCGCTTTGGCTCCTGGCTGTTCCCCCACCAGGCGGCCGGCAGGCCAAGGAGCGTAAAGTAGTGCACTATGGCGTAAATTCCGGCGAGGCCAAGTAGTAAGTAGATAGTAGTAAGCAGTAAGTTTTTGGATTCGGGGTATTCCTTAAAAATATAACCGGCAATAAAAAAAGTCGGGATTGGTTCCAAAAAAAGGACAATGAATTGGCCGAGCCTGGAGCGGTCAATCCCGCCAACAAAAAGAGAAATCAGTCCCGCAAGAAAAAATAAAGTCAGTGGGATGGCAATTTTTTTATCCAAAGATAATTTAAAACGGATAAAATCTTCGGTCCGCCTGTTTATGATCAGCCACAGCCCAAAAATAATCCAAAACAAAAAGACCCACACCATAAGTAAGTTTGCGGGCAGATGCAAAAAATTAAACCTGATTACGTAGGTCGGGGCGAGGATGAAAGTTAAGAGAAGAAAATAAATCATTGTATTTTTTATGTCATCCCGACCGAGCCTGAGTGCATCCGAAGGCGAGTGCCTGCCCGCCAT
>CAZQFQ010000062.1:0-4852 GCA_964592725.1 uncultured Candidatus Saccharibacteria bacterium | reverse complement strand
CAAAGATAATTTAATTTAAAGAGTTTGTCAAACAGAACTCAGGACTTAGGGAAGCCTGGTACAAATAAAAAGGAAGTTATTGAACTCGAGGGCAAAGTCGTGGAAAATTTGCCTAATGCTATTTTTCGCGTCCTTTTGGACAGCGGCCAGACTGTTATTGGCCATTTGGCCGGCAAGATGCGGGTGAATATGATAAAAGTTATGCCGGGTGACAGAGTTGTTATTGAGATGACGCCGTACGATTTGACCAAGGGCAGGATTACCCGCAGGATGAGGTAAGGGTTATAAGGCATGGCGGCCGGTATGGTTTTAAGTAATAAGGTGTCAGTACTTATACCTAACTACTTATGACTACACCGGCCGCCACAACTTACAACCTATAACATTTTGAACTATGAAAGTCCGAGCGTCAGTAAAACCCATGTGCAAGAAATGCAAGGTCGTCAAAAGATTCGGCCGGGTCTATATTATTTGCTCGGTTCCTAAGCATAAGCAGAGACAGGGGTAAAAGTTATAAGGCATGGCGGCCAGTATAGTTTTAAGTAATAAGGTGTCAGTACTTATACCTAACTACTTATGACTACACCGGCCGCCACAACTTACAACCTATAACATTTTAAAACTATGGCTCGTATAGCCGGTGTAAACATCCCCAATGAAAAAAGAATTGAAGCGGCTTTGCCGTATATTTACGGAGTGGGTTTGACTTTGTCCAAAAAGATTTTGGCCGCCACCAGCGTGGATCCGAACAAGCGGACCAAAGACCTCACTGAACCCGAGCTCAACCGGATTCGCGAATACATAGAAAAGAGCTTTAAAGTTGAAGGGGAATTAAGACAGCAGGTTTTGCTTAACATCAAGCGCTTAAAAGAAATCGGCTCCTACCGCGGCATTCGCCATATTCGCGGATTGCCGGTCAGAGGCCAGCGAACCAAGACCAACTCCCGCACGCGCAGAGGAAACGTTCGTAAGACCGCCGGTAGCGGACGCAAGAACGCGTCGGAGAAAACATAGAGAATTGACAAAATTGACATAATTTAAAAAAATGACAAAATTAGTTGCAGTAAATTATGCTCAATTTTATTTAATTTTTTAAATTTTGTTCAATTAAATTATGGCCGAAGAAATCATAAAAATCGAGACCCCTGTTGTTGAACCGACAGCCCAGACTACTGAGCCGGTTGTTGATGTGTCTTCCAAGATCAAGACCAGCAAAAAAAAGCGCAGTAAGGCCAAGGTTACAAAAGGCAAAATTTTTATTAATTCCAGTTACAACAATACCATTGTCTCGGTCACGGATTTGCTCGGAAACGTCTTGCTTTGGAGCAGTGCCGGTAAAATCGGTTTTAAAGGTTCCAAAAAGTCCACGCCTTATGCCGGACAGCGGACAATGGAAGACGTCTTGTTCAGGCTTCGCGAGCGGGGGCTAAATGAAATTGACGTGTTTATTAAAGGCATCGGCTCCGGCCGCGAATCCGCGGTCAGGGCTTTGCAGGGAAGCGGCTTGAATATTTTATCCATTAAAGATCAAACCCCCATTCCGCACGGCGGAGTCAGGCCCAAAAAGCCCAGGAGAGTGTAATAAAAAGTTATAAGGCGCGGCGGCCAGTATAGTTTTAGGTAATTAGGTGTTAGTACTTATACCCAACTACTTAAGACCACACAGGCAGCCATAACTTATAACCTATAACATTTTATTCGTATCTATGCGTTACACCGGACCAAAAGTAAAAAAAGCAAGGCGGCTGGGAATGGCTTTTACGGCCAAGGATGCCAAAATTTTGCAAAAGCGCAACTTTGCCCCGGGACAGCACGGCCAGAGCCGCTCGCGTTTAAGCGAATACGGCACACAGCTTCGCGAAAAGCAAAAGGCAAAAATCGCCTACGGCATATTGGAGCGCCAGTTTGAAATTTATTTTAACCGCGCCTTAAAGCAAACCGGAGTTACCGGCGACAACCTGCTTAAGCTTTTGGAAACGCGCTTGGACAATATTGTTTACCGTTTGGGTTTTGCCGAAACCCGCGCCCAAGCCAGACAGCTGGTTAGCCACGGTTTTTTCCAGGTTAACGGGAAAAAGGTTGATATTGCTTCGTACCAGACCAAAGTCGGCGACACGGTTGCAGTAAGACCGGCCAAACAGAAAAAAGCCTATATGGAAAAAATCAAGGAAAAGCTAAAGAATTTTCAGACTTTGGACTGGATTTCCCTTAACCCGCAGGAAATGTCGGGAAAGGTTTTAAGCAGTCCGGTAGTTGACGGTCTGGGCAACGAGATTAACACCCAACTTATAGTTGAACATTATAGCAGGACATAATTTATCCTTTATCCATTATCTTTTATCCTCGGAGGGTCAAAGATAAAGGATTAAAGATTAAGGATACAAAACTATGGAAGCCATATCTTTGCCAAATCACGCCCAGGTTACCGATTTGGGCGACAACAAATACAGCGTAATACTGGAGCCGCTTTACCCAGGTTACGGTGTTACTATTGGCAATGCCATGCGCAGGGTTTTACTTTCTTCCATGCCCGGCGCCGCGGTTACCGCGGTGAAAATCAAATTTGTTGACCACGAATTTTCCACCATCCCTAACGTCAAAGAGGATGTTATCCAAATAATTTTGAATTTAAAACAACTGCGCTTAAAATCTTTTAGCAATGAGCCGGTTAAAGTTAATTTAAAAGTTAAGGGTGAAAAAGTCGTCACGGCGGCCGATATAAAAGAAACCGACCAAGTGCAGGTTATTAACAAAGATTTGCACATTGCTACTTTGGACAACAAAAACTCCGAACTGGATATGGAGCTGACCGTTGAGCAGGGCCGCGGCTACGTGCCGGTGGAAGCGCGGGAAAATCAGAAGCAGGAAGTCGGGGTTATGGCTATAGACGCCATTTACACCCCCATAAAGTCCGTGCATTTTGACGTTTCTAATGTGCGTGTAGGACAGCGAACCGATTTTGACAAGCTGGAAATTGTTATGGAAACCGACGGCGGTTTAACGGGCCAGGAAGCCATGGATATTGCCGCGCATATTTTGGTGGATCACTTTACCATGATGTTTTCGGCCGACTTTGCCAAAATAGAAAGCCCCGCCGAAGCCGTTTTGGCAACAGGACAGGAACCGCTGATGCAGGAACCGGAAGGCGAGAACGAAATTCAGATTTCGTCTTTGTCCACAAGGGCCAAAAACGCGCTGGTTAAAAACGGCATAACCACCTTAGCCGGCTTAAACGCCCAAACCAACGACCAAATTTCCAATTTAAGCGGTTTGGGAGATAAGACTATTAAGGAGATACTGGAATTTTTGGGTAGGTAGAAGCGAAGCCAGACGTGGAAATTGCATCGCGAAAAAAGATGCGAATTCGCGTTTAGGTTCGCATCTATAAATATGAGACATCACAAGAAGAAAAAATTTGCCAAGGGAATGGATCACGCAAGGAAGCTTTTAAGAACCTTGGCTTCTTCGGCGATTTTGTATGAACGCATAGAAACCAGCTACAGCTACGCCAGAGCGGCCAAATCTTACGTGGAAAAAGCCATTACCATCTCTAAAAATAACACACTGCAGGCCAGAAGGCTTTTGCTTACTAAATTAACTCCGATGGCCGCGAAAAAAGCCCTGGAAGTTTTAGGTCCAAAATATAAAGAACGCAAAGGCGGTTATACGCGCATGATCAAGCTAAACAACCCAAAGGCCGGAGCATCTAAAGCCGTGTTGGAGCTGGTTGAATAATTGTTGATTGAAGATTTTAGAATTCAGAATTACTGCAGAAAATCTTAAATCAAAAATCATAAATCTTAAATTATCTTATGCACTCACAAAGTATCACATTACCAAAAACCGTTACCCGCAAATGGCACCAGGTTGACGTTTCTAAAACAACTCTAGGCAGGGCGGCTTCGGAAATTGCCAATCTTTTGCGCGGCAAGCACAAACGGGATTTTACCCCGCATATGGATATGGGCGATTTTGTAGTCGCGGCTAACGTTGACAAGTTAAAATTTACCGGCCGAAAAATTGATCAAAAAGTTTATTATCGCCATTCCGGATACCTGGGCGGCATCAAGCAAACCGCGTTAAAAGATTTGCTTAAGCGCGACCCGGAAGAAGTTTTAAAAAAAGCGGTATTTAGTATGATAGACGACATCAAATTCCGCAAAAAAATTATGTCCCGTTTGAAAATTGTGAAAGGCGACAAGCACAGCTATAAGATCGATTAATTTAAAGATTTTAGATTTGTGATTGATGAATAATGAGAGAAAATCTTAAATCTAAAATCATAAATCTTAAACTACTTTATGCCTACAAAATCCACCACAACAAAGCGCGCGGCGCCAAAAACTCCGCGCAAGCCCAAAGCCCCGGCCGCTAAAAAGTCGGAAGCTGTCCGCCATGTCGTTCATCATGCCGAAGCTGTTGCTCCTGTCTCCGAGGCCGCCGCT
Source organism: uncultured Candidatus Saccharibacteria bacterium (assembly GCA_964592725.1). Lineage (GTDB taxonomy): Bacteria > Patescibacteriota > Doudnabacteria > UBA920 > UBA920 > PALSA-1336. The sequence goes on along the minus strand of CAZQFQ010000062.1, from coordinate 407 downwards.
ATCCACGAAAAGCACGCTACCGCTAAAGGCAGATACATTTTTGCCACCGGCCGTCGAAAAACCGCGGTTTCCAACGTCCGCCTGTTTGAGGGTAAGGGTGACACCGTTGTAAATAAAATTCCCGTGGAAAAATATTTTTCCTACAGTTTTTTTATGGAAGAAATCAACCGGCCTTTTCAGGTAACAGGCCTCGGCGGCAAATACCATTTTACCGCCCACGTTAACGGCGGCGGTCCGCACGCCCAAGCCACCGCGGTGCGCCACGGCGTAGCCATGGCTTTAAGCAAGATTTCCGAAGACGTCCGAAAAGTCCTAAAGAAAAACGGTTTCCTCACCCGCGACGACCGCAAAAAAGAGCGCAAGAAACCGGGTCTCAAGCGCGCCCGCCGTTCCCCGCAGTGGGCGAA
>CAZQFQ010000061.1:0-5284 GCA_964592725.1 uncultured Candidatus Saccharibacteria bacterium | reverse complement strand
AATAAGTATAAGGGGAAGTCGTCGGGTAAGTAATGGTGACGTTGGCCCCGCTCAGAGTCTGACCCTGGGCATTAATGACATTTACCTGCAAAGCCCCGGTATTCGGGTTACTAATTACCCCCTGCGGAACGACGCTGGTCTGGAAATCCGTCACCTGTTTAGTGGAAGTGTTCAATATGCTCATCTTAACCATCTTATAATCGGGGGTGCCGGTGGCGCTGTCAGCCGGGTCGTGATAATAGTTTACCTCATAATAAATTTGGTAAGTCGTACCGTTAATAACCTGGCTAATGGCGTTGGGCTGGTCGGGCAACAGTCCGTGCGGGTTGCCCTGCAGCGTGCCCACCTGGCTATAAGGCATATTCCTGACAACTTCCAAATAGTTGGTGGACAGGCTGGATAGAATGGTTTTTTCCCGGGCGACCTTAACTGCCCTGGTTGTGGCGGCAAACGCCCCCAAAACTCCGGTCACTAAAATTGCAAAAATTGCAATGCAAACAAGTAATTCCATTAGGGTAAACCCCGAGACGGCGTCAGGCCGTTGCCGGTTCAAAAGTGATTTATTTTCAGCACTAACCTCATCGACGGCATTCCCTAACTGGGTAAAGCCGTTTAGAAAAATCCTCCTATCGGAAAAATAGCGTCGGGATTTTAAGAAGGCGGATTTTGGTTGCAATTTTTTTAAAAACATTTTGTTTCAAAACTTTTTTGGGTTTGCACGCAACAAGGCAGCGCCTATCTTCCGTATAATCCCACCAGTTGGGCCTGGGAAATAATATGGCCCTGCATGGCCGATTGTAAATTTTGCGCGGTAGAATATGACGGCAGGGTAAGTTCGCTGTCCAAAGCGTAAACGGTAAAAATATAATGATGCACTCCGCCCGGACCGGTTCCCACAGGAGGACATGGCGCGCCGTAAACGTTTTGCCCGCTGCTCCCCTGTCCCTGCACGGCGCCGCCGGGAACGCTGTTCTCGGAAATCTGGGTCGTCGTAGCCGCCATATTCCACACTAACCAGTGTGTCCAAACGCCGGTAGGAGCGTCCGGATCCTGTACCAGCAAAGCCAGGCTTTGCGTGCCGTCCGGCAGATTTGAAAACTGCAAAGGCGGGTTTACCCCGGTCCCGTCGCAAGTGTATTGCTTGGGAATGGATTGGCTGTCTAAAAATGCCGGGCTGGAAATAGTCATGGGTGTTGTTGTATTAATTGGGTTACCTGATGGCGGCGGACTGGAAAAACTGGTTGTCCTCGCGCCGCCATAACGCAAATAGACCAGCGCTCCCAGGCCGGCAATAATTAAAATAAAAATTATGATGAAAAATTTTTTCATTAAAATTATCGCTCCAGCAGTATTTTGGGCACGCCTTTAGTTACAAACCGAGTTTCCATTTTGTCCGGTGCAAAGTTTAGGATCCGCGGCAAACGACCGCACTTAATGCGCTGACCCCCGCGGCTGAATGGGGATCTCGGCTCCCTTAACTTGGGCTTGCGCCACGGAATTTTGAGGAATTTTAATCGGCTGTTTTAATTTCCTATAATTTATGGCAATCCAAATTGCCGAGGCTATAATTATTAAGCTTAAAATTGCAAAAATTATTTTTGTTTCGCGATGGAATTTTAAATTCATTTATTCAGCCCTCTTGCCATTATAATTATAGCATCCAAAAAACACTGCGGGTAAAAAACTACCCCATCTTTAAAGGCACAAAAGGCCCGGAAAGTTCCGTTACTTCCACAACTTGCACCCTTGCCCCGCTCGGCCCCTTGTGGCACCACTCTACCAAATCCGCCAGTTTTTCTTCAGGCCCTTCGACTTCCACCAAAACTCCCCGGTCCGGAGTATTTTCCGCTTTTCCGGCCAGGCCTAATTCTACAAATTTTTCGTAAGCGGAAAACCTAAAACCGATTCCCTGTACCTGCCCGGTAATTTTTATATTTATATGCTTAACCATAAACCCGCTTCTTACTTCTTACTACTTAATTCCTACTTCTTATTTCAGCTTCGGCCTTAATTTTAAACCTAAAGCCAGCTGGTTTTCTTTTTTGCCGTGGCGGATAATAATTTCCTCTCTGCCGGACGAAGCCTCAATCCTAACGGCATCGCCAACCTTTAAACCCATATCCTTCAAAAGGCTTTTGGAGATAGTCACCGCCGCCGAGTGGCCGGTTTTAAATATCTTGCGTATCATGTCTATATTATAGTCCATTATGATAAAAAAATCACCTCCACACCGGAGGCTTGATTCACCTATATTTAAAGGATTATTAAATGGTTGTGTTTTTCAGAAAAGACTTTAAAAAATTAACCCAGTCTTCCGGCAAACGACCGGCCATGGCCCCGGCAATCAGCATTTTAAAATGCGGCTCATTAATTAGCTTGCCGCCAAACTCCTCGGGCTTTTCCAAATAGACCCAGGCTTTATGCAAAGATCCGTCACCGTCTTTTATGTCCACCTCCGCGCGGTCAAAAACCAGCGGGATGCCTTCGTATTCATCCAAGGCTTTAAGCCCCTGCTCATCTATCTTGTACAAAATCCCAAAAACTTTTGAGCCCTGCTTTTTATGGATGTTGGCATAGCCCCGCAAATCTAAGCCAAATTCAAAATCCGGCAGACAGGCCTGTCCCAGCATGGTAAAATGCCAGCCACATATCCTGCGCATGTGATGAAAATTCATGCTTGAACCGTAAGCGAAGTAAAACATAAAATTCCCTGTCCCTGTATTTTAGCACTGCGTTAAAAAAGCACAAGGCCTTTTTAGCCTTAGCAATTTTTTCTTGTCCCGAACGAATTCCCTTTATAAGGTCTTTTTTATATGCGCCATACTATAGTCCAGAGTCGCGCCGACTTTTTTGCGGGGATTAAAAATATTCTTTGGGTCAAAAATTTCCTTAGTCTGCCTGAACAACCCCATAATTTTTGCCCCATACATTTTTTCCAAATACGGGCTGCGGATTAAACCGTCGTTATGTTCGGCGGTTATGGAACCCTCGTATTTCAAAACTAAGTTATAAACTTCTTCGGCCAGTTTGGGGATTATCATCCGCTGGTCGGCTTTGGTTAAATCCATAAGCGGGATAATGTGGAAGTTGGCGTCCCCGGCGTGTCCTGCAATGGTATAAATTAACGACGGGTATTTGTCCAATATGGCATTGAGTTCCGGCAAAAACTTGGGCAATTGGGCCGGGTGGACAATAATATCATCTATAAACGGCGCGGTAGACAGGCCGTGGGTATGCTGGCGCAGCAAATTAAAGCTTTCCCGCCGCACCGTCCAGTATTTCTCCGCCTCTTCGGGGCTTTTGGTAACGTGGGTCTTTAACTTGAACTTCGCCTGGACTTCTTTTTGCGCCAATAATAATTTCCCGTAGACTTCCTCTTCAGTTTCGCCGGTGAATTCGGCTATTAAGATAAGTTTCGGTACGCCGCCGGTCAAAGTCAGCCAAACTTCGGGCAAAAACTGCAAACCAAGCTTAATAATGTTGCCCTTCATCCTTTTTATCATGTCAGGCAAAAATTTCATGGCCAGCTTAAATGTATGGTCGTCAAAACTTTCAAAACTTTCGGGATGGTACGTAACCACGCTGTGGACCACGTCTCCCAAATTCCTTAAGTCCTTCATAAAAATCACCAGCAATTCGCTCTTGGGCTTTGGCCGGACCAAACGATATTTGACTCTAGTTACCAAACCCAGCGTCCCCTGGCTGCCGGTAATTAATTTTGCCAAATTAAACCTGACTTTGTCCCAGACTTCCCACAGCAAATAGCCGGACGAATTTTTGGAAGTGGTCGGCTTGGCTTTTTTTATGGCATCGTAATTTTCGCTGACCAGCCGGAACATTTTGCGGTAGATTTCGCCTTCAAACCCGGGTAATTTTAATTTTTGTTCCAATTTGCTATTGTTGAGCTCGCCGAATACATATTCGTTCCCGTCGGACAGTACCACGCTCAACTCCTCTACGTAGTCTTTAGTCTGGCCGTAAGAAAGGGATTTTTCCCCGGCGGAATTGTTGGCCACCATCCCGCCCACGGTGTTTAAACTCTTAGACGCCGTATAGCAGGGCAAAATTAAATTTTTGGCCAAAGTCTGTTTTTCAAAATCCCGGTAAAAGACGCCCGGCTCCACCACGGCATATCCGGCAGTCCCGCTTGCAAATGCAGTCTCCCCTCCCTTTTGGAGAAAGATTGCCCCGGCCGACAAGTCTTCCACGCTGATTATCCTGCTAAAATGCCCCGTGAAATCGGCAATTATGGAATCGTTTATCGCCCCGCCGCCCATATCGGTGCCGGCCGCGCGCGCGGTTATGGACAACTCGGGATTTTTGTCTTTGTTAGAGGATACCCATTTAACCAAATTCCGTACATCCTCGGCGTCTTTGGGCAAGACTACGCATTTTGGCGTAATTTCAAAAATACTGGCGTCGCGGCTGTATTTTATCAGAGTAGCCCCGTCAGTTTTAACTTCGCCTTTTAACCCGGCACCACTTTTTAATAAATCAAATAAGTTAGGCATATAATTTATCCCGATAAATCACTTTTAAAGCCTCGGGCATAAGAAAGTGGTGCGGGGTTTTATTTTTGTTTTTATCCAGGCACAATCTGATTGTGCCTGGATTTATTTCCTCAAAATTTATCATCTACTTTATTATAACAAATTTTACCTGATGTCCTTATATTTTTTTAGTATCGGTTTTTTGGTAAGCATGACGGAGGTGTAGTTTGCCACATATTTGGCGCCGGTTTTGACCGTGCCTTCCGCCTCAAATCTCCGTCCGGAAGTCGGCATCACAAAATTAAAATTAAACTTGGTCTTGCCGGCCTCGTGGAGCCTTCTGGCAATATCGGTATCTTCGCCGTAAAACGCAATGCTGGTGTCAAAGCCGCCGATTTTTTCCAAAGCCTGCTTTTTTATTACCATGTTGCTGCCCGTGGCCATGTATTCGGTAAAAAAATAAATAACACGCGCCAACATCTGCCAATACAGCCACCGGACGCACCATTGCTGCCAAGCCGGGGTATCAAAATAAATATAAGGGCCGCTTAAAAAAACCAGGCCCGGATCTGCTGAGAACTCCTTGTTGATGGTGTTGAACCAATTTTTTGGCACCAGGCTGTCGGCATCAACAAAAGCCAGCAAATCCCCTTTAGCTTCCAAAAGGCCTCTCTGCCGGGCTTTAGTCAGCCCCTTGTTCGGCTCGTTGACCACTTTGACATTTTTAAAACCGGCGGCAACCCCGGCCGTATTGTCGGTGCTGGCATTGTTTACGACTACTACTTCCGCCAAGT
>CAZQFQ010000060.1:0-5468 GCA_964592725.1 uncultured Candidatus Saccharibacteria bacterium | reverse complement strand
GAGTGATAGGAGCACCTGCCATCCCCGGAATCGTCGTCGCCGCCACTCCCGGAACCTCTGTCGTCGTTACCTTCCCCCCTTGAGACGGCAATCCTGATACATCCGTTTGCTGGTAGGCGGGAATTGCTGGAAGCGTTATTGGCGCAGGAGGAGGAATGGGGAGCATGAACGCTGGAGCCTGTGTCGTAACAGGAGGTTTGATTCCGTGAACTTTTTCTCTTAACCAGTGCCAATCCTTCTGGAGTGCTCCAGGATTGTTTATGGGGTGATAGAGTTGGCCAATATCGTAGTTCGCTTGGACGAGGGCTTGGTTGGCGTCATCCTTATCCTTTCCCGTGAGGTTAGGAAGTTTTGCAAGAATTGACTGGCGAGTGTTGATGATGTCAGCCGCCTTTAGCTGACGCTCCTCGTCGGCCATGGCGATACGCCGCGCTCCCCAAATACCGCCAAACATATTCCATGCACTAGCCTGCTTGGGCACTCTGTCTGGGGAAGTATCTATTGCAGTGGGATCGGGCGCGGTCGCTGGATTAGGCATTGTTATCCCTTCGAGGCAACGCGCTTACCTGTAGACTTTTTCTTCGCGGTCTTCAGTCCAGCGGCCTTTTGTTGCCCAACGGTAAGAACGATTTCGCCTTTGCGAAGGCGATACGGCCCTGTCTTCGTGACCTTCCCCCCGCTGTGCTTCGACCCCATTAACTTCCCAAGCGCACCCATTGGCCCACTCGTCGCTTTATCTTTCATCTTCGCGCCCGACTCGTTTCCTTCTTTTTCTGCCTGATTCCATGTTCCTACATCTGCCATTTTGTCACCCCTCTGTACGATTTTACTCCTACATCATCCCGCCCAAAGTAAAGCCTTCCGCATGGCCAATAGCACTTGTAGTGGCAAGTCCGCCTATGGATTTAGACCATTCATCCATCTGTTCCGCAGACATCTTAGCCTGCTGTCCGTACGCATCCAAAGATGTCCCTAGAAGGCTCTGTCCAGAACCCATTAGGCTGTTCGCTGCTCCTCCAGTAAGCGAAGAGATTGAACTGCTTATGTTCCCTCGCGTCGTGTCCATGTTCTTCTGGTTGGACGCATTCGTTCCACCTGAGCGGTTGCCAAACTGAGAAGTTGTATTGAGTTGCTGCTGCCCCTGATCCTGCATCGTCTTAATTTGGGGGGCGAGAACCTTCGCCTGGTCCTTAGAGTTTCCGCTCAACAGGGAATTGAAGAAGTTGCTGGAATTTGTGATGTTGCCTTGGCCGACCGAAGACGAGAAATTACCGATGCTTCCCGTACTCGCCATGTCGTTAGAGAGGGTACTATTGCTTCCCCCCATTAAACTTCCCCAGAACCCACTCATAGCAATTCTCCTGTGCGACTCTCCCGGAAGCGCAGGTATACTTCTGTGAATAGGATACGCCAAAAATCCCCTATAAGCAAGAGAAAACTACGTTGCAGGGGTAGATACTACGAGAATTCCGTTTTGAAATTGCATACTCCCGTTCGCTCCACCCGTCGTGAGTTTTGCCGTTGTGATCGTAACGCTTAGACCAGTGCTCGGCAACTGCGAAGTCGCAAGTGTACCAGAAATGTCCCCGAACGCCGGTTGGCTGAGGCTGAACGCCCCGGTCGAAGAATTGTAGCTTGCCAGCCATTGGTGGGTCGTAGATGGAGTATTTGCAGGAACAATGGGTGACGATCCTGACCACCAGTTCAACCCGTCAAAAGCCACAACCGCAGATGAGTTTTGGAGCAGGGGGAAGGATGCGCCATTATTTATAGTGCCCATAGAGGGCGTGAGCGTTGCTTCCCCTGCTCCAAGATTTACGATCCAGCAGAACCACGGTTGCGCCTGTGTGGTCAAAGTGACCGCGATAGGAGATGCGTCGGAAAGGACGACGACAGCCCCATAATCTCCCTGCTGCGTTGCGTATGTCGTTACTCCACTCTGGTTGTCAACCGCTCCAACCGATGCCGGAGTTGTCGGACTTCCTCCGCCCCCCGTTACTACGTTCTCCTGAACCGTTGTGTTGTTGGTAGTGGGGCCGCTAGTCTTCGCCGACAACAGGGACATTGCCTGCGTATGGTTATTTAGCTTCTGATAAATGAGTGTGAGATGCTGTTGAAGCCAAGCGGGGGCTTCTGTGCTGATTTTAGGGGCGAAGGTTAGGATTGGAACAGGCTTGCTCATACGGCAGCTCCTGGATCGCTTGGCCCGCCAAACGGCTTCGCCTTTTGGTAACTATCGCTACTTCCCCAACTCTTAGTCCAAACCTCAAAACCTTCTTGGAAGATTGTTATCGGCGCAGAGGACGTTATCTTAAACGAGATCAATTTCCATTTGTTAGGAGATACCTGAGTAAACCATTTCGCCTGTGTTCCGCTAGATGAAGGTATGGTTATGTCCACAGGGCCATAGCTTCCATTTCCAGTGTCAACTACGAACGACATTGTGGCTGGGGCCGTGGAGATATACTCTATATTCAATAATCTCAAGTGCTGGAACCCTACTCCTCCAAGCGAAGTCAACTCTGTCTGCCACAGTTCCAAAGACTCAGGGAATGGTTGATACTGCCATGCGCTCTCCCCTTGACCTATTCCTCCATACCAAATCCTAGCGTTCGCCTGTGGGACTAACTGAATATCATGCGCGAGGAATGGAGTCCACGAGAAAACGAGAGTCTGTTTGCCGTTGAATGTTCCGGTAAACGTAGGCCCAGTCTGCCCTCCGTCATACAGAACTTGAAAAGTCACCGGGATGTTGGCTGTGTCCGCAATAAGTTTTACTCCCTGGACGAACTTATTGTCTACTCCCCCAACTTCCATAATTGGGGTATATTCCGGGATAATTTCGGGATAAGGATCGGAATCCCATCTAATTTCCTCTGTCCATACAGCCGCATTGGAGTTCATCTGCAACTGCACGTCATGGGCTACAATGGGAGGGTTGAATGCAAACGATACAACCGTCTTTTTAGCGGCAGGAGTAGTTGCTGAGAAGGACACTGACCCACCATCTGAAGTTACTACGGTAAAGTTTGCCACTGCACCGTTTGTGTCCATAGGAACTACTAGCCCACGCAGATACTTAGCTCCTTGCACGCCCAGATTCGACCACGCGCTACGCAGGGGGGCATACTCCGGCCACTGGTCGAATATCCAATTCATTCCCCATCCGGCATCCGGCGCACGTCTCCATGCCACACCGTCCGTAGAAATTAGTCTTAGATCATGCGCTGTAAACGGAGTTACGAAAGTAAATGGAGTTAGCGTCTGACCGTTCACTGTTACTGGAATTTGGTCAGGAGTTCTCAGTGTATTATCGTCGCTGCGCTCTACACTGAAATTCTTAGCCACGTTGAACGTGTCTAACTCCAGAACGAAACCTCGTATCAGTTTGTTCCCGGGGAACCCGCCATTATTCCACTCCGTAGGACGATCATTGATAGAGTCAGGGAGAAGTGAAGTCCAGTGTGGCTCCCAACTATCAAGCACATCTCCGCTTCCTACCGGCCAACTTAATTGCGCTGCTACATCTAAAAGATCGTTACCAATCCCAGCAGTAAAGTCGATTACATATGGAGAAAGGATTCCTGTTCCGGTAAGGGACGTAGGAGAATATCCGCTCATAGCCAAAGCGTATCGGTTTGCGTAAAGGGCTAGAGTTACAGGATTGGAAGCGGTAATAAGTGCTTTAATGTACACATCTCCCAGCCTCTTTTGCGCTCTAACATCCCCCGAATTTATGCACGGTGTAGCTATTACCGCAGTAGCCGTTTCTGTGGCTGTAGAGTCAAACTGACGAACTGTACCATCTGAGCATCCTACGAGAATTTGGTACACATCTCCTGCCGCCCATGCGTGGTAATTTACGGTAGGATGATATACATCTACACTCCATCCCTTCGCTTCCATGTCGTAGACTAGAGTGCGCGGAGTTCCTGTTGTGTCCTGATAGTTATAGAATAGGTACCCAGGAACCATAGTAATTGTTTGCGCGTTTGGTTTCGTGTCGTCGGGAGGATAAACAGTATTCCCTCCAATAACGACTGGAGCCGGAACCTGCCCTGAATGTGGGAATAAGTTGTAGATCGCTCCACTGATGTCCTGTTCTGGGCCTCCACCTTGCGAGACGTAGATTCCGTCCTTAGCTCTCCATCCAATCATCGACCCAAGCGCAGCAATGGCATAGCGCATGTACAGCCCACGAGTAGATGCCGACTGTACGAGCGTCCACTGACTTCCTAGAGTCCCTGTAACCGTTGCCACTGCATCGGCAAAGTTAGGGTAGATTAACCAGAATCTATCCGTAGAAAACACTGTAGAAAGCTCAGAAGTTACCGTCCCATTCATCAAAGGTTCGTTCGGGCTGGTAACATATAACCTATTTGTATCCGGTGCGGAGTCGAAGTTGTTCCCCATTGACCATAGAAGGTCACCCTGATTGTTTGGGTCAAGCCCAAAATAGAAACTACCAGCATTGTCCGGCGTTGGCCCCCATATTACAGGACTCGGTTCGGCTGCCAGAGTCGGCACCGTAATATTCCACGGAAGACTAGACCCGGTTGGCGGGTATCCATAGGTAAGAAATCCGGTGTCGCTGGTGGTGGTGGTGACGGCAATCAGCGCAGTGGTAGAAGTAGGTCTATTGTAAAGCGTGTACACAATACCAGCGATGTTGATAAGGTTTCCCGGTAGCCATCGGACATTGAAAACATCGGTACCGCCTGTACTCGTTACCGCACCATTAGCTCCTACAGTGCATATTCCTGAACGCGGTAAGTCGATAGACGGGAAAGGCTCATAGTTTTCAAAGCTGAGAATCGGATTTCCTGCAATGGCAAGATCGCTCTGTGTGTCGCTAAATCCTACAGATGTATTCGGTGTCGAGCCAGCATAGGTGAAATTATCCAGCGATGGAGTCATCCGGTAGTAATCTATAGTGTCTACCTGCGGGTCAAGTGATGGCGTAGCTGTTACTGATGCTGAAAGCGTCGTGTAGTAAACTGTGGCGGTGAAAATATTCAAGAAACTTCGGTCACTTCCACCAGACGACTGCGTGGTAATCTGGAACCCAATTCCAAAAGTTGTATCGTTCACAATGGCAGGAGTTAGCACTGTTCCCCAACTGTCGCTATCTCCCCCTTGTGTAGCTGTTGAGAATGACTGAGAATTGGCAATTCCTGGAGCCTTGACTTGACCGATGATCTGCCCTTGATAAAAGAGAGCAACTGATGTGATTATCCCCGTCCCTGCGTACTGCCCAATCCATGTCATCGCCGCAAGTACGCCATCTATGTTTACTCCTGTTGGCACAGCGAAACCAAGATTGTGCGCAATAACGTAGTCCGTAACTACACCAGCCCCAACGCTTCCCTGTGTCCGAAGTTGGTTCCCAACCACCTGATACTGTGAGGAGTTATAAATAACATTGCTTGTTGGAAAAGAGATAGAGCCTGAAACGCTGGTCTGAGGTA
>CAZQFQ010000059.1:0-5671 GCA_964592725.1 uncultured Candidatus Saccharibacteria bacterium | reverse complement strand
CAAGTCATCAGAACGGTTGCCATCAAAAGAACCCTTGCACAACCATCTGCGGCTAGGAAAGCTATGGCGGACAAGTTGGGCTTTGGGCAAAAACCGGCAAGTGGCCGATCCGCTTGATCGGGCGAATTTTAACCCCTCGAAGGAAACGGGTTCATCGGCTATCTTCCTCGCATGAGCATTACCGCCGGCATTGAACAGGGAATGATCAAGGTTCCCGGCGAGGTTCCGTGGCCGTACGGCACCGTCGTGCGGATTGAGCCGGTGGAGGAGCCGACGCCGACGCTGTTTGAAACCCTCAAGGATTTTGACGGCATGGCGGGTGATTTGCCCGCCGACCTGGCCGGCAATCTCGACCACCATGTTCATGGTCATTCCCGGCCATGACACTTGCCCTTGCCTGGGTTTCAAGGCGGGGATTCAACGCAAAGACGCAAAGACACAAAGGCGCAAAGAAAACAAAAGCACTTTAGCCGCAGAGCCGGATGGACGCAGATGGGAAAAGGGAGGCTTTGGGCTCTGGGCTTTGGGCTCTGGGCGAAGGCACTATGAAAAAAAAGGCCGGGCGGGACTGGGCGCGGGGGGCAATCAAACGTGAAATGGGCTATCAAAAGCCCTGGGTGGGGCATGGGCGGGGCGAGAGGGTGGCAATAATCACGGGTTGACAGTTTGGCGGGGCGGGTTAATGATGCTGGCTTATGGGCGAAACAACCGCAGGCGGAGCAAGCCAACCGTCAGACAGTTCGAAGCCGGGAATTTTCAAGCGAATATTCCACCACCCAAATTTTAACGTGATGGCAGGTTTATTTGGCATTGCTGTTTTTGCATTTTGTTGGCAACATGTTTTCAATACAATCAAATTCGCAATCTTTATAAATTATGCCGCCAGCAAGTGAAATAATTTTCGGAAGAGAAAAAACGCGAGCAAGATGGTCCCCATTCAGATTATTTGATTGGATAGACAGTTTTACAAGTGAAAGCAGAAAACGGATAGCTCAAACAACTGTTGCTGCAATTATTATTGCTGTATTAAATGCTGCTTGGCAACACATGGGTGTTTTGGCGGAGGCATGGCAAAACAAAGACGCTTTGAAACGGTTTGGAAATTGGATTTATTCGATTTTGACGTCACCAATTCAAATATCAGTTTTATATTTATTGTATTTACTGCTATTGGTAATTTGCATTATTTGGTTTTTTTATTGGATTCATTCCAAAAACAAAAAAATTGTAGAATTAGAATTAAAGGTTAAAGAGCTTTCCCCTAAAAGTATTGATGAAATCCTCGGAGCAGTGAAACCATTAAAAACAGCAGAAAACGAGGAAGGCAAAGTTGAAATTATAAATGTAATTTCAGATGTAAGCGCACATAACTTAAGCAATCAAGAATTAGCTTTAGGTGGAATGCAATATTCATTACAACAAAAGCAAATACAACTTCAAAACTTTGAAAATTTATTAACTCAAAAAATTGACCAGCAAATTAAAATTGTTGACTCAATGCAAACAAATGATGGCAGCATTGTTGGCAGAAGATGCTTTGAAATTTGGTACTGCCAACAATTTGCGTATATTTTTCATAACGAGTGGAGAAAAACGGCGGGATTATCCATGCAAAGAATTATTCCAAATGAGAAGGAATATGTTGTCAAATGTTATGAATTGTTTTATAAGCAATATCAAGATAAATTAGCGCATTACTTAAATAATTTGTTTAATATTTTCAATTACGTAAACGAGTCCGATTTGCTTGTAGATACGACTGCTGCCAAAGCGGAGCAAAGGCGCAGAAAACAAATTTTATTGGTTAGAGACCAAGTATCAACGTATGAACTGTGCATACTTTTTTATCATGGCATATCAAAACATGGAACGCAGTTTAAAACATTGATTGAAAACTATGGGCTGATGCAAAATCTTGATGATAATAAAGGATATTTGCTTAATCCAATCCATGAGGCGTATTATGCAAAATCCGCTTTCGGCGGTTCATTGGGCGCTTGTAGTTCATAATCAGCACCGAGCCGATTAGCTATATATGACAGTCACAAAAGAAGATCTAAATCCAATCGAATTATTTATTCCAGAAATGAGACTGGCCCGAAGCAGTCCGCGATTTCAAATAATTGTTGCTCATGGCATTTTGGAAATGCTCGTAAATACATTGATTGAACTTTGTTGCAAAAACGGTAAAAAAATCATCGCAGACGGCAAATCATTTCCACACGCCACAAAGCTTATTTTATTACACGAAAAGGAAATAATTACGGACGAACATTTTAAATTATTAGAAAATTTCCGTAAATTGCGCAATAAAGCGGCCCATGGCTTCTTTGAAGTTAATGAGGAAATGCTTCAACCGTTTAAATATCTATTTAAAAAAAACAAGATTCAAGGTTACGCAAACATACCACATTTTTATTCCATTTGCCTTATCGTTGTTGTTGGGTTTTGGAACGCAAATATTAAGCATTTTAGACCATATTTTGAGCCAGAACTACAGTCTGAAATGGATAAAGATAAGTTAATTCACGATTCGTTAAGAAAGTAAAAACCCCTGCCATCGAAAGTAGGGGCAATGATCAACAATAATTTTTAAGCTTTTTGGTAAACGGTTGAGGGCTTGCCCCGGCCTTGATGGATGGTGGTTGTCAGTTTGTGGGCTTTCACCAATTCCTCCAGTTTGGGCTTCACTTTTGAGCCAAATTCGGCCACCAGTTCGCTGGTTTTAAGCCCTTTGGCCCCGATGAAGGCCAGGATTTGCTCGGCGGTCGGGTCCGGCTTGTTGGCGGAGCGCTTTCGTTTGGCGCCCGGCGCCTTCCTGGCGCGTTTGGTTGGCTCCGCCGCCTCATAGGCAACCTGCAAATTTATAGCTCGCAACGACGGCTTCAGCGCGGTGTCGGTGATGATTTCGTTAATTTCGTCGGCATCCAGGCCCTTGAGGAAATCCACCAGGGCTTCAAATTTGGTCCGAAATGCGCGCTTGGTCTCGCCCATGGCTTCGGCCACCTGCTGCTTGGCCAGGGCCAGTTGGTTGATGGGGGCGGCTGGGGCCGGGGACAGGGGGGAGGCGGCGGATTTTTCAGTAACCGACGGTTTGTTGTCGTCTTTGACTTTTGCCATAATTTTTAAATTAATGATTTAACGGATAGCCGATCATTGCAAGATATTGTGAAACGGTCAACAGTTTATTTTTAAAATTCTAAGTTAAACATTTAAATTGGAATATTCGAGTCATTCAGCATTTTCAGAGGATTGACAACGTGGGGAATTCGGCGTAAAAGGTGTCAATCGCAACGTTTTCGATGGCAGCCAAATTACATTGAATATGAATTACTACATCAAACACATAAGGCTAGACAAAGAGTTTAGCAAATACACCCTGCTCGATAAATTACAAAACGAACAAGATGCGATTAGAAATTTATCTAAAATTAACATTTTTGTCGGTGCGAACAATTCGGGGAAAAGTAGATTTCTTCGCCAGTTGTCCTGCACTCAGAAATTCATCTTCACGCCAAGTACAAATTTGGGCGAATTCTCGTTTGTAAATATTGATTTGTGTAAATGTAACTTTTTAATCAATATCACACAACTTTTCACTAATGCTGGATTTGAAGATATGCACAGTATTAGACATAATTTAGCCCAAATTCCGTCACTGAATTTAATCACGGAAGGAGCGGAAGTTTCCAACCCCCTTTTGAATATTGTTGATTATATTTTGAATCTAGAATCTTTTAACATAAATGATTGTAAATTGTTGCCCACGCAACTCTGGCATCCAAGGATGACTCAAGAAATGGCTCGGTTGCTTATTAAAATAAAGAATTTGACTACAGAATGTAAGAAGGAAATCACAATAATAACAAAGGTGATTCCGGCACAATTCCATTTCTACACAATATATATACCAACTTTACGAGGACTTCGAACTTCAAAAGAAAATACGGACGATTTTTACCAAGCGATTACAGCCGCTGATTATTTCCCAAGAGTTTCACCTGGAAATCCAAGACCTGAAATATTTACCGGACTGAGTTTGTTTACTGAAGTTCGGGAACTCCTATTAGGCAACCTAGCAGACCGTGAAATTATTGCCGATTTCCAGAAATTTCTGGCGGAAAGTTTTTTTGAAGGAAAGCCTGTAGCTTTAATTCCAAAAAAAGGTAACACAGTTCTTGATATTAAAATAGGAGATGAAGCGGAACGCCCCGTTTTCAACCTTGGTGATGGAATTCAATCAATTATTATATTTACTTTCCCGCTCTTTAAAAACAAAGGGAAAAAGCTGCTGTTTTTCTGTGAAGAGCCCGAGCTGTACATGCACCCAGGGTTGCAACGGATTTTTTTAACAGTTCTAAACCGTTTCCCTGATTATCAGTATTTTTTGACCACTCATTCAAACCATTTTCTTGATATTACATTAGATTTACCAAATGTCTCTGTTTACACGTTCACGAAGGAATTGACAGACACCAAAACTAAGGAAAAAGATGCCCGCTTTAACATTGAAAATGTCAGCAACGAAGACAAACGAATTTTGGAATTATTGGGTGTGCGGAATTCATCCGTTTTTCTTTCCAATTGCACAATTTGGGTAGAAGGCATAACCGACCGGTTGTATTTTGCACATTATTTAAAACTGTTTCAGGAGTCCTCAAAGTTTAAAGACAATGCATTTAAAATATTTAAGGAAGATTTGCATTTTTCATTCGTTGAATATGGTGGCGCAAATATCACCCATTGGTCATTTTTAGATGATGGTTATGGTTCAACTATTGACGTGACCAAATTATGCGGCAAACTGTTTTTAATTACCGATAGGGATAACGAGACCAATGATGCAAAACAAAAGCGGGCAGAGAAGTTGAAAGAAAAATTAAAAGACAGGTACTGCTGTTTAAAATGCCGCGAGATCGAAAACCTGCTGACGGCAGAAACTATTAGGAAAGTTGTCATGCAATATGAGGGGGAGAATTCCGAATTAAACGATTTCACCCAAGATGATTATAAAAATGAATTCTTGGGCGAGTTTATTGAGACTAAAGTGCTATCCTCAGAGCGCAAGCGCAAGGGTTCATACGCTAATGACAGCGGAACAATTTCCGATAAGGTCAATTTTTGCCATCGGGCGATTGAACAGATTAAATCATTTGATGATCTGTCGGAAGAAGCGCAAGAAATTGCAAAGAGAATTTACGATTTTATTCAAGAAAATAATAAATGATAAAAATAAGCTCAAAGGGCATCGTGCCGGTTCGGAAGACTGGCCCCCGCCGGGGTGCGGTTAGGTTCGGGGGGTTGATCCGCGGGTGTCGCTGGCGCTCGACCCCCGGTTATTGTCTGGCAACCCGCCGGTTGGCGGAACCGGCGGCCAACGGGGGGATCGCGGCCTTTCAGGCCGCAGGAGTGGGCGATCCAGATTCCCAGGCCGTTGGCCTGGGCTAAGGGATGGTGCGCCGTTGGCGCTCAAAAATGTCGGACGGTCATGGGGGCAAAAGTTAATTATGAATTATAAATTATGAAGGGGGGGACGGGGAAGAGACAGGCTGGAAGCCTGTCCCACCTTGCCGGCGGCTCGGATTTTCAGGCCGTTGGCCTGGGCCAAGCCGGATGGGGGGCGGTCAGGCGTCGCTCCGCGACGCAAGGGCTGGCGGGCTTTTCCTTTCCG
>CAZQFQ010000058.1:0-6231 GCA_964592725.1 uncultured Candidatus Saccharibacteria bacterium | reverse complement strand
AGCTTGACTTTTACAGTTGCATTCGCAAAGTAATTCTAACGAATTTAAAAAGCCAGCTTCGGAGGTAGTTTTGCCCACCAAACGTCCATCTATTTTATTCTTAATTGCGGTGTTTTGTTTTGTGCCCTGTGCTTTTGCCGCGCCTCCGACAGCCGGTACCATTGACCGCAGTCAGGAGCTTATTCAGGGAGATAAAATTTTAACGCAACAAGTAGAAAAGGAAAAACAGTATTTCATTGACAAAATTGATATAAAAGGAGCGTCAAAACTTTCTTCTAAGGAAGTCGAAAAGATCGTTGCTCCTTTTCAGGGGAGTTGGTTGTCAAAAAAAGATTTTCAGAAGATAATAGATTCGCTTAAAGCGGCTTATGTGAAAAAAAGATTTGATACCGGTCATCTTAAAATAACTTACGAAATCAAAAAATCAGGCACCCTTACGGTCATTCTGGCCCCCGATGGCAACAAACACTAACTTGATGATAACAAAGGGGTTTTGGCCCTAAAGAATTAAAAAACTTGACAAGATTTCAAATTCCAGCTAATATTTTTTTCAATATGTTCCGTAAAAGGTCCCCATTTATATTAATATTTATTTTTTCTTTGGTGTTTTCCAATCTTCCTTCTTTGGGGTTGGCCGCCAATAACAATCCTCCGGCGGGCCAGCAGATGGGTGGAGTAGACCGTACCCGCGAATTACAAGAACAATCTGAAGAGTTGCAGAAACAAGCTGAGAAGCCTAAAGAATCAACAAAAGCCGCAGAAAATGCTCCGGTAGAAACTCCCGAAGCGCCAAATGCCACCAAAATATTAGTTAAAGAAATCAACGTGGTGGGAGTCACTCTTTTTTCAGCAGTTCAGATCAAAGCCATCACCGATAAATTTGAAAATAAAGAATTGAGCTTAAAAGAAATCCAAAAAGTAGCTGACCTTATCACTGACTTATACAGGAAAAAAGGTTACATTACATCAAGGGCTTTTGTTCCTCCGCAGAAAATCGCAAATGGCATTCTTGAAATTAAAGTTATAGAAGCCAAGGTAGGCAATATTCAAATCAAGGGCAACCATTATTTTTCCACCCACTTTATTAATAGTTATGTGACCCTTAAGCAAGGTGACGCGTTTAACTATACCGACCTTAAACAGGATTTGCAGAACGTCAATGAACATCCCGACCTTAATGTCAAAGCTGTGTTGGCGCCAGGAGAAACACCCGGCTCAACTGATGTCTTTTTAAATGAAAAAGACAACTTGCCCATACATGTCACCATTGGTTACGATAATTTTCTCTCTTATTATTTAGACCGTAACGAGTACACCTATACCTTTACAGACAATAATCTGTCAGGGCATGGTGATATTCTGAGCGTCCAATACAACCGCGCGGTAGAAAGCGATCTTTATTACTATTATAGCGGCCGTTATCAATATCCTGTGACCCATTCATTGGATTTGGGCTTTTTCTATTCCCGTTCGAACATGCTTTTGGGAAGGGATTTATTGGATATCGACTCCAGAGGTGAGAGCAAGATGTATAGCTTTTTTGGTTCTCAGAAACTGCTCAAAGATGACAATCTGGAACTTGATTTGAAGTTTGGATTTGATTACAAGGATGTTGACAACTTTTTATATGGAGGTCTTTCAAGCCGCGATTACTTACGCATACCCAATGTAGGTTTTGATTTTGACAGGGCTGATGATTTTGGCCGTACGATTATTGCTGATACTTTTGATTACGGTGTTCCAGGCATTATGGGTGGGACCAAGGGGGATTTAGATGCCAACGACACGCCTACTTCACGCGCCGGAGCGGATGGCAGCTTTTCTTTAGATACCTTGAATTTGTTGAGGCAGGAGAAGCTTCCTTGGGATATGAGCCTGCTTTGGAAAAACCAGTTGCAGTTAACAAACAGCAAGCTTACTGAGACAGAGGAGTTCCAGGCCGGCGGCCCGTCAAACAACAGGGGTTTTGGCCCGGCTGACGTTGTCGGCGATGAAGGTTACGCGATGAGTTGGGAGTTGGCCGTTCCGCCGTACTTTATATCCAGGTCTTCCCAAGTCCCTTATTTTAAAACAAGCATGTATGATGCCTTAAGGTTCATTGGTTTTTATGATTGGACCAATGTCCATTCAAATTCAATACAACAGGGATATGACAAAAATATTACTTTAGGTTCTGCGGGGTGCGGCGCAAGGTTAAGTATATTGGAAAATTTTTATGCCCGCTATGAAATTGCCTGGCCTGTGCAGGGCGATCCCACCGACGGGAAGAGCGTGCATCAATGGCTCCAGTTTACAGTGACTTTCTAGGGATTTTCTTTTTTGTCATTCTTGGGAAAGCGGGAATCCAATTCAGGTCCCAAGAAAATAAATTTGACAAACACAAAATATAGGGTATACTTGCACCGTAATCAAAAATAGAAACGCATCTGTCTAAAAACAACCGAGATTTAATTCAAATGAAATCGATGGTTTTTTTTAATTCCGCGAAGAAAGCGCTTTCCCTGACAGGCCTCTTTTTTTTAGGCCTGGTGCTTAACGCACACGCAAATCCCACTGGTATGACTGTAGTTGCGGGAAATGCAACTTTAAGTTCCTCCGGCACCACCACTACCATAACAACCACTTCCAATAGAACGATCGCTGATTTCAGCGGCGGTTTTAGTATCGCGGCCAACGAGACCACGGCGATCAACCAGCCGGGCGCCAGTTCTGCTTTCTTAGGCAGGGATACCAGCGGTAATATTTCAACTATTTTGGGAACACTTTCTTCCAACGGTCAATTATTCTTAGTCAATACCAGCGGTATTATTTTTGGTCAGGGTGCTGTGGTAAATGCTCCTTCAATTGTGGCCTCAACCCTGGACATATTGAACAATGATTTCCTCAATGGGAACTATAATTTTTACAAGAACGGCGGCAATTCTTACATTATCAATCATGGCAGGATTGCGGCCCAGCCGGGTGGTTTTATCGCGTTGCTTTCACAGGCCGTTAATAATAAGGGCGTAATATTAGCGGATTCCGGCTCAATTGCTTTGGCCAGCGGTAATAAAATGACCATAGCTCTGGATTCTTTGGACCAAATTTCCGTGGTAGTGGATGAGGCTGTTCAGTCTGAAGTGTTAGGGCCTAATGGCAAACAGATGACCAGTGCCATCAAGAACTCCGGCACTATCCAGGCCAATGGCGGCAAGGTAATTCTAACCGCTCAGGTCATGAATGATGTCTTTAACTACGCTGTCAATAACAGCGGTGTGATAACTGCCGGCGCTATCCAGAATAATGGCGGGGTCATTGAGATTACAGCCAGTGGAGCACCGGTTATCAATACCGGTTTCATGACCGCCAGTACTGTCAATATCAATGTCCAAAATGCAAATTTGATAAATCAGGGCAGCATTATTGCAAGTCTTCTTGGTGGCCAGTCCAATACCGGAAATATTTTGATTAACGCCGTAAATATTCTTCAGGCAGGTTTGATTTCAGCGGATGCGGAAGTAGACATGACGGCTCTTGGGGCCATTGAGACAACAGATCCGACATCTAACAGCAATCCTTCCAATTTTCCTCTCAGCAATCTTATCAAGGGCGATCAGGTAACTTTAATTGCCAAGCAGTTTGGAAGTCCGGATGTGCCTTTGAATATTGATGGCAACAATATTGATATTACGCTGACCCAGGGTGATATCAACATTGGAAGCAGTTTAGTTACAAACTCAAGTATTAATTTGCGCGCTCCTCCGACTGGTCCTCCATCTGGCATTGTTTCAATTTCGTATAATTCCGATACAAATTTAGTCTTAAATGCAGCAAATGGTTCGATAGAAGTAGCCTCCGCAGCGACAGTAGCAGCCAATAACGTTGATCTTACAGCCTCAGGCAACATTGTTATTGATGGGACAATCTCCGCTCCTAACGGTACAGTAACCCTTTGGACCCCTGATACACTCGATTTAACCAATGTCACCGCCATTTATTCTCTGGCTGGCGGGTATATATCCAATCCTTTAGATTATACATCTGTTTCTTGGAAAGGCGGATCTGCCGATTGGAACACCGCTGGTGCGTGGGGTATTGGCGTAACGCCTCCTAATGGTTCCCAATTTGAGGTCACAATCAATAGTGGCGCAGTCACTATTAGCACTCCTGTTACTGTAGGGGATCTTTTTATAGGCACAAGCAGCACCTCAGCAACTCTTACCATAAGCACAGGAGGTTCTCTCACTTTAACAGCTAATTCTACCCAGGGAACAAGCGGCAATCTTACAATAGGTTCTAAAGGTATATTAAATGATGCCGCAGGTGGACAGGATATTTCTTTAAATGGTAGTTGGATCAATAACGGGGGCACATTTAATCCGGGAACAGGCACAGTCACCTTTAATGGCGGTACAACCCAGTATATTGAGGGCACAGCTACAACCCAGACCTTTGACGGCATTACGACTTCTGGAGTTTTAACAGATTTGGTTGCCGCAGGTTCTCTGAGCACCTTAAATGTTACAAATCTGACGCTTGGGTCATATACAGTTTTTAGCGCGCCTTCTTTAATCAACATTACCGGTATTTGGACCAACAGCGGTGCCATATTCACCGCAAATGGGGGGACTGTTGATTATTCAAACTCCACAGGCGGGCAGACCATTGTCAATAATGGCGCTTATTCCCCGTATTACAATTTGAAGATTGGGAATTCCAGCGGCACTGATACTGCCAGCGGCCCAATTACGGTTACCGGAACTTTGTCAACCGTTTCAGGCGCTACACTGGATATGGCCACTTACGCCCTTTCAACAGCAGCTGTAAGCAATGTCGGAACAACCATGACACAGAACACGTCCAGCACCCCAATAACAGCAGGATTGACATGGGGTGGTACGGTTGAGTACTATGCCGCGGCTGGCGGACAGACAATCGTAGCGGGGACATATACAACCTTGACCTTGGGCAATACCTCCGGAACTCAAACTATCGGGGGCACTGTTAAAGCGACAACTTTAAATAATAATACCAATAGCGCGGATATATTAAGCGTAGGCAGTGATGCTTTGACTGTAACTTTTAAGGTCAATAATACAGGGCTTATTACTGTTTCTACAGGGGCAATTTCCATTTCTGGGAGCGTAGGCAATTGGACCTTTACAGGAACCAATAGCATCCCTGCCGCAACCTATGGAACCCTTACCTTAAATAATAGCTCAGCTACTTTTACAGCTAAAGGGGCCATAACAGTTACGACCCTTACTGTAACTGCAGGCACGTTCAATCCCAGCACCTACCTTATTACAGGATCTGGGGCAGGAAGCGTTCTTAATGTTACAGGGTCTATTGATGTTAATGCCACCACCTTCGCAGGCAATTATAGCGGATTCACTACCTATAGTTTTAATACTGGATCAACGGTTATTTATACAGCTGGCGGCCAGGCCATTGCAGCGTATCCTTATTACAATTTGACCTTAAACGGAAGCGGAACAGATACCTTAGCAGGATCATTTATCATGGCCAGTGGCGGGAGCGTTACAGTAGGAGCGGGAATCACGCTCGATCCCGGGAGCAGCTACACCATTAATGGGAATACTACAGCTAAATTAATCGTCAATGGAACAATAAACGTTGATGCTACAAGTTTTTCAGGCAATTATATCAATGGCGTTCTTGTCTTTAATTCCGGATCAACGGTTGACTATACAGCTGGCGGCAGCAGCATTGCGCCTTTATCATATGCGAATCTTAAACTTGACGGGACAGGTACGGATACATTACAAGGTTCGTTTTCAATGATCGGCAATTTAACGGTTGGCTCAGGGATAATCCTTAATCCATCGACTTACAAAGTCACCGGGACCAGTTCAGGAGCTCTCACGGTCAATGGTATTGTTGATATCAATACAAGCACATTTGCAGGTAATTTTACTGGTTTCGGAACGTATACCTTTAATACAGGTTCAACGGTTATTTATACAGCTGGCGGCCAGGCCATTGCAGCGTATCCTTATTACAATTTAACCTTAAACGGAAACGGAACAGAGACCTTGGCAGGTGCCATCACTATTAATGGAGACCTGACAATCGCCTCCGGGGATACGCTGGATGTTAGTACCAATAATTATGGGATTTCCATATCTGGCAATTGGATTAATAATGGGGCATTTAATCCAAGGTCGGGGACAGTGACGTTTAATGGGACAACGCTTATCAGCGGCAACACCAGCAGTTTTAACAATGTGA
>CAZQFQ010000057.1:0-6974 GCA_964592725.1 uncultured Candidatus Saccharibacteria bacterium | reverse complement strand
TCCAGCCAACATCCCCTGACCCCGTGTTTGACCGATAGATCGATAAGAATTTGCTTGAGAGATTCTGCATAAAACTCTGCCACAGAATCGCCCTGATCCACCATAACAATGTATTTCATGGGGCCTCCTTTCCTGCGTATAATAGCGTTACCAAAACCTTGCGTCAATAGCATAAAAAAACTAAGATTTAACTTTTGTGCTATAATATTAACTGCCAGAAAAATTAACAAGAAAACTCATAAATATATGATATATCTCTATATTATTATAATCCTGGCGATTATAGTAATCCTGATGTTCAACGGCATTGTCCGCTCCAAAAACCGCGTGGACGAAGCCTGGAGTGACATAGACGTGCAGTTAAAGCGCAGGTACGATTTAATCCCTAATTTGGTTTCCACGGTTCAAGGATATGCCGCGCATGAATCCGGAGTGTTTGAAAAAGTTACCGCCGCGCGCACCGCGGCTATGAGCGCCGGCACATTGGATGATAAGCTGGACAAAGAAAACGCACTGTCCGGAACTTTAAAAAGTTTGTTTGCCGTGGCCGAAGCGTATCCGGATTTAAAAGCCAACCAAAACTTTTTGCAGTTGCAAAGTGATTTAACCGACACCGAAGATAAAATCCAGGCCGCGCGCCGCTTTTACAACGGCAACGTCCGCGACTTTAACACCAAAATTCAGCAATTCCCCGGCAATATGTTCGCCGCGATGTTCGGTTTTTCCAAACGCGATTTCTTTGGGATTGACGAGTCTGGCCCCGAAGCTCAGCCGGTGAAAGTTTCTTTTTAGAAACTTTCACCCTGAGCGAGCGTAGCGAGTCGAAGGGTTCTGTAAAATTTTAAATGTCTAAAAATTACAAATGCGACCGGAAATAAATTTGGGAGTGGAAAACCAAGGCAAAGGTGAACCAAGTCTGGAAAACTCGGATATTAAAACCGGTTTATCCGTTGAACAAAAAAAGGCCTTTATAATTAGTGTGAAAATTGGGAGACAAATTCAATTAGATATACCGGAAATTGCTATCGACTATGTAAATGGCCTTTCGCTAAACGAGCTTGCAACAAAATACGACATTCAGAACCGTTATGGAATTACGACTCCAAAAGTAGCGGCGGCGGCCGTATATTATGCATTAACCGGTTTTCAGGATAAATCGGGAAAAGATTCTTCAAACAATTATCCGGGTTTAATTACTGACGCTGATGCAAGAAAAATAATCGGCGCTCAACATCAAAAGAGACAGCATAAAATATTGGGACAACGCTTACGGGATGAAAAGAAAGGCATGTTTGGTATACCTCCGGAACAGCGGTTAGAAATAGCAAAAAAATCCGGCAGAATAACATACGAAAAAAGGGTTGGAGTTCACGCCAAATCCTTTGAGGAAAAATCAAGGTGGGCCAAGCGAGCAGTGGCCGCCAGAGGATTTAGGCCCTTTTCTGATGAAGAAAAAACTTTAATCAACGAGCTTATAGTCCAACCGGAAAATCAAAGAGGGAAGGCTGTCAAAGCAAAAAAAGTGGCCGATATTATTAATAAGAATTTGTTCGGTGGTGAGCAGGTCAGAAGCGGAAATCAAATAAAACATTTTTTATACGCAAAAAAGAGGCCTAAAAAATTTAGAGGATCAAAATAAATCCTCAACTTGAAATAATCTATGTTAACCTACGACCTCATCAATAAAAACAAGCGTGAAAGCTGGGTTTTAATATTCAGCTTTTTGATAGTGATTACAATTTTGGGCTGGGTGTTCGCCCAGGTTTACCAGACTAACGCGATTTTATATATCGCGGTGATTTTTAGCTTGGGCTCGGCGCTGTTTTCTTATTATTACGCCGATTCAATTACGCTGGCGGTTTCCAAAGCCCAGCCGGTGGACAGGCAGAATAACCAGGAACTCTATCGCATAGTGGAGAACCTTTGCATTGCCGCCGGAATTCCGACGCCAAAGATTTACATTATACAAGACAGCGCGCCCAATGCCTTTGCCACGGGACGCGACCCCAAGCACGCGGTAATTTGCTACACAACCGGAATTTTACAGCGGCTGGATAAAACCGAACTTGAAGGCGTTACGGCGCACGAACTTTCGCACATCGGCAATTACGATATTAGGCTGATGACGTTGGTTGTGGTTTTGGTGGGAACAATTACACTGCTCGGCAACATGTTCTTAAGGTTTGGTATGTTTGGCGGCGGCCGCAGAAGCAGTAAGGGCGACGGGAATTTAGGATTGATATTATTTTGCATCGGAATTTTACTGGCTATTCTTTCGCCGATTATCGCCACGCTAATAAAATTGGCTGTCTCCCGCCAGCGCGAATATTTGGCTGACGCCAGCGGCGCATTATTAACTCGCTATCCCGAAGGCCTGGCCTCGGCTTTGGAAAAAATTTCCGTTGACCCGACGCCTCTGGCGGAAGCCAACAACGCCACCGCGCATTTATACATTGTCAACCCGTTCCACCAGGACAACGGCCCCATGGCCGCCCAGGCCACCGGCAACCACGGCGCGCGGGGCTGGCTCGCCGGCCTGTTTAACACCCACCCGCCGATCGCGGACAGGGTTAAGAGGTTAAGGGCGATGAATTTGTAAATTTTAAAAGATTATTCTTGTAGGGACAGGTTTAAAACCTGTCCCTACGCGAGATCCCTACGAGGGGCGGAAATATCCGTTCTTTTTTTATGCTCGAAAGAAAACAAAATAGGTTAAAAACCTTTGATTATTCCAAAGCCGGTTATTATTTTGTTACAATTTGCGTTGAAGACAGGCTTTGTCGTTTTGGCGAAGTTGTAAATGGGGAAATGGTCTTAAATGACTTGGGTAAAATTGTCCAAAAATGTTGGTTTGATTTACCGAATCATTATCAAAATTCAAAATTGGACGAGCATACCGTGATGCCAAACCATTTCCACGGAATTTTAATCATTGAACCCGTAGGGGAGGGTTTCAAACCCTCCCCTACAAAGACACACGGATTACCCGAAATAATTCGCGGATTCAAAACCTTTTCTTCAAGAAAAATTAACGATTTAAAACAATCACATTTTTCTTGGCAACGGTCGTATTATGACCACATTATCCGCGACGACGCCGATCTAAACCGAATTCGGGAATACATCCGAAATAATCCCAAACAATGGGAACTGGATGAGGAAAATCCTAAAAATATACAAATACTGGGCGGGTTTCAAACCCGCCCCTACGAACATTAAAACACCAGCCTTGCAATCACCTCGCCGCGGAAACCGCGGCTTTTTAGTTTGGCCACTATTTTTTGTTTTGCAATTTCGGCGTCATCCTGAGCGCCGGCGAAGGATCTCCTAACATAGGTAAGAGATTCTTCGTCCTCGGATGCACTCGGACTCAGAATGACGCCGGAAGGAAGTTCCTTTTTGAGATATCTTTTTGCGATTTTCAACTCGTCTTCAACGGACAAACCTTCATCCAAGATTTTGCCTATGATACCTGACGGCAATTTTTTGGCCATAAATTTTCTTTTTATGCCGTAATATCCCAAATTTTTATATTGCTTCAAGTTGTCCAAAAAAACTTCGGCGTAGCGTTCGTCGTCCAAATATTTTTGCCGATGAAGCTCGTCAATAGTATTTTCTATCACGGCTGATGTATAGCCGCGCCCTTCCATCTTCTGCCTAATTTCCCCGACCGTACGCAATTGCAAAGACAGCAAAAACACGGCATACTCATATGCTTTATTTGTATTTTCCGGTTCCTTGGTTTTGCTTTTCTTATAAAATGCCATAGGCTTCTACTAAATACTAAAAATTACTAAAGATACTAAATACGAAACTTAATGAGAACCCTGCGGTTTCGTATTTTTAGTATTTCGTACTTTTAGTATTCTTTCGTATTTCGTAGAAGGAGTTATCACTCCCTTGACACGAGTGCTAATTTTGCTATAATATCAATCTATGACATAATTAAGTATAGCAAATTGACACTTTTTAGGCATTTCATCGTATTATATATAGAGGCAGCCGCAAATTAATCTACCGCCAAAATCATATGACAAACTTTACCTACATTTTAGAGCGCCTCTCCTCCCGCGCCAAAAATGCCCTCATTATGGCGCAGTTGGCCAGCGAAGAGCTCAAGCACGACCACATTGGCACGGAGCATCTTTTGTACGGCGTCATTTCCGAGAAAAGCTCCTTTGCCGCGGAAATTTTAACTAAAACCAAGCTTTCGCCGGAAATCGTTAAGCGCGAATTGGTTTTGGTCAACAGCAACAACACGGTCAGCGCGTGGAAACCAGTGCTTTCCGAAAATTTAAAATCGGTTATAGAAAAATCGGCGATAGTGGCCAGCCAATACGGCTACCAGTTCATCGGCACCGAGCATTTTTTGTTCGGTTTGTTGACGGTGCCGCAAAATAAAGCCAAAGTTATTTTATCCAAACTCGGCATTGATATAAACGAACTGGAGCAAAACCTTACCAATGTTTTTGAAAATATTTCCAAATTTCCGGAAATGCCGGTTGGGGCGGAAAATCCCGGAGGCCATCCGTTTGATGGGCCAAGCTCCGGACCGGGACTTAAAATGCCGGACGCCAAAAAAGCCGGGCTTTTGGAATTTTTCACCACCGATCTCACCAAAAAAGCCAAAGACGGCCTGGTTGACCCGGTTATCGGCAGAAAAACCGAAATCGAACGCCTGGTCAGCATTTTAAACCGCCGCACCAAAAACAATCCAATTTTAATCGGCGAAGCCGGCGTGGGCAAAACCGCCATTGTGGAAGGTTTGGCTTTGGCCATAACCAAACGCGAAGTGCCGGACTCTTTGCTGGATAAAAAAATTCTCGCTTTGGACTTGGCGTTGATTGTGGCCGGCAGTATGTTCCGCGGCGAATTTGAAAACCGCTTAAAACAAATTATAGACGAAGTTAAAAACGACAAAAATGTGATTTTATTTATAGATGAGCTTCACACCATGGTCGGCGCCGGCGCCACCACAGGTTCGCTTGACGCGGCCAATATTTTAAAACCCGCTTTGGCCCGCGGCGAGCTAAAAGCCATCGGCGCCACCACCTTAAAAGAATACAAAGAATACATAGAAAAGGACGCGGCCTTGGAGCGGCGTTTCCAGCCAATTATTGTAGACGAACCGAGCAAGGAAGAAACCGTCGCCATACTCCAGGGACTTCGCCAGAATTACGAAAAACACCACAACGTTACTATTACCGACGAGGCCATAAAATCCGCGGTGGAACTTTCGTCCCGCTATATCCAGGACCGGTACCTGCCCGACAAGGCAGTGGATTTGATTGATGAAACCGCGGCATTTTTACGCTCCATCAATTCCAACAGTAAACTTCTGCGCGCCACCAAAAAAATTGAGGCGGATTTAAGCGCGTTGGAAGAGGAAAAAACCAAAGCGGTGCTTAGCCAGGATTTTACCACGGCTTTGCATTTAAGGAGCCAGGAAGAAAAACTGCTCAAGCAAAAAGAGCAGTTGTCCAAAGGTTTGGCCGCGGAAGAAAAAACTCCCACGCACGTGATTGTCTCCGAGGATATTGCCCACACCGTTTCCATGATGACCAAAATTCCACTGGCCCGTTTGGCCAAAACCGAAATCAGCAAACTTTCGGCTTTGGAAAAAATCCTGAAAGCCAAAGTTGTGGGGCAAAACGAGGCTGTGGAAGAAATTGCCAAAGCTATCCGCCGCTCGCGCGCCGGCATTGGCGACCCAAAGCGCCCCTTAGGCTCGTTTATATTTTTAGGCCCAACCGGCGTGGGAAAAACCGAAACCGCCAAAGTTTTGGCCGCGGAGATTTTTGAAGATGAAGACGCGCTTATTCGGGTGGATATGTCGGAGTTTATGGAACGTCACAATGTGGCGCGTTTAATTGGCGCGCCGGCCGGCTACGTGGGCTACGGCGAAGGCGGCAGGTTAACAGAGGCCGTGCGGCGCAAGCCTTATTCAGTGGTTTTGTTTGATGAAATTGAAAAAGCCAACCCGGACGTGTTCAACATTTTTTTGCAGATTTTGGAAGACGGCCAGCTAACGGATTCCGAAGGCAAAAAAGTTTCTTTCCGCAACACTGTGGTAATTATGACTTCCAATTTGGGGATGCAGGAACTGACCAACCAGGCGGCTAAAATCGGTTTTGCCGATAAGACGGAAAAGGTGGACCAAAAAACCAGGCTGGAAAAAGAATACGAAAATATTAAAGAAAGCATTACCGAAGAATTAAAAAAAGAATTTCGTCCGGAATTTTTAAACCGCATAGACAAAATAATTGTTTTCCGCCCGCTGGGCTTTAACGAATTAAAGGCGATAACCCAACTGCAAATCGCGCAACTGCAAATCCGTTTGCTTGAACAAAATATCCAGCTCAAGGTCTCCCCCGCCGTAATTAAATTCGTTGCCGATAAAAGCTTTGACCCGGCCCAAGGCGCGCGCTTTGTGCGCAAAAACATCCAAACTTTAATTGAGGATCCCCTGGCCGAAAAAATCGTCTCCGGCCTCACTCCCGACGGCGCCAAAATAAACGCCGATGTCAAAAGCGATAAAATTTCCTTTAACCTCCATCGCCTGGAAAAAATCTTAGTGCCTGCCTAAGCAGGCATCCTCAAGCGAAGTCGAAGGGTTCCGGCATAACTGCCTTTCCCCCTCCCCCTCTGGGGGAGGGTCAGGGTGAGGGTTAAAAACAACAATTAGGGCATTATCCAAACCCGCCCCAAAAGGCGGGTTTTTAATTTTGCCCTCTTGACTCTCTCTCTGGAATTTGATATAAACAATACAGTCTAAACGGCATTAGGAGGCTCAATGGAACTTTTCACCAGCGAAGGCCGTAGGGTAATCTGCGACGGACTGAATGCGGCGTATTCCGCGGCCCGCTTCACTATGGAAGAAACGGGACACGGCGACCTGCCCGAAGCCTCGTTTACCATCGCTCCTGATGGATCGGCCGTGCTGAAGAATGGCCAGCCTCTAAGCGATGACGAAG
>CAZQFQ010000056.1:0-7121 GCA_964592725.1 uncultured Candidatus Saccharibacteria bacterium | reverse complement strand
AAATTAAATTTTCCGAAAAAAACGACTAAAACCAACTAAATCCCGAACGGTAACTACGTGATGTCTAAGAAACCAAGGCCCAATTTGGCTAGCGACTGTAGTTATCATAAATTTTTTTGCCTTGTCGTCTAAATTGGGATTGTTTTTAATAAAGTTTTCTATAAACTCAGTTTCTAAAGCGGTTTGGTCAGCAAACTCTCGTAATACCATATCTAGATATTCTCGTGGGTTAGCTGAACCTTTTTCTTCAGGAACAACAGCCCTTACACTTTCTACATCAAACTTTCCCGTTGAAGCGGGATTTTTTCCCCTCTTTTTTCTATCCAAACTATCAATAATAGCCTCAAGAGCTTTGGCTTTAAATTTATTGTAGCCGAATTCCTTCTCATATACTTTTAGTTTGGCTATAATCTGCTCCGGCTGCTCTCCCTCCTGCAGCAAACTTTTTTCCTTACCATAATTTACTATATCGCCTTTATTTTTAAAAGCACTTTCGTTCATAATTAGTTTGTTAATTTTAAAGCTAAGGTAATTATAGCACTTTTAACCCACCCCGCCATCCACTATAGGTTTAGGTTCTAACTTAACTTTAGGGGTAACAAAAACACCCAATAAATATTGGGTGAATTTGTTTGGAGCGGGTGAAGGGAATCGAACCCTCATATCTTGCTTGGCAAGCAAGCGCACGAACCATTGTGCTACACCCGCATAAGCTCTTCTGCCCATAAATCTACCCAAGTCAATATTTTGGTTTTTAAGGCCATATTGCCTACCATAACAGTGCAAATCCCGTTTTCAAGTCTCTTGCTAGGATGTCGGCCCTGAATATATTGAGTCTTATAAAATTGTTCTTGTGGGATTTTGATAAAATTACTCCAAAAATTTTTACATCTTATTTCGTCGATGTCCGGATATAAAATTAAAGTTGGGCGTACGCGATTTTTTTCTACTTTGCAAATTGTTAAGGCAAAATGAATAAATAATTTTATCATTCTGGGGTCAGTATTGCCTAACCTAACCATGCTACTTTTTTCCTTATTGTCGCCTTCCGACCAATACAGCATTAGCCCGGCTAAAAATAGCTTGTTGTCCTTTAAAGTTTGAAATTCATTTATTGCTTCTTTTTTATACTGCTGTCTAAGATTTGTCCAGTGCAGCTTTTGTGCCGCTATAACGAGCTTTATTTTTTTGCGGGATTGTACCCTGGCCTTTTCAAACAGCCTACCCTTGATTTTTTTGGACCATGCTAAATTGCCTAGCCATTCCGACAGCGTACTTTTAGGAATATTAAGTTCCCGGCTTATTTGTTTATAACTTTGACCTTCTTTTCTCAATTTTACTGCTAAATGCCGGTCGTTTCTTGACATATGTACCGTTGTTAATTCCTACTATATTATATTACAAAAGTACAACTTTTTAAAGAGCTGATGTCAAAATGTAAAATTATGGTGCCGGGCCCCAGAGTCGAACTGGGCACGCCTGCCTCTTCAGGGCAGCGCTCTACCGATGAGCTAGCCCGGCAATAAATTAGTTATAAAGTTATAAAGTGGAAAGTTATCAAGTTGGCTCTAGTGCTTTATAACTTTTTGGCTCAAACTGGTGGGCGATACAGGATTCGAACCTGTGACCTTCGCAGTGTAAATGCGACGCTCTAACCAGCTGAGCTAACCGCCCCAAAGCGCCTGACTGACTTTTGATACTATACCAAGAAACGCGTTTTTTTGCAAGGGTTTAAGGGCAACTTAGGCGTCATTCTGAAGCCGAATGCATCTGAGGCTGAAGAATCTGTGTCTTAATCAGATCATTCGTCGGATGCACTCCTCAGAGCCTGCCCTGAGCTTGCCGAAGGGATGGCGCCAGCTATTAATAGTTTATAAAGAAGTTGGCGTCAACTTTAGGATGCTCTCAAAATTATCTTCGGGCGAGGTTTTATTTTTTTTCTCAATCCCGCACTTTTGGCATTTGTGGATTAAAATATATTCCCCATGATCCATTTCCACGGACACGGGCTTCATCATCCCGCCGCAGTTATGCAACCTATCGCCTGGGTTGATGTCAACATGTTTACTCCACAAACAAACCGGGCAATGGTTGGTATAGCCGTTGCCTTTAACCTTGGCGCCGCAGGTGCCGCAAACGAAGTCCTCAATTTTTTTCGTAAATTTAGCCATAGGCTTTCTACTAAATACTAAATGCATTAAAGTACTAAACTTGGAATTTCCCGTTTAGTATTTTTAGTTGCTTTAGTATTTAGTAGAGGAATAATAGCATATTATTTAAATTTTTGTTATGATGTAGTTGTCTTAATTTTTTTACAAAATGTCCCAAACGGCCCAGCTTATTTCTCCAAATTTTTCCGATATTTTTGCTCCGAATATTGAAATTGGGCAATTTCCCGACGGCGACAGCCATGTAAGGATAAATCCGATTGCGGATTGTAAAGATGCCGAGGTCACAATTTTCCACCGGCTTTATCCCAAGCAGAACACTTCTTTGGTGAGTCTGCTTTTAATTTTGGATTCGCTAAAAGAAGTCGGCGCCAAACACATAAGCGTGGTGGCTCCGTATTTGCCATACTCAAGGCAGGACAAAAAAAAATTAAACGGCGAAGTGGCCAGCGCTTATGTGATTTGCAACCTGCTGGCGCGGGCCGGTTGCGACAAACTAATAACTTTTGACTGCCATTTTTTGAACAAGGAAGGGCCCGCGGAGTTCGGCGAATTAAAAATGCAAAATATTTCCATGGGCAAAGCTTTGGTGGAATATGCCAAGGCCAATGTTTTTTTAGGGGAAGCGTGCGAGGTAATTACTCCGGACATGGGAGCTAACTATCTGGTTAAAGATCACGGGGGAAAATCTTATAAAAAAACCCGCAAGGAATACGAGGGGGATAAAATTGCTTACCGTGACATTGGACAAATGGACGGCGACTTTGATGTGAAAGGCAAAAATGTTTTGCTTTTGGACGACATGATAAGCACCGGCGCCACCATGATTAAAGCTCTGGAAAAGTTGACCGAAGGCGGAGCAAAAAAAGTCTGCTGTGCCGCCACGCACGGGTTGTTTTTATATAATTGCGTGGATAAAATTAAAAAATTTACCGACTGCGTTTATTCCACGGATTCCATTATAAACGACAACGCCAAAGTCTCCATTAAAGAAAAGCTGGCCGGCCTTGCCGCCGCCCAGCCGACTCTATTTTAAGATTTATCAATCACATTATTTCACGGCCGTGAAATAATGTGATTGTCCAAAATTATGAAAACGGAACAAGAAGTACTGGAAATTTTAAAAAAAACCGGGGCCGTGATAACCGACAGCCACATTGTCGGAACTTCCAGCAGGCACATGTCGGTTTATGTTAACAAAGATTATTTATTGCCCCATACGGCGGAAACTTCGCGCATTTGTTATTTGTTGGCGGAGCGGAATAAAGATTTGGATATAGACGTTGTGATTGCCCCGGTTGTGGCCGGAGCAATTTTTGGGCACGAGGTTGCCAGGCATTTGTCGGAAATTCAAGGCAAGGAAATTTTAAGCGCTTATGCCGATAAAACTGATGAAGGCCCGTTGGTATTTAAACGCGGATATGATGAATTAGTTAAAGGTAAAAAAGTTTTGATTATTGAAGACACAATCGCGACAGGCCTTTCCGTTAATAAAATGATAGATGTCGCCAGAAAATTTGGCGCTAATATTCAGGCGGTTACCGCTATTGATAATCGGGTGCCAAAAGAAATTAATTCAAAAACTTTGGGCGTGCCATTCTCCGCGCTCTGCGAAATCCTTGCGGAAACTTATGAGGAAAAAGATTGCCCAATGTGCAAAGTCGGCATGCCGATAAACACCAAAGTCGGACACGGGAAACAATATTTAGAAGCTAAGGCCAAAAAGTAGATCGTTTATGTATACCGAAACTAAAGTTATTTTATCCGCCGACGATTATGACAGAGACGGGTTAATCGCCCTCACAAAAAAGATTGGCAAAAAGGTTTTTTGCATAAAAATTCATAATTTGTACGATCAATATGGACCGCAAATTATCCGGGATCTGCGAAAGGCCGGAGCAAAAAGGGTTTGGGTAGACTTTAAAATCCATGATATACCGAATACTGTTAAATTGCGGGCGCGAGCCTTGGCTTTATCCGGCTGTGACATTATAACGGTTCATTCTTCGGGCGGAGTTGAGATGCTTATGGCGGCAAAAGAAGGTTTTGGCAAAGGCAAAGTGTTTGCCGTAACGGCGCTGACTTCGCTTGACAGTTCGGCAATCAAAAATATTTATAATGCGCAAGGTGCGAATGAATTGGTTAGTCGTTTGGCGGAATTGGTAAAAGTCTCCGGGGTAGATGGGATCGTCTGTTCGCCCGAGGAAGCTGCGATGATACGAAAAAATCCCCAATATAATAATCTTGAGCTCGTTATTCCGGGAATTCGATCAGCGGGGGTAGATCCCAATGATCAAAAACGTTTTGGCACTCCGGCTAATGCCTTAAAAGCGGGGGCAAATTTTTTGGTTATCGGCAGACAAATTACAAAATCAGCCGACCCAATTGCGGCATTGGAAAGTTTGGATAAGGAAATATCTCAAGTGTTAAAATAATTTAGAATGTATAAGTTTATCCGCCCATTAATTTTTAAGGCTTCATCCGACCCCGAGACGATACACCGGGTAACGATGAGGCTTTTGAATATGGCTTCATCGGTTCCCGGGTTTTTGTGGGCCGAGCGGCGGATATTTGGTTTTGCCGATAACAAACTGCGGCAAAACCTTTTTGGCTTGCGGTTTAACAATCCCGTCGGTTTGGCAGGAGGGTTTGATAAGCATGCTGAAGCAATCGAGGCTTTGGCGGCTTTGGGTTTTGGGTTTTTGGAAATCGGCACGGTCACGCGTCACGCCCAGCCGGGGCAAGCTCGCCCGAGGATTTTTAGATTGGAGGTCGACGAAGCGCTTATTAATCGCATGGGTTTTAATAATCTGGGGGCTGATGTTATGGCTGAGCGACTGCACGGAATTTCGCTACACCAAAGTATAGCGCCAATCGGGATTAACTTGGGGAAGTCAAAGATTACGGAACTCAAAGACGCCGCGGAAGATTATTTGTATTCGTTTTCCAAACTTTATAATTTTGGCGATTACTTTGTCGTCAATGTCAGCTCACCCAACACGCCGGGGTTGAGACAGTTGCAAGACAAAAGTTTTTTAGTTGATATTCTGTCAGGCCTAAACAATTACCGTTTGAAGCAATCAATAATAAAACCAATTTTAGTTAAAACCGTTGCGGATTTGTCTTTGGAGGCGATAGATGAACTTCTGGAAGTTTGCAAAAACCAAAATGTGGACGGCGTAATTATCAGCAACACCTTACTTAGCCGCGACGGACTGAAAAATCATACCAATGAAATTGGAGGTTTAAGCGGCAAACCGATTAGGCAAAAATCCACGGATTACATTAAGCACATTCATCGGCAAGCTTCTAATTTGCCCATAATCGGCGTCGGTGGAATATTTAGTGCCCAAGATGCCTACGAAAAAATCAAAGCCGGCGCCTCACTCATCCAAATTTACACCGGCCTAATTTACGAAGGCCCGGGACTGGTGAAAAAAATAAATCAGAGTTTGGTAAAATTGTTAGAACGAGACGGGTTTAAAAATATCAGCGAGGCTGTTGGTGCTGAGAATAAATAGGATACATTTCATCGGAATTTTAGATCGGAGCTTTTGACGCGGCCGCGTCAAAAGCTCCGATTTGGTTTAATGTCTCGATAAAAAAAATAGCAGAGCGCGGCGTGTCCATAGGCCTGGACGCACGGTGCTCTGCTTTGGTAGGCGAAGAATTAGTTAGCGGGCGGTTTTTCCAGTCAAGAGTGCCCAATTGGCCCCCGCCTTGGGTTTGATGCGTGGCGATCCTGCTTTGCAGAGCGGGCACTGATCGGGTTCCCATACGGCGATGTCGTAATGCACGAAATGAAGGATGGGTGCGTCTTCAAATTCGTACACTGTTGACCGATGTACCAAGGTTGCCACGACATCGGCGAACTTGACGGGGTGTTGTTTGTGTTCTGGGAAAGCGCGAATTCCATCGCGGACGGCTTGCAGAGTACCCGTGGTGGTTACGAGTTCTTCCACTTGGAGTATGAGTTCGTCCGGGTCGATAGTAAACCGTTTCCACTCCTGCGTTTTGTTCGGTCCTTTTTCCGTAAAGTCATGCTGGGTGTTGAACAGGCGCGCGACTTCGTGGGAGAATACCGCCCCGGCGTGATCAGAGCCTACCACCCAGCCGATTCCATGATCTCCGGTTGAGTAGTTGTACCGACTCTGCTGGCGGATGACTCTGGCGAGTTGTTCGGCGAGTATGGTGCACAGGTTGGAAAAGCGGAGGATGCGCAGTGTGTCGACGAAGCCGTCGCTGCACTTTCCACTTGTGAGTTCGGCATGTGGGGCAGAGTTATCGCCGGAGTGAAACCAGATGGCCTGGCACACTTCGCCGATGTGGCGAAGCTCCTCGGGCGACATTCTGCGGTTATCGTAATCGGATGGCGTAAGGCCGCGAATATGGTCGATGGTATTCATCGCCAGTACTTGTTCTTGATCCAGTCTGTTTGGCATGGTTTTCACAACCCTTCCTTCCAGGTACCGGCGTCCATGCGCTTGCGGATGGCGCCTGCCATTTCAAGCGTGATGGATTCAACGGCGTTTTCGGGGGAGCCGATTGATTCGGGCGGCTTGTTGATTGGCCGGCCGATAACCAGGTAGTCGGCGCCGTCTTCAATTGCTTCCGCGGGAGTCGTCACCCGCTTTTGGTCGTTGGTTGAGGCCCAAACGGAGCGGACACCCGGCGTCGTTTTGATCAGCTTGTTGAGTTCCTGATGTTGACCCAGAAGCTTCAGCTCCTTGGGCGAGCAGATAATGCCGTCGGCGTCTTTGTCCAGAAGCGTGTGGGCAAACTGCAACACCTTCGGCCCCGGGTCGTCGCCGAAAATTGACCTGCATTCATCTGGCTCAATGCCGGTGAGTACAGTCACGCCGTAGACGTAGATTTTGGTCGAGTTGAGCGCGTGGCAGGCCTTGACCGCTGCCTCTACGGATGCCGCTCCGGCCGACGCGTGGACATTGCACC
>CAZQFQ010000055.1:0-7247 GCA_964592725.1 uncultured Candidatus Saccharibacteria bacterium | reverse complement strand
GTCCGCTACCGAAGTAGAGGCCGTTACAAAGTTTCCGGATCCGAGCGTACAGCTGGTACAGTAAGATATGCTCACTGTTCCCGCTCCGCCGGTACTGGTCCAGGTGATGGTTTTAGTTCCGCTCCAGTTAGCGCCCCCGGCAGGCGCGGTTACTGCTGAAACTGTATTAGCCTGCGCGTTTGGCGCGCTGACTAAAAAGCCGCCGGCCATGAAAACCGCCATAACGGCAATTCCCAAAGTCAGTCGGCCAAGATGGTTATCTCTTAAGGAGGAGATATAGCCTGTAATTATTTTTTTCATTTGTTTCATTTATAATTAATTTATTTTTTATTAAAAATAACTTTTCGACACCCCCTTTATCTCACTATCGACCTGCAAAGTAAAAGGGTAGCCGAGCCAAAAATCCTAAAGTTATTGTTATAGTTATAATTATTATCTATTCTTGTTATCAAACCCTCGACAGCGGGTCTGATGTTTAAATATGATAAAAATCTTCCATTTTATATGGAGATCAATTCTTGGGTTTAAATTAACCTGATAATTTTGTGTTTATTTTCGAACCCCCCAGAATAATATTAATTATTAGCAGTATGTATATTGTATATTGTATTTGTTTGTTTCAAAAAATGATACGTTTACTGCCTATATAATGCCACTTTTAATAAGAAAAGTCAAAATAAGTTGTCCACAATAAAGGTTCCTAGGAGCAGAGCTACGCGGCATTGAACCTGTATTAGCTCCTTGGCTCGCTCGGCCATAAATGGCCGGTCTCGCTCTACGTCGCTAATAAATCCATCCTAACTTTTGAGCTTAAACTTGCTATTTCATTCGCGAATCATTTAAAACCATCAATGGAAGTTTGGGCATAGCCAAATCATAACTGTCGGCGGGAACAATAAACCCGGCCTGCCCGCCGTTGCTTAAAAAGATATCCCAGGTGGGCACCGGAATCAATCCGGCCGGCGTGACAAAATATACCGTTTTACCGCTGTTCACCCACGTGCCGCGCGGATGGGCGCCGTCCGCGGTAACCACGACTTTGGGCGAAACGGCCAGATCGGAGTTCGCCGTAGCTATAACATTACTAAATTTAAAACCTAGCCCCAAAAACGCCGGCGCGTTGGCAAACCCGACTTTGGTATTTTGATAGACAATATAAATTGTGCCGTTTTCGTTGATAAGCTGTCCGTTGGAATAAGAAGCAATGCTTGCTGCGGTTGGAACAGTTGGAGCGGTTAAAGAAGCGGCCGGGGCATTTACCGTAAAAGAAAAGCTTCCGACTGCCGAATTCCCCGAACTGTCCGTAACTTTTATGGTCGCGTTCTGGGTGCCGGCAACCGTTGGCGTGCCGGAAACCAGCCCGGCGGATGAAAGCGACAACCCGGCCGGCAAACTGCCCCCGGTTACGGCGTAAGAATAACTGCCGCTGCCGCCGGCGGCACCCAGCTGGACGCTATAGGCTTGCCCGACCGTGCCGGTCTGCAGACTGTTAGTGGTAAAGGAAACATTGGCTGAAACGGTGCCGTTGACCGTCACGTTCAACACGCCGCAACTGTTGGCCGTAGCGCAAACGGCGACCATGGATGACCCGGCGGTCAAACCGGTAAGAGCCAGCTGATTGCCGTTTAAGCTTAGCTGCACAATAGTGGGATTAGTATTGGATAATATATAATAGTTGCTGGTAGCTCCTCCGGAAATAGTTATGTTTACAACCTGCCCGGCGGGAACCGTCGGGGCGGTTTGGCTGAATGTCGGCACCAGGGCGGTTGAAGTTCCGGTGGTAACCGTTACAAATAATATCGCGCACTGTCCCCCGCTCTGGCAAATTGATATATTGGTGGAACCGGCGGCCAAAGCGGTAACCAAGGCGGTGTTGCCGCTAATTTGCACGGAGGCAACGGCCGGATTGGCGCTGGTGGAAACATAATAACCGCCGCTGCCGGAAATAGTCAGCGCGGTTACCGCGCCCGCGTTCAGATTTAAATTGTTTTGGCTGAAAGTGATGGGCGTGCCGACGCCGGAAGCGTTAACGGTTACCGAAAGCGCGGCGCAGGCGCCCCCGGCCGAACAAACATTTAGCGTGGAAGATCCCGCGGCAATGCCCGACAGCGTCACTATGTTTCCGTTGACGCTGGCCTGAAAAATACTGCCCGCGCCCGCGGGATTTAAGTTGTACGGACTGGTACCGCCGGAAACGGTAATGCTCAAAACCTGTCCGACTAAAAGCACAACACTGCTTTGGCTCAAAGTCAATGCGCCTCCGGAAGAAACATAACTGATTGTCACATTTAGAGTCCCGCAACTACCGCTGGATGAGCACACTATTAAGGTCGCCGTGCCGTTGCTGCTGCCGGTCAAGGTCAAAATATTGCCGCTGATGCCCGTACCGACGGCGGTTGAGTTTGAATTGGAAGAAACATAATATGTGGACGAAGTCCCTCCCGAAATTACAACGCTTAAGCTTTGACCGGCCGATACGGTTGGGTTAGGCGGGCTGAATGTTAAAGGCAAAGTGCTGGAGCTGCCGGCCGTGGCGTTAATAATGCCGCAGGAAGCCATATCCGACGAACAAATTGTCACGGCCGCCGAACCGCTGGTGGTGTTGGTGCTTAAAGTAACAACAGATCCGCTGATACTGGTTTGGATAACGGAGGAATTGGAATTGTTAAACACGGAATAAGCGCCGTTGCCGCCGCTGATTGTTACAGGCACGCTTTGCCCGGGAGCTACCG
The DNA here is from genome assembly GCA_964592725.1 of uncultured Candidatus Saccharibacteria bacterium. Classification (GTDB taxonomy): domain Bacteria; phylum Patescibacteriota; class Doudnabacteria; order UBA920; family UBA920; genus PALSA-1336. Next base: position 4,515 of record CAZQFQ010000055.1, on the reverse strand, counting down.
TAATGTTATTCAGGCTAAAAGTTAAAGCCTGGCCGCCGCCGCTTCCCACTGTCACGTAAGCGCTGGCGCAGGAAGGAGATGAACTAACGGAAGATGAACTGCCGACGGTGCAAAAAGTCAAAGACGAGGATCCGTTGCTTAATCCCGTAACAGTAATTGTATTGCCGTTGATATTGGCGTTGGCCACTGGCGGATTGGAGCTGTTGGATAAATAAATGGCATAGCTCCCATTATTGGAAACGGTGATGGTAGCGGCCTGGCCTACAGTCAAAACCACCCCGGTCGGACTTAGGGAAAACGCGCCGCTAGTTGACGCGTTCGGCCAGGTCACGGAGGCCGACTGCGGCCCGCTTAATCCGTTGGTTTTAACATAAACCGAACTGCCGGAAGCTATGCCGTAAGCGGACGTACTGATGGTAGCGGAAAAATTGCCGCCGGAATCGGTCGTTCCCAAAGCAGACGCTTGGGAACCGTTGTTAGTCGTGGTATAAAATAAAACCACACTGACGCTCGGGTCGCCGGTCACCGTAATTTGGACGCTATCGCCGGTACCGGTACTGCTTAAGGAAAGCGTGGGCGTAGCCGCCAAAGCAGGTTGAGCAAAAACCAAAACCGCCGCCATTATGGCCGTTAAAGCGCCTAAAAGAGATATTTTTTTCATAATGATACTTATTTAATTATTTTTTTGATTTCAAATATCCTTTAATTTTGGCATGAAATAATTTATAAGCCATAATATCCGCGCCGAACAGCCGCACGAGGTTGGATTGCACTGATTGCTACTGTTAATTATATCAATTGCAAAGCTATTTATCAAATTTGTCCGTACCCCTGATAAAAGCCAAATACATCAAAAGCCCACCCTTGCGGATGGGCTTTTGCCTAAGCTTTTTCCAACCGGCTTAAGGCGGTTAATCTTAGAGCTAAACCATTAGGTGTGGTTCAGGCTGAAAGGATTGGTCGGCAGGTTCGGGACTAAGTAGTCATTGAACCAGTCGGTGGAGGTGGTCAAATCATGGGCCGAAGCCGAGTTGTCAGACCACACAAAGGAACCGGTCTGCGAAGCAGCAGTATTGTTGCTCTGGCTGCTGGATACTTCCGGAATGTAAGTGCTTACCGAAGCGTTGGACAAAGTTCCGGTTACCGTACCCTTTAAGGTAAAGGTACCGGTCGGTTGTTCGCTGGAAGCAGTACATAACGTGTTGCTATTGGTATCAAATGTCGCACAGCCGGTGCTAACCGTAGTAACTAACTGGTTAGCGCTGTTATACACGCCCAAAGAAGACGCGGCAACTGAAACAGAAGAAGTGGCAATGTTAAAGGCAACCTTGTCCCAGGTAACATTGGTGCCGCTTACAGTGAAGGTGTACAAAGTCTGTTGGCCGGTGCTCAAAGTGCCGCTGCCGCCGGCAGAAGCAACAGTCGGGACGGCATTATATACGTAGATGTCGTTGCCCGCGTAGACAGAACCAAGGGTAAATCCGCTGGAGCCGGAGCTGTGCGGAGCGCCGTTGGAGCCGTTTACTTTATAGGAATTCAAAGTGACTTTTACATCACTTCCCGCGGTGCCCGCGCCGGTACCGACAGTGCCAAGGTCAAGTTTGATGTCCAAGGTCACGTTGCCGGAAATCGGAATGCTCATACCGCTAAGCGCGATGCCAACACCGCTGCCTACGGATTGCTGGGCTAACACGGTGCCGGTGGTGTGGTTAACCACGTATAAGGTGGAAGCCACGGAATTCGCGCCGGTGCCGAGCGTAAAGTTCAGGTCGGTAAGCTTGAAGGTGTCATTGGTCGCGCTGAACTTAAATGACGCGACCGGGAACTGTTTCTGGCCACCCGCGACTAACGAGGCAATCGGGGTATTGGCGCTGTCCTGGCTGGCTACCAAGGTGCCGGTAGTGCCGACCACTATAGTCTGGCCGGTGCCGCCGTCATTAACGTCAATCTGTTGGCCGGACAAAACCGTAGTGCCGGTTACCTCCACGCTGGTTTTAATCGAACCGGTGTTGGTCTGATTGATGTCACCATAAATGTCAATTAAGGCATTGGTGTTCATCGCCAAGGTGTGATAAACGGAATAAAGGTTGCCGGTAGCTCCTACCGTAGACTTTACGGTATTTTCCGGAACACCGTTCCAGTAGACTTTCACATTGTTTAACATGCCGGCCGCGGTGGAATTGCCAAAGCCCACAGTAATGCCGCTAATGTTGGCATCTTCAATGCTGGTTCCGTTCACGTAGAACGAAGCCAAGTGATATTGAGTCTGCGGAGCAACCGTGTTCTGGTTGCTGTAGGTGCCGTTGGCTACAACCGAAACAGTGCCGGTTGAGACAGTCATCGCGGTGGCCGAAAGGGTCGAGCTGCCCGGTAAGGCGGCAACTATGTCGGATACCGTGCCCTGGGCGTTGTTCACGCCGGTGTCCAGGAACGGCTGAATGGTTACGCCGTTGCCGAACTGGTACGCGCCGCTTGCCGTGCTGTTGTTGTAAACATCAGCGCGGAATTCCACGTAAACCGGAGTGCCCGGCTGGACCGTGTAATTCACCTGATATTGTGCAGTCGCGGCGTTTTGGGCGGTAGAAGGCACCGATTGGGTGCTGCCGTACTGGCCCAGAGAAGTCGGAGAAGTACCAATCTCAATTACGCCGTTGCGCAATTGGGAAGTGGTAGAAGCAATGCCGTTGACTAACACGCCAACGGTCAAAGTGGAAATCTTAATAGGTTCACCGTAGGTCGTCACAATCCAGTCGCCTAAATCGGCGTTGGTGGTGTTGGGCGAGACATTGGTGGTGGTAACCACATTGGTCGGCTGGACGGTAAAGCTGCCGCCGCCGCTGGTAATCGCGTTAACCTCGTAAGTGCCGGCCGCGATCTGGGAGAAAGAGGTGGCACTGCCGGGCAAAGCCGCGATACCGACATTGTAAGTGGTATCTACCAAGCCGATGTCAGCCTGGTTTTGCAGGGTAAAGCTAAGAGTTCGGCCTGCGCCGCCGGTTACATTGGCCAATACCTGGACGGTATGGGCGCCGGTGGACAAAGTCTTAACCGGGCTGATCGCGAAAGTTGCGTAGCCGTTGCTGTCCAAGCCGGAAGCCTGGGCAACCTGCACGCCGTCAACTAGCAATGAAAGACCGGAGATGTTGCTGTAATCAATAGAGCCAATTTCACGCAAGGACATACGGCTAAAGTTAACGGCATTTTGGCCGCTAACATTAAACGTCGCCTGCCACGCTACCAAACCGGATTCCGGGTTGATGAAGCACGGTGTGCCTGATTGACAGGTAGATGTGCTTGGAGTGACATTGGTTACTGACACAGTGGCTACATTAGGAGCCGATACAACGCTCATCAAATTACCGGAAATCGGGACGCCGGAGGCGACCATATTACCGGCAAGCTGGATAGCAGTAAGCTGAACGCCGACAGTTTGGCCGGAATCGGACTCGCAAGGAGAGCTGCCAGAACAGACTATGTCCGCTAATACGGACAGCGTCATGGAACCGTTTACTGCGAACAGATTGGTTCCGTTGGCAAAGGTGATTTGGCCGGAGCTGTTAACGGAAGCGGCATCAGTCAAGCGGGTCGCGCCGTTGTAGAGATAGACGTTCTGGAGCAAATTGTTGCTGGAAACGCCTAATTTCTGCAGGGTCAAACCGGTGACAGTACCGGTACCGGTTAAGTTATAGACAGCCAAAGTAGCCGCAACCTGGCCCTGCACCAAAGTGCCGGGACCCGGGTTAGCGGAAGACAAACCTACGCTAATCGGACCTACTGTAACCGGAGGAGTGGTGGTGCAGTTAACAGTGCAGGCTACCAAAGCCGTCGGGCTAAGCTGGCCGGCTACGCGAGCGGCCATAACGCCGGTTTGGGTCATAGCTTGATCCGCGGCATTGGCCGGGACAACCTTTCCAAAGGAGTAACCCCAGGAATTAAAGGTCGCGACATCCGGAATACCGAGTAAGCCGGAATTGCCGACTAATTGCACGGTGCCTTTGTTGTTAACTAAGGTGCCGGGCAAATGAGCCGCGGTAGTGTTGTTAAGCAACTGGGAGCCGGCGGTCATCCAGGACACATCGGCGGTAGAAGAATTGGTAAAGCTAAAACCAAGGCCGGTAAAGACCGCGGCCGAGGTAAAGCCGAATTTCTGGCCATTGCTAATTTCGTAGCAAGTGCCTTTTACGGCAAAGCTATCATTCCTGTCGGAACAGATGATTGATCCGTCCTGAGGAGGAATAAAGGAGCCTTGCGGCAAAGCGAGGTCTTCAGCGGAGGCGGGTACTACCTGGGCCCAAGAATTGAAGCCGTAGGAAAGGAACGCGCCGGCGGAAGTGTAGGCTCTGCGTGTGCCGTCAGGCATAACCATCCAGACAGTGCCGGATGAGTCAACGACATTGGTTCCGGCAGCGTGCACTGCGGCGTGAGCCAACAGTGGGGCTGACATAGCCAAGGTCATAACGACCGCGGATCCTACAGCAAAGATTTTCTTTGCGACAGAATTTTGCATTTTATTAG
>CAZQFQ010000054.1:0-7325 GCA_964592725.1 uncultured Candidatus Saccharibacteria bacterium | reverse complement strand
ACTGCGTTACAAAAAACAGAAAGAATTAATAAACTTCCTGCTTTCCGCGAAAAGCTAAATTACCGCTTCCCGATCCAGTTCACAAAATTTTGTGTGCTAAATCGGAAAGGGGAGAAAATTGATTGTGCAAATCAATATCTCCCCATTCACGAGTGCAAATTTGGATTTTTCGGGAATCCTTACGGCCTAAATATCGTATAGACTGCGGCTGTCTACACACCAGACAGCAAGATGACCTTCTTTGGTTTACTGTCTCGCGACAGTAAACTTCCCGCCGGGCGGATTTTCCGGCAACTCCTAAAGCCATTAGGAGATTTTTAATTTGTAGCGCCGGCTAAGCGCTACAGGCCGAACAGCTTGCGGAGATCCGCCAACCGTCCGGTCTTGCCCTGGGGCCGGATGACCCCAAGGTCTTCGAGTTGCACGGTGGCGGCGCTGAGCGCCGCCTGTGAGGTCTCGATCGCCGAGGCCTTGGCGCGATGCGCCTCGGCCGAAGCCTTTTTCTCGGCCGCGCTTGCGAGCGCGGCCCTGGCGCCGGCTTCCAGCTCGTCCGCTTCGCGGACGAGCCTCTCCGCATCGGAGCGAAGAACAGCCGGGTCAATCCCGGGCACGGCTGAGAAATCGACCGTGGCGGGCGCGAATGCCGGCTCGGCCGCCCGGCGGACGAAGTTCTCCGCCCCGGGTATAGGCGAAAGACCGGCAGCGACGGCAGTCTCTTGCCGCTGTTTCTCCTCCGCGGCTTCGGAGGCGAGAAACCTGGTGGCAGTCGCCGGCATCCGATGCCGGACGACAACCTTGTCGCCGTCATACAGGGGCATCCCGACGGATGCCTCCTGGTCCAACACGTAAACCACCTCATCGGCGGCCAACGTGATCCCCGCCGCCTGGAGAGCGGCGTAGACCGTCGGCTCGTCGAGTGCAAACTCGACGAGGGCCGATCCGGGAACCCGGCCGACCTGAACGAGAGTGACGCCTTCGATGGCGCTACCCCCGTTCCCCTTGATCTTCTTCACGAGGAGGACGATGTCCCCCTCGTTCAAGCCGGTCGATGTGCTCGCCGGCTGACCCTGGACGCGGATCTCGTAGCCGCTGGAGTCGAGGCCAGCGGTCATCAGAGCCGTGGCGACCGTGCGGTCGCCGTTCAGGGTAATCTCGGAAATGCGGCCTGGCAGCCGCCCGATCCTTACATTAATGAAGCTCTGCATTTTAATCTCCTTGTAGGTATGTGCCAATTCACGGCTGGCCGCCGGTTGAAAATGTTTTCGACTTGCTCCTCGAAAAACTTCTTCAAGAGGAGCGCCAAAATCGAGTTTCAAAACTTGCGCGAGATGGCCACCATCAGCCGGAGGGAAAAAATGATCTCGTTGTCGAGTTCATCGTCGCCACCGTTCTCGATAGAAAACCACCGAATCATCTGCCAGACGGCAAGACCACTGATGGTCTCGGCCGTTGGTCCCACCGATACCGATGCCCCGCAAGCGGAGACTTCGGCTTCGTTGTCGTCGTACAGCGTCCCCTCCCAGGCCTTGATGTGCCCAGGCTTGTTGGGGTTGATGCTGTAGACGCGGCCGTTGTCCGCGCCCATACGAGTCTCGATTAAAAGATTGGTTTTGAGCTTGTATTTCAAAGCCCCGTTCCAAATCTCCTTTCGAGAACTCATGGTGTCGGTGAGAAGGAATACCACTTCACCCAACATCTGGGTGCCATCCACCTTTTCCTCGTGGACGGTAATCTCGGTTCCCGTGGCCGCCTTAACCAGCGCGGCCAGAGCGACGGCCTTGTTCAGGCCGATGTCGGACATCCCAAACGCCTGGTTCGGGATATTGTGCTCTTCTACAACGTCGAAGTCCCAAACGTGGATGTTCTCCACGCCAAGCTTGGCTAAAGAGAGCACAATGCGGGACCCTGTGGCCCCGCAGCCAATCACGTCCACCCGCCGCTGCCCGAAGGCGTGCGGCGAGAAAACGGATAAATGCCGTAAGGGATCAACGGCCATTGTGGCCGCCTTTCCCTTTAGTAGACTTGCCGGGACGGAAGTTCTCCACCACGGCCTCCGCGTCCCGCGTATAGCGAGCAAAGCGGTCCGGAGCGCCAAATCCAGCTCCGGTATAACCCGGCTGGCCGGAAAAAACGACCTGCGGGATAACTTTCTCCCGCACTTTGGCGGCGATTTCCGCCTGCCACCGTTGCCTGCGCGCTTCGTCAGCGGCCGGCTCGTACAGCTCCCACACGGCGTCGTGAATCACTACGCCGATGGAAGCCAACACGATGGTCCACTCCATCCGTCCGTTCTTATTCATAATTCCACGGACGAAGAAATCACCACAACTGGCCGCCAGCTCACGCAACTGGGACTCATCCTGCCCCGAAGGGCTGGTTCCCATATTGACGTGGCTGTGCCCCCAAAATCGAATCGAATTGGCCACCTCCATGCCGTCGGGGCGGGACGACATCAAGGCCATGGCAAACTCCGCCATACCGTCGGGTGTAATTTCGCAGGTGGTGGCATGAGTTTCCTGATCGAAGAGGAAGACCTCCTTGACCAAGAAATCATTACCTAACCGCTCAACCGACCCGAGCCAACCCACCTCCTTGTCGACGAAATCGACAAGGCAATACATGTCCTCATAAGCCTCGCGACTAACGAGAACACGTGGCAGGCCTCCCGCGAGTTCCACTCGCGAGGCAAATTCGTGGGGCGCAAACTTCTTGGCGCCGCCCCACAGGCGCCGTACCGTCTCCATCATACTAGTCGCTCCAAAAAACGGTTACGGCGGCCGCTAGGCGGCCACCTTGGTTGCGGTTTTGGCCGGCGCTTCCTGCGCCACCGGCCATTTGTTAATCTGCTTTCCAGCCGGGTCGTCGGTATTGCACGACTCCACGAACTGGATGGCGACCATCGCGGCCGCCGAAAACTCATAAGCGCCGATAAGTTCAGGAAACACCTCGGCAGTGTTGCCAAGACACGCCTCACCGGTTGACCAAATGTGCGGCGCCATTTGGCCGGAGTTGTACCCGTCCACCTGACGGGTGAGGTTAAACCACCGCGGGCATCCGCGGGTGGTGTCCAGCTCAATCCGGAAAGCGCCAATCTCGTGGCGCAGTCCGGATCGCGGATCCGTGCAAAAGAGAATATCGGTGAACACGTTCACCTTGCCCTCCTTTGCTTCAACCCGCCGGACTTTCGGGACCTGGAGGAGCTTGTCAAACTCCAGCCCGTACTCATCCATTTGCCCGCCGCGTGAGGACTCCAACTGCTCGAGCTTGCGCTCGACGCCGCGAGTCTCACGGATCTTGCGCACAAGCTCCGCCTGGAGCTTAGCCACGGCCGCGTGGCCGTCTACAATCGCTTTGCGGGTACCCTCCACGGTTTTTTCAAACCGCTTCGAGCACTCCTTGGCGTAAGCCTCGCGGGAACGAACCCGCTCGGCTTCCGCGATCACGTCGCTCATCATGGCTCTTTTTTTCGGATCGCTCTCAATCACTTGCGGAAGCAAGCGATCGAGAAGAGCAATTACGGCATCGCTCTCATGACAGTTGCCGTTGTCCGGGTAATCCGTCAACCCAGACACCCGGAGGTACATCCCTCCGGGGATATACCTCGCATGGAGCATCCCTTGATGATACTCCATAGCGGCAACCCCATCTTGCCACCTAAAGTCCTCCTTATTGAGGGTAATAAAAATCCTACCATCCGTCGCCGATGGCACTTCACTTGGAAATATAGGCGCAAACAGTACTACATCCATCGGAAGGTTCCTGCTGGCTAGATTTTCGCTCACACGATTACGAAACCCTAACCAGTAAGAATTACAAGACCCCCTTACTTCTACTTTCATCTCTTCTCCTTTGCCCTTGGCGCATCATCCGGCGCCGCGGGCGGCTCTGATTTTTACTCAAAACGCTCGGGCGTCTGAAAGACTTGTGGGCATTCTCCCGCGGACTCAACAAGCGAGCCGCGGAATTTTGTCCCGAGCTCGCCCATTCTCTCCGCGGGAGCGGGGAGACTCTCTTCCTTGCCACTCCCAGGACGTTTAAAGATTTCGGGTTCATCCGCCCTCTATCTTTAACACATTCCCTGGGAGTCTACGCGCAGCTAAGTTTTCCCTAACCAACCTCAGCGTAGTTGCTGGTCCCGGGACTCTGGTTTTCCGTTGTTACGGCATCGCGCGGATCCAGATACCGCGCTATACCGGATATTTCAGAACCACTTTACCTCCTTGATTGCTCAGGCGTCTGAAAGACTAAGAGCATTCTCCTCGGGCAAGCAGCCCAAGGATAATGTCCTGAGCTCGCTCACCTCCAATATTCGAAGGCGTCTTCCTTGCCATGCGCTTAGTTTGGGGTACGATTTTGGTGCTTTACTTTCACAAAGGTCCGGGATCATCTGCCCTTATCCAATGCTACTTATAAACCTACTCACCCCCCTACTCCTCCGCGCATCCACCCACGGCAGCATGGGTCGGCTTCATCGAAGCTAGGTGTTGCCCCGAATCCACCCAAGCTGAAATTATTTATAGCCCATCCCAGCGAGGCTCATCAATTGCAACTTGTAAAATAAGTTGCAACTGGACTGGTTTAACGGCCTCCAGTCGCCGAAAATAATAGGCGGGTATTCCACGATATCCGCCTCCTTTCCTGCTGCCATGCGCCAACAATGAAGCATGGCTTGTCGGCAGCGGCGTGGCTTTGTGCTCTTGAGTACCTATATCCCTGTAAATGAATAGTACTAATACACCAAACCACAACGCTGCCGACAACACTTAACACGCCTAAGACGAACTTAGGCAATTATCAAAATCTTATATTTTGCCACAATCAAATGAGCATTTGAAAATGTATCAAAAACGAAAAGTGATTATAGGCATGTTATTAAGGTGCTACCTCACTACTCCTGCTATAGCGATAGCGAGGGCGAAATTTTTTACCACAGGCGATAAAAAAATCCGCCGTGCACCTTATTACTAATATTTTATTTTCTAACGATGACTGTTCCCCTCACCATCAATTAATGATGAAGGGTGCACTCATTGCTAGGGAGCCGTTAAGCGGTCAGAGGAGCCTTTCCTGTAAAGGCACCACTGGACACTTGCAACTTACCAGCTGTAGCTAAAAAGTTGCTCTTCCCAAATATTTCTACTTGAGATGGGAATGGCTTTAAGGTTATTCACTCTCATTGCCATTCTTTAAGCAAGACTTTATAAAAGAACTTTCTCTCCTCTGCGCCATCCTTTGAATAATCTCCGGATAACGGTTTAATGGAGAGGGAACTGAAGGGGCTCCTGTATACCCCTGTTGCTTATGGGCTAAGCTCGTGGGCTGGATCCCTTCATTTCTCTCTTCGTTAACCATAGTTTTTAAAGGTGCTTATTTGAGGTTTTTATGTTGACTAAACAGTATACACTTAAATAAGCATATTGTCAATATTATGCTGATAGTTTATATGAGTATTATTAAATCTACCTATAAATAAATGTCTATTTTTGGCTTAATTTAATATATTATTGTCAGTTATTACTTGACAAGATTATAAAAAAGGTATAAAATACTAATATAATTAACATTTTACACATGGAAACCTTAAATACTCTCAAATACCTGGAAATCTTTGAAAAGTTAGGCTTAAATAAGAATGAAGCTCAAATTTATGAGCTTTTAGTCAATTCCGGCCCTTTAGGAGTAAAACCAATCCTTTTTAATACCAAGCTTAAAAGAGGAAACGCCTATTACCACCTAGACAGCCTAAAAGCCAAGGGTTTGGTGGAAACCGCCACGGAAAGGGGCAGAACCATATTTGCAGGTAAAAATCCGGAGCAACTGGAACTGCTTTTAGCCAAACAAAAAGCCGCCCTGGCGGCGGCCGAAGAAGAATTGAGTAAATCCCTGCCCGAGTTGCGGAGCGTATTCCAACTGGCAACCACAAAGCCGGGGGTTAAATTCTACGAAGGCAAGGAGGGTATAATTAGGATTTATGAATACCTGCTGGCGCAAGGAGCCAACATTGACAGCGTTGAGGACAAAGGCGAAATGGCGGTGTTCATTCCGGAGTACGTCAAGGAATTCGTTGCCAAAAGAATCAAAAAAAACATTTTTAACCGAGTTATAGCGCCGGCCAACAATCCAATCAATATAAATTCACCTAAAGAGCTACGCGAAGTTCGTATGCTACCCGCTGCCCAATTTCCTTTTCGGATGGATATAAAAATTGTCGGCAATGCTGTTTCTTTAATTTCTTTCCAAAAAGACAACCCAATTGGCATCCTTATAGAAAATAAAGAAATTGCCGACAACTTTAGAATACTGTTTGAATTAATTTGGAAGCTACTGGAACCAAAGACCGGATTAAAAATAATACCTGCTAAATAACTATAGATTCCAAAGCCACCGCTTCTGCCGCGCGTGCCGCTGTCCAGCCGGTTTTATCCAAGGTATTTAGATATTCGGCATTGGTTGCCAAGCCTTCCAAAGCCACCACTTGATATCCTTCCTCTAGATATTTTTCCGCCAATTCTCTCGATGATCCATTTTTTGTAACCATCATAGCCAACGGAACCATATCCTGTCGCGCGTCCTCGCCTTCAAAACCAGGACCAAGTACAACCAAGACTTCAGGATTAACACCCTGCATTCTTTTTTTAGCTTCCCAGACTTCCGCGATTCTATAATACCAACCGTCGTTGTCGCGGATACTGTCGTCAATCGCAACACCCTGCTCGGCTAATCGGCTAAAGAGTGACGTTAGAAACCGGACGTATTCTTCCCCGCGGTTATAAACAGTGGAGCGCACGGCCATCTCCACGTCAATTTGGTCGGGCGATAATCTTTTTATGTCTTGCAAGTCCCCAATCATAACGTTCGGCGGGAAAGCCTCTATTAAGCTGTGGTAATCCATTTCTTCCCAACCATTCCTTAAATAGCCGACTAAATCCTGGTCAACCAGCTGTTTGGCCTGTTGAAATTCAGGCGACTGCTCATCTGCCCTTATTTTGTAAGGATAAATAACTTGGCCATGCTTGTCGTGCATGCTTATCTGGCTCGGGACAGCTGTCACAGCTTTCAGATAATTCCCTACTTCGGGAAGAATTTTCTTTAAAACATTAATGTCACGCTTTAAATATGTCGTATTTTGGCTGTCATAATCAAAATTATCCCTTTCAGTCTGGCCTGGCTCTATGACAATAGTTTTATAAATAAAATCCGCGAGCAGTTGACGATCATGGGCGTTTAACTCCCGACCAATCCCTGCCTGCAACTTTTCAAAATCCAATAGTTTTTCAATAACCGGCGCAAGCGGATAGTAAATTTTGTCCGACAACGCCAATTCA
>CAZQFQ010000053.1:0-7526 GCA_964592725.1 uncultured Candidatus Saccharibacteria bacterium | reverse complement strand
TGAGACGCTGAAGGACGAGAATAATTCTAATAATAAAAAATTTTATGAACAGATTTGGCAAAAGGCTCAAGAGAGATACTCTGAACATTGTGATGAAATAACAAAATATATAATAGAAAATTGTAGTAGATATAATGTTGTGGTAATGAATAGTGATAAGGAAAAAAATGCAGCTGATAATAGGACTGCAACAGACCCAACGTCGCCTTTTACTATAGCTATTGGAGGAAATATAGTATCGAGGGGCGTTACTTTTGAAAATCTTTTATCAATGTTCTTTACCAGAGACGTGAAGCATAAAATGCAGCAAGATACCTACATCCAAAGAGCTAGGATGTTTGGATCAAGAAATCTTTATTTGAAATATTTTGAACTGACTATACCAAAAATTTTGTATTTAAATTGGCAACAGTGCTTCATATTTCATAGATTATCTTTAGAGTCAAGAAAGCAGGATAAAAAATCACCCGTATGGCTTGAAGGCGAAAAAATTACTGCAGCCGCAAGTAGCAGTATAGATAAAACAGCCGTAGTAATTGATAAAGGCGAGATGAGTTTTGAAATTTTTGACTATATTTCGCTTAGGGATGATATCAATTCGGTTTTAAGTAAAAATATTTCGCCAATACAAAAACTGAAAGCACTTCAAGAACTTTTGGGAATTTCCAAACTCCCACCCTATTTGATTAGGTATATTGAATCATTTTGTCCGAATGGCGACGATTCAATAGCTATTCATTTTCCAAAAAGCATTTCAGGATACAAAGATGTTTCTACAAATCAAGAAACAATTACCCGTACCAAAGGGTTTGTAGGTAACCCACAGCTGGAAGAATCAAGTTTTCCAAATGCTGTACATCATTTATTTGTTTTGTATAATGATTCTGGTAAAGCACGGGTTTTTTATAAATACCAGGGTAATATAAAATTTTTGAAGACCGTAAAACAATATGGTTAAAGAATTTGAGTTTTATCATGGCCTTGTTTTTGCAAGATTAATTCATAATCTTGGCCACTCAGTTTTAATCGAGCCTTACCCAACAGAGTCGAATGCTTCTTATATTATAAACAAAGAGGTCGGTCTTTATATTAAGTACTCAACAACAAGGATGACACCATGGAGCTTTAGTTTTAAAAAGGAACACCAAGATGAGATTTTGGATATGAAAAATAAATTAGGCAGAGTTTATATAGTATTTGTTTGTTACGATGATGGATTAGCTTGTCTAAGTTATAGCGAGCTTAAGGATGTTTTAAATGAAAAATACGAACAAACAGAATGGGTTCGTATTGCTAGGCGGTCTAGGGAAAAATACACGATTACTGGCAAAGATGGAAAATTAAAATATAAGATCGGTGACAATGAATTTCCGAGGAAAATTTTTTCACATATTTCAACCAATACACATATAGTCCAAGCATAATTGGGGCATTAGTGAGAATGATGTTTGAAAAATAAAAGTATACTCCTTAGTATATACTTTCAAAACTTTATGAAAAAAGTATTTTTTTAACCGCATTTTTTTACTTGCTGCGGGGTGCGGCCCTTCGATAGGCTCAGGGCCTGTCGGGAGGGGAGTTGGCTTTAGCCCATCGCCCCCAGCTTTCACAAACTCATCCTTAAATACTTGAGAATTTAAGGATAAATAACTGGCATCACAAATATAAATTTTAATTATGATTATTACAGGGCCGGAGAATTTTACGTTGGCTATCAATGACACAAGGAGCTATGCTTTGCTTCCACAAAGTAAAGGCCAACTTTCAAATAAGAAAAAATTACCAAAACTATATATTATAAGTCATAATAGAAAACCTATCTATGTTGGGATAACCACACAGCCAATCAAGTCTAGATTGCGATATGGTTTTAGCGCTGTTGGAGTAGGTGGTTATTATGGTTATGCTTGGCGTAGGAAATATAAAGAAGTTGAATTGCATCTCTGGTTCCAAAAAGATGGTAGAAATCTAACGGATATTGAAACCATTGAGGCCGAAGTAGTATATGAAATTAGAAATCAATTAGGGCAGTGGCCTGAGCAACAAACAGAAATACATTTTCATCAATCGGAAAAAATACATAGAGAAGCTGCAAGAAAGATATCCAAATATTTTATGTGTAAAACAATGGGGGTGTGAGCAACTAATTATGTTGTTAAGTATACACTAAAATATATACTTTCAAAATTTTATGAAAAAAGTGTTTTTTATAAACACAATTTTATTGCTCGCGGCGGGGTGCGGCCCTTCGGCAGGCTTAGGGCCTGTCGGGAGGGGAGTTGGTATTAGCCCATCGCCACAGCCTTCACAAACCCATCCTTAAATTCTCAAGTATTTAAGGATGATATTATGAATATATGGTTAACGACTCATTTAAGGACTATATTTTAGACCAACTGGCGGATTTGGGGGGAATTGAATGCAAACGGTTGTTCAGCGGTTTTGGGCTTTATTACCAGGGCAGGTTTTTTGGCATTATCAATAACGGTTCGTTGTTTTTTAAAACCAGCGACAAAACTAAACAGCCGTTTTTGGCTTATGGGGCTCGGCCGTTTGCGCCCAGTGCCGGCCAGGTATTAAAAAATTATCTGGAAGTTCCGGCGGAAATTGTAGAAAATAAGGACGAGCTTGCCAAATGGGCAAAAACCGCCGCCGGTTGGCTATCTTAAAATTTCTTTATAAACCAATGGGAGCATGCTCCATTCATGACCAGCATAACTTGGGACAAGAACAAAAAATTTAAAATTAGCCTTTACAAACTTATCCTTAAATACTTGAGAATTTAAGGTTACTTTTATTTACCTTATGAACAAATACGAGCGCATACCGGAATATATTTTAAATTTACATGGGTTTACTACCAGGGAGGCCGGAGAGATGCTGGAGGATATTATAGATGGGGGAGAATACCGACATATTAGGGTTATTACGGGCAAAGGGGCTTTTAGGGAAACCGGACCCGTACTACGGACGTTTGTGGAAAATTTTCTAAGGAATCGTGAGGTAAAATTTGAGATGGCAAAATTGCATAATGGCGGGGATGGGGCGCTGGAGGTTTATCTAAAGTAATTATATGGTAGCTATAATTTTGCAACCTCTCCCTAACCCTCCCCTCATAAGGGGAGGGGGCTCCGCGGTTTTGCCTGTATTTGCTCGCTCAAATCCGCGGAGTTTTCCTCTTGTGAGGGGAGACGTCGCAGTAACATCCGAGTGACAGAGAGGTTGACTCTCGGCCTGAATGATACAAAAATGTGGTATAATAATAAAGTATATGAGTCCAAAAAATTTTATAAAACCCATAGAGCCGCATAATCAAAAATCCGGGCCAAAGCTAAACTGGCTTAGGGCCGCGGTGCTGGGGGCAAATGACGGGATTGTGTCCACGGCGTCTATTATAGTGGGCGTGGCCGGGGCTTCCGCATCATCCAATTTTATTTTGACCGCAGGCATTGCCGGAATGGTGGCCGGCGCTTTGAGCATGGGAGTGGGGGAGTATGTTTCCGTCAGCACCCAGCGCGACACCGAAAAAGCGCTCATAGAAAAAGAGCGGCAGGAACTGATTGATAATCCTGAATACGAACTTGAGGAGCTCGCGGAAATTTACGTAGGCAAAGGCTTAAGCCCGCAAACCGCGCGCGCCGTGGCCGGAGAACTTACCGCCCACAGCGTGGTGGACGCGCACGTGGAAGCGGAGCTGGGGCTGGATCCGGAGAACCTGACCAACCCATGGCACGCGGCCTATGCCTCGGCTTTGGCATTTTTTTGCGGAGCCATTATTCCGATTATTATGATTCTTATTTCGCCGGCTTCTGTGCGCATCCCCGTTACCTTTATCGGCGTTTTGATAGCCCTGATTATTACCGGCAACTTAAGTGCCCGCGCCGGCGGGTCCAACAAAAGCAAAGCCACCGTCCGCATAGTGCTTGGTGGCATGCTGGCCATGGCCGTAACTTTTGGCATCGGCAAACTTTTTGGCATCGCGGGAATATAAAGGACATTTTCACATTCTTGAGAATGTGAGAATAAATAAAAATTTTATGCCTACCGCCTACAATTGGTACGCGCAATTAAAAAAACCGTCCTGGTCGCCGCCGAGCCGGGTTTTTGGGCCGGTGTGGACGGTTTTGTATGTTTTAATCGCGGTTTCTTTTGGCAAGGTGTTTTTAATGGACGCGCAAAATCAAATTACCTGGGTAGTTGCTTTGCCGTTTATACTAAATTTGGTTTTCAATTTTGCTTTCACGACTTTCCAATTTAAGCTTAAAAATAATTTTTTGGCGGCCGTTGATGTTTCACTGGTTTTGATTACGTTGATTTGGGCAATCATCGTAATTTATCCTTACGTCGGCTGGGTGGCATATCTCCAAATTCCTTATTTGCTCTGGGTTTGCTTCGCCGCGGTTTTACAATTAACTATAACTTATCTTAATAATTAAAATAAAACATATGATGGGATTTTATTCAAACATCGAAAAAGATACTTTGGAAAACAAAAATTTTCGCAAAGTTTTATACACGGCAAAGCACAGCCAGCTGGTTTTGATGAGTCTTTTGCCCAAAGAGGAAATAGGCATGGAGGTGCACCCGGACAATGACCAGTTTTTCCGGTTTGAAAAAGGCGAAGGCAAGTGCATTATCGACGGAAACGAATATGTTGTTTCAGACGGTTCGGCAATAATAGTGCCTGCCGGCGCCGAGCACAATGTTATAAACACTTCCGATGCGCTGGAGCTAAAACTTTACACTATATATTCCCCGGCTCACCACAAAGACGGCATTATCCGAATTACAAAAAGAGAAACCGAAAGCATTGACGAGGAGTTTGACGGCACGACGACGGAATAAGTAAGGTTATCGCTTGTTTAATGGAAATCCGCCCTAAGGTTTTATCCTTAAGGCGGCTTTTTTTAAATTTGACTTATCCACAGGAGTTATTTGACAAAAAGTGAACGATAGTTTACTATATTAAAATCAACAATTATTTGAACGCCAAAACAAAAAGAGCGCCAAAAAGGAAACAAAAATATGAGGAGAATGCGTTTGCTTTTAGCGACAACCTTAGCCGCAGGAATTTTAGTGCCTCTAATAGGTTTGGCCGCCGGACCCAAAACCATCACCGGCACGGTTATTAGTTTTAACGGAAATCAAATAATCATTTTCACAACCAGCGCCGCAAAATATTCCGTGGATACGGGAAGCGCGCAACTTTCGCGCAAAAACGGCGCCGCAATGTTGCTGACAGAAATTTTAGTCGGCGATAAAATTGAGGCGATCGGTACGCTGTGGAACGATAACAGTATAAGCGCCGCGTCAGTTCGCGATCTTTCCCTTTACGCCCATACCGGAACTTATACCGGCAAAATTACAACAATCAACACGCCGGATTCCAGTTTTGTCATTAACAGTAAAACTTACGGCAACCAAGCCATCCACACCGACAGTTTTACATCCTACACCAAAAACGGTTCATCGGCCACGTTTAAAGATTTAATTTTGGGGATGACGGCGTCGGTTAAAGGCGTGTGGGATAGAAACAAGGCCGATATTGCGGCCACAGCAGTTAACGGCATCTATAGGTTGATAGATATTTATTTTACCGGCAATCTTTCCGTTAAAAACGGCCCGAGTTTTACGGTAATCGGTAACGGCAACGTAATTTACGGCGTGGATGTCAGCTCGGCAACTCTGCAAAGCAAAAACGGCAAACCAATGTCGCTTGCCGATTTCTACATCGGCGACTCAGTAAGGGTCTGGGGCAAGCACCTATCCGGGAGCGTGGCCATAGTCGGCACACAAATAAAAGATTCGTCAATAACGAAGTAACATTAAGCTTGACTTAAAATTTTTAAAGATTTAAAATTATTTTACGCTTTAATCCAATTATATGGAACTCACACAAGAATACTTTGATAAAGGCTTAATCAATCTGATGGAAAAAATGGACACCAAGATGGCCAATTTAGAAGCTAAAATGGTCACCAAAGACGAGCTTAAAACACAGCTTGCCGCCCAAAGCAAAGAATTAAAGCAATATACTGCCGAAGCCTTTGAAATTCAGCAAGAATGGATGGATGAACGGTTTAAGGAACTTATCCCCAAATACGATTTACGCGACAGGGTAACAAAATTGGAAAAAGATGTAGCCCAGCTCAAACTCAATAGCCCGGCGCACGCATAATTTGTCTGTAATCAAAACTCCCTTAAGTCGAGGGAGTTTTTCTACTTGATTTTCATCATATTTAAGAGCATAATAAACTTATGAATATCGCGTCTGCGAAATTTATTAAAGGTATTGTCGAGGACGACGAGGTGCTAAACGACGGCATCCCGCAGGTTGCTTTTATCGGGCGCTCCAACGTGGGCAAATCCAGTGTTATTAACACTTTAGCCAATAAAAAAGATTTGGCCAAAACCAGCTCGTTTCCCGGGCGCACCAGGGAAATTAACATTTTTCTGATCAATAATTCTTTTTACCTGGTTGACCTGCCCGGCTACGGCTTTGCCAAAGGCTCAAAACAGAAGCAGAAAAAAATCCAATCGCTGATTTATTGGTATCTGCTGGATTCCAGTTATCGGCAAAAAAAGATTGTGCTAATAATAGACGCCAACATCGGGCCCACCGAAAACGATATGCAAATGCTCCACAGCCTGGCGGAACAAAATAAGCAGGTTATTATTGTGGCCAATAAAGTTGATAAAATTAAAAAGTCTTCTTACAAAAAGCAGCTGGCGGAAATCCAAAACGCGGTAGGTAATTACAAAATTATCCCTTATTCCGCGGAACAAAAAATTGGCGTAAACGGGCTGTTAAACGAAATCTTTAATTGATATATCCGAATATTATGATTACTAATTCGACACTAATAGGCACAACACTGCTTCTTATAAACCTTTTTTCTTTTATTTTGGTCGGCATAGACAAAAGAAAGAGCATTAGTGGAGGCGAACGGATACCGGAAGCTTGGCTTTTTTTTATTGCGGTTTTTTTCGCTTCCGCCGGAGTATTTTTTGGCATGTTGATATTTCGACATAAAATCAGAAAAACATATTTACCCATAGGCATAAGCTTTTTACTGCTGCAGCAAACCGCTTTAATTTTTATGTTACTAAACAGAATTTCCTTGTTGAACTAATGCGGGTTTTGATGATATAGTTACTGTTATGGAAGAATTTTCCGATTCTGAGCTAATTAAGCAATATTTCAAGGGCGATAATGAGGCGCTGGACGCCCTGGTTCAGCGCTATTTTAAACAGGTGTTCTTTTTTTCCAAGACCTACGTAAAAAATGACGCCGAAGCCGAAGACATTACCCAGGAAGTATTTGTTAAAGCCTGGAAAAATTTAAACAAATTTGAACCGGAAAAAAAATTTAAAACCTGGCTGTTCCAGATTACCAAAAACACCTGCATAGACTTTTTAAGGAAGCACAAAAATTTTATCGCTCCGGAATCTTTGGACGAACAGCAGATGGCGGACAGCCTTGAGAGGATTATTGACAAAGCGCCGTTGCCGGATGAACTGTTCCA
>CAZQFQ010000052.1:0-8280 GCA_964592725.1 uncultured Candidatus Saccharibacteria bacterium | reverse complement strand
CTTCAGCGTCTCAAAAATTTTAATTACTTCCTTATAGTCTACAGTATGATCAGCCATTTTTCCGCTCGTATGTATCAAGCATGAATAATTTTTTTCTACCCCATTAATCTTTAAATTTAAATATGCAACATTAACCATAAAACTAAATATCGCATCCCTTAAGTACTGAGGGCGGTCCCCTTGGTCAGATAAAACGGTAAGATTGTATGCTAACGATTCGGTATTATCAGGAAAAAAGATATCCTGACCGGTATAATTTGAGTGTGGTGGAAAATCGATCCAACTCTCATTTTGATTATTGTGAGTTCTATTTAAATCTAACCTAGCAGGAGTAGCTGTCACTCCCATATATATTCCATTATCCCCTATTAATTTTTCTGTTAATTCATTAATTTTACTTTTTTCTTTTTTATTAATCTTTGAGTTAGGTGTTGCGTAATCTGCTTCATCATCAATAATAACTTTGTTTTCGTGCGTGCCTAATTTAAGAATCAATTTTTGTAAATCTTTTGAATTCTTTTTGGAAAAAATAATCCACTCGCCATCTCCGATTATTATATCTTTTGGCAAGACTTCGCTAAATTTTTTAGGCGATGGAGAAATCCCAGACCGCTGAAATCTTTCTAAGTTTTGATTTAATAACTGAACACTGTCGTTTAGTAAAATCACAATTATTTTAAAACCTTCATCTAATAACTTTGCCGTTAAGGCAATCATCATTTCGGTTTTGCCGCTCTGAGGCTCGCCATAAATAACAAAAGATCTTTGGCCATTCTGGATATTTTTTAAAGCCGCTTCAGCAACCACTTTTATTTTATCTACCTCTCTACCGGCTGAAACCAACTTAGCCAAGCGACGCTCGTATCTATTATTATTAACTGATTCCTTTTTTAACTGTTCAAAATTAAACATAATTTAAAATTATTTTTTAAAAGATAGTATAACTTCTTCACGCATTCTGCGTTGTAGACTCGATCCCGCATCAATATGGGAAGGAGCGGGTAAATAACGACGATTTTCTGGCAATGCCCTTTTCTTTATTGAAATCAATGAAAACTTGTGTTTCTTTGCTAATAATGAGATAGCTTTTGAATTCTCAATAATAATGTCTTTTATAGTAGAATTGCCAACAACCATTACTAATTTACCATTTTTTTTGAGCACTCGCTTCATCTCCCCCATAACTAGGTCCATGTCTTTCACATACTGTGCAACCATAAAACTTGTTCGCCCTAATACTTTCTTTGTCCCCGTCAAACTACCGATAATTTTAGCTATAAAGTC
Organism: uncultured Candidatus Saccharibacteria bacterium; assembly: GCA_964592725.1. Classification (GTDB taxonomy): domain Bacteria; phylum Patescibacteriota; class Doudnabacteria; order UBA920; family UBA920; genus PALSA-1336. Next base: position 6,996 of record CAZQFQ010000052.1, on the reverse strand, counting down.
ATTGCTTATTTCTGATTTCAAGCTAATTTCGGTACCGACATTGCCTGAACGTACGGTTCGGAGTTCCGAAATTTTATGACCCATCCAAACTAAACTTAATTTATGACCTCTAAGATAATCAATTGCATTTAAATACGGGGGGGACGTGATTATCATGTCAATACTATTATTACTTAAAGGCAACTTGCGTGCATCACCTTTTTTGATAATAATTTTTTGAGTATTACCATTGTCATTATACTTTAAGGATTTTAAAATCGAGTTTAAAGATTTTTGAAATTGACTGAATGGCTTGATGGGAGCCTTTTTGTATACTTTATGAGGTCTGCTGTGAGACACATCCATTGCCAAAGAAACCCCAAATTCCTTTGTGATAATCATTTTTGAAAAAGCACACCACAATAAATTACGGATTTTTTTATTTTTTATTTTTTTTATTACTAAAGAAAGCGCCGTAAGTTCTTTCCTGTTATCTAAATCAAACCAAAATTTTATAAACTTTTTTGTTTCTTTGTCTGTATTTAACGGGAAAGCATTTTTAGCATTCATTTTATTTGACATTCTTTTCGCCTGAACAATAACCTGACTAGCTATATTATTTGCAATTTCTTCATTAATCGCTGTGCTCCATACACTAGAAATTAATATTGCTAGAGGGTCTCTATCAATCCCAATTGCATTATGCCCCTTAACTTTTGCTGAGATAAGTGTAGTGCCAGAACCGGACATTGGATCAAGTATCGTAATACATCCTTTAGATGGCATTTGTTCTAAAGCGATTGAGGGAGCCATTCTTGCAGGGAAAGGGTGTATTGCTTTAATTTTTAATTTATAATTTTGCATTTTTTTACATATTCTAATCAAAAGGCTTTATATAGGCTTATTTTACGCCCTTATTTTAAATGAGCCAACACAAAAATCTGACCTCGACTGGTTTCAAGATTAAAGGATTTCTTGAACCACACCCTGGACAGTATCACCTTCCTCAGGAATTATCGGTGAATGAACTTTATTAGTACTTTTAGGCAATAAAATTCTGTGCCCATCCTTTTTATCATACATCTTGATTGTAACGTTATCTCCTAAAAGTGATACAACCCTGTCCCCTGTATCTGCTTTTATCTGCTGGCGGCATAATACCAAATCTCCATCATTTATGCCGGCAAGATCCATCGAATCACCGACAGCACGAACTATAAAATATTCATATCCGGGCTTTATTTTACTCGAATCTACTTCGACATATCCTTCAATATTACCTTCCGCATGAAATGGCGCTCCACAGGGAGCCATACCAAGTAAAGGAACTTTGAAAGTTTTTTGTAAATATTCTGTAACCAAAGATTTTAAAGAAGGGCGATCCACTGAAACTTCTGGTCCATAAATTTTATTTTTAAAATACCCCCCTGTTTCTTTATTCACAAAATATACATAGCATCCTCTCATTCCACGGGTCATGAGCGTCTTGTAGATATTTATAATATATCTTTCTAATTCGTTTGGATCTGTAATCCCTCGCCAACCATTTTTGTCCTCATACTTACCCCCATCTACTTTTAAACGATCAAGTTTTGCATCGTAGTCTAATTCTGGTCCAACTATAACGCCCACATAGTTTAAATCATACCCTTGGATTGTGTGGATGCAGCCAACTTCATTAATCGCATTGGGAGAATTTACCCAATTGCTGGTTGTGCTATTCCACCTCAATTTAACCCCTTCAATGTCAATGTCTGTTACGCTTGGTTTCCCCCTGCTTATCCATGGCCATGCAAAGCCCGCCACGACTCTGCACAACCCCAATTCTTTATTTTTAATTTTAATATCCTCAACTAATTTCGCCACATCGTCATAAATTTGAAAATCAAAATTGCTAAATTCTGTATCTTCCGGCTCTTTTGCCTCAAAAATAGAGTTAATAAATTCAATATACTTCTCTCCACCTTTTACACGAAGCTGGCTGGTTAAGAGGTGATGGGTTGCATTTAGTTTTTTAAATCTCTCGGGCTCAACATCAGTTGGTCTGATGTTTTGATTTACGTCATAAAACAGAATCTGCTGTTTTGAGCACTTGAGTACCCAATCTAGCTCTGTGCCATCCGGTCCCAACCCTAAACGCTTATTCATGGCGTCGTGACTTCTATAATTTGTAAGGTTTCTACGTTGTCTTAACCGATGGGCTTCGTCGACAATTAGTAAATCATATTTTTTATCCGCTACTTCGCTTGGCCCAATAACCATATTTGCCGAAAGTCCAGAAACGCACGAAAATGCATCCTTGATTGACTGCCTCAATGAAGTCATTGATATGACTAGCCCAACTTCTAGGTCTTGTGTCTTGTTATCTTCTTTAAGTAGCTTAACAAGATAAGTCGCTAAAATTGTTTTGCCCGTTCCCGGGCCACCATTTACAATATGCACACCTGCTTGGCCAGCTACAACGACACTATATAATTCATCGGCTACCATCGTCTGGTCTTCTGTAAGAGCCTTATACGGAGAGTATTTAAATAATTCGCTGTTTTCTATGTCACTTAATTCACGCTTTACCAACATTAACTCCTTAAGTTTTTCCCATATTGTTTCTAGCTTCGCTCTGTACCTTTCTCTGTCAAAATAATTATGATTAACTAGCCCCTTATTGCCATTTTGCAATTTGAGCGTACCTTCGGCAGAAAAATATTGGATTAGCTGTGACTCAAGATCTAAAGTTGCTGACTTGTTATATTCTTCATCAGTAATTACGTGTAGCCTATTCAAGCGAAGTCTGTTCTCATTTTCATAGTGCTGCCTACTCCTATTATGCATACTAGTCGTCTCTCCAATATATATCTCACTTTTATTTTCAATAATATAAACCACCGGCCAATCTCGTCCGAGCGGAAATTTTTTTATCGCTTCAAAACCTGCGCGATCAAATGTAAAAGTCTGAATGTCTGCCATAATTAAAACTCTGTGTATTTAGTATGTTTACCTTTTGCTTTAGCAATTGGGTATTTTTTTTCATTTTTTTTCATTTTTCTATCAAAAATTTTGACTAAATCTATTTTCAAATCATGAGCCATTAGCAGCACCCAATAAAATGTGTCAGCTAATTCTTCGCCAATATCATTTTTATGTTGCTTGATATAGGCTTTGATTTCTTTTTCGTTTTTCCATTGAAAATGCTCCCCTACTTCGGCCGCTTCTAGCATTAATGACAGAGCCAAATCTTTTGGCTTGTGAAATTGTTTCCAGTTCCGCGCATTACGGAAATCTAAAATTTTTTTCGTGAGCTTTTTAATATCAGACATATAATTTTTTTTATTCTTGAATATGGGGATGCTCTTCTTCGACTGTTTCGCGTTGTGCAGGGCGAGGGAGGGACTTGGCGGTGTATTGCCTTTGGGCTCTTCCTTGCGCCCTTTTAATTTCCAGTTCTTCCGCCTCTTTTATGTCGTCATCAATTATTTTTGGTATAACTTCGGAAGAAACGGCGCTTGATGCCTGTTGCTTATTCCAGCGGTTGAATTCCGCCATTTGTTCGGGTGTTGGCTTGGCCATAAAATATCTAATTAAAAATAAGCCTTTGTAGGCTTATTTTATACCTTTTTCCCTCAAATTACAACAAAACCCCGGGCTGCCTGGGTTTTAAATGAGGAATTAAGCTTGTTTGCCGCCACTTGTTTTTCTAGGTCGTCCTTAGTCGAAAGATGTAAGCAAACTCACCCGGTTTGTTTACATTTAAAAAGAGATGTAAACAAACACAACTTCGGCTAAAACAAATTAAAGCAAAAAGATGTATACTAAATATAGGAAATAATTAACTTTAGATTATGGGTTTAACTGTCCATTATTCCGGCGGACGGGCCAAAAGCCCGGAGGCTATGGCCGACTGTTTGGAGTTTTTAAAAGACACGGCCAAAAGACTTCCTTGTAAGTTTGTTTTGATTGATGAGAAGTTTAGCGGGACTTTAGATGACTATCGTAGACCCAAAAATCCCAATCAGGGCAAGTTGGTAACAGTAAAACTTAAAGGTATAATGTTATTTTTAGATGAGGGCTCTGAACCGCTAACTTTTACTTTTGACCCGGATACCCTGGAGTTTTGCCACTATCTGTTGTGCAAAGACGGTACTATTTTAAAGGGCGGCGGGTTTTGTAAAACGCAGTTCGCCAAAAATTTTATGCGCACTCACCACACAGTGTGTAAGCTTTTGGAAATTGTAAAAAAGAAATATGTAACCGGTTTGCGGGTATCCGATGACGGCGAATATTACGGCAACTGGGATAAAAAGAAACTCGTAAAAACTATAGAAAGATGGAACGGCGTTATGGCCACCTTTGGCGAAGCCATGGATAGGTTAAGCAAAAAGACCGGCCTAAAAATAGAAGGCGCTGGAATGGAATTATACAAGGACCAAAAGTTAAAAAAGCTTTTGGGTTAATTATTTCATTTTCTCCAAATCTTCCCCGGTACCGACTATCCCAATGCCGGTTTGTTTTTGACGTTCAAAAGCCGCCTGGAGTTGTGACAGGGATGGAGTTTTGCCTTGTTCCTCCATTGCTTTCATAAACTTGCAGATTTCGCAATCATCAAAATATTCAGATTGCGGCATAAATTATAGATTAATGGTTAAATTTTATTTTTTCCAATAACATTTAGAACATTCCCAATCCTCAATAAATTTATAAGGCACAGGGTCTTTATTCCATACGTGCAAGATTGTCCCATGGAAATTCACGGGATGCGAACCGGCTTTATGAGCTTTCATGTCGGCCTTTTTTGTGGTTAGACCAATTTTCCCCCAGTAATGTCCGCCGCGGTAGGATTTGTCGGTATAGACAATTATTGCAAGCGGCTTGCCGCAACACGAGCAGGTTCTTTTTAGCCGTTTTTTGATAATTTTTTCGGTTTTACGCATGCTTATAAAGACGGTAGATATGGTTTATTCGTTACGTAAACTTGACATAAATGTAAAGCCGGGGTATATTAAATAAGAATTTGGGGAAACCCACTGATCCCCCGCCCAAAAGGCGGGGGTGACGAATTTTTAGGAACAATAAAGGTTTATAAAACTTTTTTTAACCTCTTGTACATCGGCGCCGCTTAAGGCGCCGATTCTGTTTGTCAAACGTTTTTTATCTAAAATTCTTATTTGGTTTAGCATAACCCATCGTTTTATACCTTGGGTTTCAATTTTTGCGTACCAGCTCCCAATCCTTTCTTGCGTCGTAAGTGGGAACGCCACAAAAGAGCTTGATGTCAATTTTTTAAAAATTAATACCGGCCTGGTAAATTTTTCACCCTTGCCGTAAGTTTCCTCACCAAGGTTTAGGCCTAAACTACACCACCAAATTTCATTTTGTTTAAACACTAAACTGTCTTCTTTAAATGAAAGCTTAATTTTGAGTTTAAACCATTCTTTGAACTTTTGAATGATTTCATCCATATAGTAGTCACATTAAATTTTTTTCTTTAAAGCTTGAGTGTCCTCTGCCGGTCACTATCACGTGATCAACAACTTCAATGCCAAGCAGGCGGCCGGAGTCGGTTAGTCTTTTGGTAACGGCGAGATCTTCATCTGACGGTTCTAAGCTGCCGCAAGGGTGGTTGTGGCAGAGGATAATGTGCGAGGCTAAGTGTTTTATGGCGGGCTCAAAGACTTCGCGCGGGTGGATGAGGCTGGAGTTGAGGGTGCCGATGGAAATTAGCTCGCGTTTTATTTCCTGGTTTTGCGTGTCCAAAAAGAACACTACAAAATGCTCTTTTTTGCTTTCCCTGATATCGCGGCACTCCTCCCAAACCTGGCGCGGCGTCAAAATCAAAATTGTCTGTTTATCTTTTAACATCCGGCGCCCAAGTTCAAAACACGCCACAATTTCACAGGCCTTGGCCGGACCGAGGCCGTGGACGGTACGTAATTCATCGTAGCTTGCGTTAGCAAGCTTGGTCCCCGGAAATTGCTTTAAAAGCTTTTTGGATAATTCCAAAACCCCGCTCCCCTTTGGTCCGGTGCGCAGTAATATCGCGAACAATTCCGCGTCGGATAGTTTATCCGCGCCATACTTTTGCAATTTTTCCCTGGGCTGTTCTATTTTGTGTATGTTTTTAATGGTCATTAATTTGCTTGACGATGTTTAATGATTGGTTTATAGTATAAGTGGCTCTTGGAGGGCTTTGGCTCTGTCACGGCTACATTCAAGCTGTAACCAAGCGCCACATAAAAACATCGCTATTGCGGTGTTTTTATGTTTTTAATCAAGGTCCGGGCTTCCTCCATACAAAATTCTTTTGCTTGTCATTTTATCTACGCCCCAAAACGGGATAACGCTCCAAAAATATTTTTCTCCATTTTGAACCTGTTTAATTATAACTTTTACGCGGACATTCCCTAAAACCGCAATAAATTCATAAAAACAGACATCTTTTAAAATTTTTGACCACTGATTGTTAGTAGCGTTAGTTTTTAATTGTTCAAATATTCGAGTTTGCCATACACCCTGAATTGTATGAGATTTCTTTATAATTTCCGGCGCAAGATGCAATAATTTTAATCTGGCATATTGGTCTATTTGCAACCTGGCCTGCCGGTCATTTTTGAAAGTTAAATGCCTCCAACCTTTGGCATTAAACGAGACGATCCCGTTAAAATAAGGGCAGTTGACCGAACCGATGGTTTTATAAAAGACCTCTGCCGATTTTTTGACAGTTGCAAAATCCTCTTCGTCTTTTATGTTAAATTTTCCCATATTTTAAAATATAAAAACCCGCAAGGCCGATTGCGCCTCGCGGGCTTCGAAAATAAATTAAAATAAACTTACCTTTGAATTTATTTTATACTAAATTTAAATTAAAATCAAAAAATCAGGGCAGGCCGCACGTAGACGGCCTGCCAAAAGAAACTTATTTGTGGTGATCCGGGATGAGCGAAAGTTGGTCAACGTGGCTGGCAGTGCGGTTGACAGCCCTCTTCTTCTTTGTGGGCTGGCCAAAAATCGGATAGGCCGACACGC
>CAZQFQ010000051.1:0-8361 GCA_964592725.1 uncultured Candidatus Saccharibacteria bacterium | reverse complement strand
ATTCCCCGCTTACGGAGATAGTCCGCCAGTTTATTGGCCTCGCCGATATATCCTTCCAGATGCGCGATGTATAGTTGTACTGGCGGATGATATGCCGGCAACAAATCATAAGTTTCCAAAAAATCCCTGGTGGTAACATCCCCCCAGCCAAAACCGATGCCGCTTACTTTTTCCACGCCAAAAATCCCGACAAGATCATCGTATCTCCCGCCGCCAAACAGGGCGCGGGGATTAACAATGTTGGTGTCGTACATTTCAAAAACCGTGCCGGTGTAATAGTCAAATCCGCGCATTAACGTCGGGTCAAAAACTATATTGGTAATGCCGAGCTTTATAATTTGATTAAGCACTCCGTCTAATTCTTTGGCGCCCTCACTGGCCGAAATTTTATCGCCCAATTCGTCCAAAGATTTTACGTACAAAACTTCCATTAACATTTTGGTTTTATCGCCCAAAATTTCCGTCATCGCCGCTAAAAATGCCGGCTTGCCCATTTTGTGCATTTTATCAATGAGCTTGGATGCCTTTTGCGCCTGTTCGGCGTCGGCCCCCAGATATTCGGACATGAGATGATTAACCAGCCGCCGGTTATTAACGCGGATTTCAAACTGCTCGTCCTTAGCTCCAAAAGCCTTCATCATATTGTAAGCCAGTGATATCACTTCCACATCGGCCTCAACCGAATCCACGCCGAACATATCGCAGTTAAGTTGCCAGTGTTCGCGCAGGCGACCGCGCTGGGGGCGCTCGTAGCGTAAAAGGTTTGGGATGGAATACCAGCGGAGCGGAAAACTTAATTCGCGGCGCTTTTGCGCCACCATACGGGCAACCGTGGGAGTCATCTCGGGACGGATGGTTACGTCCCGCCCGCCGCGGTCGGTAAAACTGTAGGTTTGATCGTTGACGATTTCTTCCCCGGATTTCGCGCGATATAAATCCGTCTCTTCCAAAATGGAAGCGCCATACTCCAAATATCCGTAGCTTTCGGCCACATTGCGCCATATGCTAAATATGTAGTTCTGGATAAACTGATCTTCGGGATAAAAATCCCGCGTGCCTTTATAAGGTTCCAGGCTAAGTTTTTTGGTTTCTGATGACATATGTTTTTATGGCGTCATTCTGAGTACGAATGCATCTGAGTACGAAGAATCTCAATCAAAAGCAGAAGTCCTTCGTCGGATGCAATCCTCAGGATGACGCCGAATAATTTACTACTTAAATATATCAAAAATAAGGCCTTTTTACAAACTGTTGCCATAAAACCCTTATTCTGATAAGATTTCATTCAAACACCTTTCTCAAGGAGGAGCATGGAACCAAACAGGTTGCCAAAATTCAGCCGGCTTTTCGGAAAAAATGGGAACGGCAGCATACCTGATGACCGGCTGGATTTTCCTGATTTTGTCCGAATGTGGGACTGGGTACAACCCCAACAAAAAGAATCGGCCGAAATGGCCGATTAATACCGCAGTCCCTCCTAGGACAGCTTAGCCCGCGTGAACCACACGCGGGCTTTAATTATGTTTGGAAGATGTGTCCCATCTTCCAATTTGATTTTATGGTGTAATAAAGATTTTATGACAATAATTCCAAATTTCCATTCAAAACCTCCGGCCGCATTCCCAAAATTTCTTCTTTCCAGGGAGTGTCAGGAACCGGATTCAATAAATAAATTTTCTTTCCCAAATAAAACGCCACGCCCATTTCCATTAGCGTGTTCGGGCCGATGTAGTCGGCGACGCCATTTTTGTCGTAATTGGTAACCAAAATTGCGTCAGACCATTCAACTTTATCAAAATGCTCGCGAATGCGCTGATGGTGATTGTTCAAAAATTCCGGCTTGTCAAACGGCCGGGATTTTTTAAATTTATGATAATCGGCGGTTTGCCATTCCCTGCCATCGCCGTCCACAAATTTAGTGGGCATCCCTTTAACCTCATGCCCTAAATTTTTTAATTCTGCGGCAACACCTTGCATCTCCTCAACAAAAGCCGCGCTGCCGCAAATTGTAATTTTCATATTTTTAGCGTAAGCCAGCCATAACCCCATTTTGGGGCGAAGGCTGGAGCGGATTATGGAATGATGTTCGGACAGAAATTGCAAAAATATCCAATACTTAGGTAAGTCAAAAAACATTTAACTGGACCATGACCATAAGTGCTACAAATAAAACAATAAAAATTGCAAGTAGTATTTCCATCGTTTTCCAGCGTTTATGTTTTTCCGCCTCCGACAGGCTTGGGTCACCGCTAATATAATCTTTTGACATAGGTCCTTGCAGCAAATCAACAGTTGCTTTACCCACATACAAGTTAAGTGGTAAAGGTATTTTGTCTTTAAGACTATCTTTTTGTTCGGGGTGGTTTGACTCTGACAAAGGGCCATTTTGATTATTGTTTTCCATATTTATTATTTTTTTTTAATTAATTATTATCTACTTATATTAAATTAACAATGCTGGAGCGGGATACGGGAATCGGACCCGTGTCTAAACCTTGGGAAGGTCTCATACTACCATTGTACTAATCCCGCAAATAGGAATTGAAAAGTTTGAATTATCAATTAGGCAGGGAACAACCTCTCTGCCCATCTGATGCGTTCGGGGCATCTCCCCTCAAAGGGGAGAGCTCCGCAATCATCCTTGTAATCCGTACCAAATTAATTCCTTTACAATTATACCATAATATGTGAAAATTATGATAGATGAAAAAAGCTAAAAGACACATTCCGGCCACAATGGCCACACAACATCCCGACCACGCGGCTCGGCCGTTTTGGCATAAAGAAAGCTATATCCCTGCCATGGAAGAGGCCAGGGAATTATTTTTGTCTTTTAACGATTTGGGCATAAGCGAATACAAGTGGGATTGGGAAGGCAAACTGGTGGATGAATCCGTTTTGGAACGCTTGATGGCCGAATATTTTGATTATTTTAAAAAGCATCCCATTGGCAAAGAAAAATTTTTGACCTTCCGTTTGCCCAACCCCAAAGTGGAAACCGAATTCCGCCTGGGGCGAGCGCTTATGGGCATTGCCTCATCTGCGGCTTTAGCCAAGCAGGTTGGCATGCACACTCCCCCGCTGTTTGAGGTAATTTTACCGATGACGGAATCGGCTCAAGAAATGCTGGGCATCCAGGAAGCCTTTGCCGAAATCGCCCAATTAAAACATCCGCTTAACCGCTTTGAAAAAGGATTGCTAAACCATATTTTGATAGTGCCTCTATTTGAACAAGTAGATACGATTATCAATTCCGATAAAATTCTGGAAAAATATTTACTCCTTCACAAAAAGATTTTTGGCTTTAATCCTCCCTATTTGCGGCCTTACGTGGCGCGTTCCGACCCGGCGCTGAATTCCGGGGTGGTACCTACCGTTATAGCCATAAAAATTGCCCTGTCACGCTATAAAAAATTCGCCAAGAAGCATAAAATTGATTTATATCCGGTCATCGGTTGCGGCGCCCTCCCGTTTCGCGGCGGGCTTTACCCGCTGAGGCCGGAACGATTTTTGCACGAATACCAGGGCATAAGGACCGTTACCATCCAAAGCGCGTTTAGGTACGACTATCCCAAACCGACCGTGGTAAAGGCGATCAAAATTTTGGAAGCGGGGTTGCCCAAAGGAGAAGCCGCGGATATTACGCCGGATGACGAAGCAAAACTAATTAAGGCCATCAGGCCTTTTGAAGCCGCCTACCGCCAAAGCGTGGAAAAAATCGCCCCGCTGATTAATGACGTTGCCAAACATTTGCCAAAACGCCGCGAGCGGGTCCAGCACATTGGGCTTTTTGGCTACAGCCGCGGATTGGGGAAAGTCAGCCTGCCGCGCGCCATTAGCTTTACCGCGGCGCTATACTCTTTGGGCGTGCCGCCGGAATTAGTGGGCACGGGCCGCGGCATTGCCGCGGCGCGCAAAGCAGGCACCTTAAATTTAGTGGAAAGATATTACGTTAATTTAAAGCACGATTTATACTTTGCCGGAAAATTCTTTTACCGTCCGGGGCTCATCAGCTTGGCCAAAAAATATCCGGGCTGGAAAGAAATTTTAAAAGATGTTGAAGAAATAGAAAAATATTTGGGCAAGCCGCTCCATCCCAAATATTTAAACGAACAGGAACACCAGCTGATTTCCGCGCGCATCCACCACAACCTAAAACACGGCAAACATCTTTCACAATTAATAGAACAAGCCGCGATTCTGCGTCATAGCATGGGGTAAAGCTTAAATGAAATGTTCAATATTTACAGGCCTTTCCGAGGGTAACCCTCGTTATTCCTCTTCGACTTAAAACACAGCAAGCATCTTTCGCAATTAATTAATAGAGCAAGCCGCGATTTTGCGACACAGCATGGGATAGTGGATATTAATTGATATTGATGGATATTATAAATATCAATTAATATCCCAATATCCATAAATATCTTTCTAAGCAATAACTATGGGCTTACTAATTGTCGGCAGTGTGGCGTTTGACAGCATAGAGACGCCGTTTGGAAAAATAAATAAAACTTTGGGCGGAAGCGCCTCTTATTTTTCCTTGGCCGCGCGTTTTTTTGCGCGACCGAGCGTGGTGGCCGTGATGGGAAATGATTTTTCCGATGATTATCGGGCAATACTGTCAAAAAAGAATGTTGACCTCACAGGCCTGGAACAAACCAAAGGAAAAACTTTTTCCTGGGGCGGCAAATACAGTTTTGATTTAAACAACCGCGAAACTTTGTTTACCAAGCTCGGCGTGTTTGAAAAATTTCAGCCCAAGCTTTTGGAAAAACAAAAATCAGCGCAATATGTCTTTTTGGGCAACATCCATCCAAAACTCCAACTTGATGTTTTGTTGCAGATAAAAAAACCAAGACTCGTGGGGCTGGACACGATGAATTTGTGGATAGAAAAAACACCAAAAGAATTGGCGAAAATTTTGAAGTTGGTGGATATTTTTGTGATTAACGATTCCGAGGCAAGGGAATTATCGGGAGAACATAATTTGATGAAGGCGGCCAGGAAAATAATCGGTATGATGGGAACAACCTCTCCCCGACCCTCTCCTCAGAAGGAGAGGGCGACTGCAACGCTAATTATTAAGCGTGGGGAATTTGGCCTATTAATGTTTCAGCACTCTGATTCCCCTCCTTTCAAAGGGGGGGTTAGGGGAGGTTATAACAATCGAATGCAGATTTTTCATTTACCCGGATACCCCCTGGAGGATGTAATTGATCCCACCGGTGCCGGCGACAGCTTTGCCGGCGGGATGTTTGGCTATTTGGCCAAGACCGGCGATACATCCTGGAACAACCTAAAACGCGCCTGCGTGGCCGGTTCAGCTTTAGCATCTCTTGGCGTGGAAAAACTCGGCACCAAACGCCTGCAGGAGATAACATCGGCCGAAATCAATATCCGAATCGCCGAATTTAAAAAATTAACCCATTTCTAACTGTGGAAAACTTATTAAAACCTAACGTTTGACAGCATTTTAAAATCTGTTAATATAATAAGGTAAAATCAAATATAAAGTTAAAAAAAACACCCTATTTGCTCCCGGGAGCATACCGTCAAAAAGGTGTTTTTGTTTAATTTATTAAACTTCTACTAAATACTAAAATAACTAAAATACTAAACTTTCAACTCCGAAATTTCGTATTTAGCATCTTTCATATTTCGTAAAAAAATTAAGCGAGGGAGAAAGAAAAACCATATGACAAGCGGGAAAGTTATGGCCGAATACATTTGGCTGGACGGCCGAAAACCAACGGCCAAGTTAAGATCAAAAACAAAAATCATAAACGGGCCGGTAAGAAAACTGGACGACATCCCAATGTGGGGATTTGACGGCAGTTCCACCGAGCAGGCCGAAGGACATTTTAGCGACTGCCAGCTAAAGCCGGTTTATTATATCCCCGACCCGATTTTAAAAGGCGACAACCTTTTGGTAATGTGCGAAGTGTTAAACGCCGACGGCACGCCGCACGTGAGCAACACGCGCAGAGTTTTAGCCGAAGTTGCGGAAAAATTCAAAGACCAGGAGCCGTGGTTCGGCATTGAACAGGAATATACCTTATACGGAAAAAATGACTGGCCGTTTGGCTGGCCGACCAACGGCTACCCGTCGCCGCAGGGGAGATATTACTGCGGCGTGGGTTATGATGAAGTGCACGGCCGGCCTTTGGTGGAAGCGCATCTACAGGCCTGCCTGGAAGCGGGATTGATGATTTCGGGGATTAACGCCGAAGTTATGCCGGCGCAGTGGGAATTCCAGGTCGGCCCCCTGCCGGCGCTGGAAGTCGGCGACCAGTTGTGGCTGACCCGCTGGCTGCTTTACCGCATAGGGGAAGATTACAACGCCTACGCCAAGCTGGATCCAAAGCCGATGAACGGCGACTGGAACGGCGCCGGCGGGCACACCAATTTTTCCACAAGGCCGATGCGCGAGCAGGGCGGACTGGAAGTGGTTAAGCAGGCCTGCGAAAAACTCGGCAAATTCCACAGACAGCACATTCGCGTTTACGGTGCGGACAATGACAAACGCTTGACCGGCAAGCACGAAACCTGCGGCATAAACGAATTCCGCTACGGCGTTTCCGACCGCGGCGCCTCTGTCCGCATCCCCATGGCCACGACCAACGCGGGCCGGGGCTACTTGGAAGACCGCCGCCCGGCCGCGAATTTGGACCCTTATCAAATTTGCACCGCGCTTATTGAAACTGTCTGCGGCGACGGCTTTGATCCGGATAAATACGGCTGGGAAAATTTTAAATTCCCGGAAGAAAAACCGGCGGAAACAAAAAACACCCTGCCATTTAGCGTTCCGGTACCGTCAAGATAAAAACTCTTGCACTGGCGTACTAGTACATTAATGCAACAAAACCCGGCAGTTCAACATTTAAAAAAGCCAACCGGATGGTTGGCTTTTTTAAATCCTAATTTGTTTTTCCGGAATATTGCGGCCTGTGGTAATCGTCTTCAATGCGCTCCAGGTCCCATAATTCTGCCGAGGAAACTTCCAAAACTTCAACATCCCCGTTTGTGGCGGTTAAACGATGCACGGTTTCCGGCGGTATATGGATAACGTCGCCGGGCTTAGCATTAATCACTTCTCCGTTTAAAATAATTTCCGGCTCACCTTTTAAAATATTCCAGGTTTCTTCTTTTTGCTTATGGCGTTGCAAAGAAAACCGGTTGCCCTGATTTACATATAAAATTTTTAACGCGTACCTGTCCGTATAAATCAGCCAGGCTTCCCCGCCCCATTTCTTTTTTTGGATTATCGGAAGAACTTTGCCCGCGTTGCCGTTGTGCTTGGCCCGGGTCACTTCAAAACCGTCCTCATAAACCTTTGCCCCGGGAAATTGTTTTAAAATGTAATTAGTGTCTACCATGCCTTTATTCTATCAAGTTTTTGATTTTTTAGAAAGGAACGGCTAAACCGCCGCTTTATTATAATTCAGCAGAATTAAGCCCGCGCCTAAAGGAACAAGGGATATCAACTGCCAAATTGTCGGGGTCTGGCGCAAAATAAAATAGGCAAAAAGCAAAGTAAATAACGGCGTAACGCTGGAAAGAGCATCGGCCCGGGTAACGGATATGCGGTGAATTCCTTCCATCCAAAAAATCTTGCTTATGCCCAAAACCACAAAACCATTAAGAAATAAAAATCCCAGGGATTTTTCCACGGCTCCAAAACCGGTTTGGGCTTTTAAAATATAAGCCAGCAAAAAGAAAAAAGGGAACGTTAACAGGCTTCTTAAAAAAAGAATGGTTTCGCTGCTTATAACTTTCCGCAACTTTTGCTGATAGTAGTTGCCAACGGGCGCGCAGGCTGAAGCCAGCAGAACCAAATAATCTCCGGAGCGGAAATGCAGGCCTTGTTTGGGATATAAAATTATCACGGCGCCCAAAAGCATTAAAACCGCGCCTAAAGTATGGGCCCGGGAAAATTCCTGTTTTTTCCAGACATTAAAAAGCAAATAGGCAAAACATAACTCCATTAACGCAATAATGCCGGCATTGCCCGCGGTAGTATATTTTAATCCAAGAAAATAAAAACCGTAAAACAGCCAGCCGATAAAAAAGGCTATGATTATTATATGGCGGTAAATTTTGGGGTTGAATACTTCCCGGAATTTTCCCCGGACGACCATCGCCAAACCAAAAAACGCCGCGGCAAACAGAGTGCTCCAGGCCAAAGAAGTTATCGGATTAAAAGACGCGTAAGAAAGAATTGTAACAATGGGAAACAACGACCACAGTACTGCTTCGCCGAAAATTGCCAGGTCGCCTTTTCTTGTTTCACTGATTCGCATAGTTTGAATGAATTACCCCGCAGCAAGCTGCGAGGTATCGGCCCAGCAATCAGGCCAGGCC
>CAZQFQ010000050.1:0-8552 GCA_964592725.1 uncultured Candidatus Saccharibacteria bacterium | reverse complement strand
ATCGGGTTATCGAACACTCCGGGGTCGCTCTCGCCGACATTCAAGCTGTTTTTGTGACCGGCGGAACTTCGCTGGTACCGAGGGTCCGAGACTTTCTTAGCCACAAGTTCGGCAAGGAAAAGATCAAGACTGGCGACACTTTTACAAGCGTAGTTGCCGGACTCGCCCTGACTCGTTAACATTCAACAATCCCATTGTTTTACTTTGACAACGGTTGCTTTTGTAACCGTTGTCTTTTTTATGACATAAATATTGGAAATATCCAAATCTGGAACACGGAACACAGGCTTAAGGCGTGTTCCAAGTGTTCCAAAACAGTCCGGTACGGCGCGACCTACCAACCCTGCCCGCCATTGGCCAAGACTCCAAAAACCCCTTATAATACCCCCAGCGGACGGGTACTAGACCTGTACGTTCAGCCACGGCACCATTCGGTGCGTGGCTTCGCCAATAGCACTTTACCAGCGAAGCCACAAATAATAGTGCCGTGAGCCACGTGCCGTATGGCACTGTGGCCACACAAAGGATATGTATTACGTCTACGTTTTGGAGTCAATGAAAATTATTGGAAAGTTGTATATAGGTTATACGACAGATTTAAAAGCACGTTTCAAAAAACACAATGCAGGAGAAGTTTTTTCTACCAAACCGTACCTACCTTGGAAATTAATCTTTTATGAAGCCTACCCTAAAAGTTCAGACGCAAAACGTAGAGAAATGTATTTGAAAACTGTAAAAGGCAGAACAACACTAAAAACAATGTTGAGGGATTATTTTGAAGATAAATAAAAATTACCGCCCATTTGGGCGGTTTTATTTTGTGTTTTTAAGCTCCTTTTTATGGTGTATATTTTCCATTACCAAAGACATTTGCTCAAGGGCATAATCGCTCATTTTTTTAACATCATAAGGCATGGCCGGATTATAGCAAAAAACGGGCTTTATTAAAAGGCTAAAATTTGCTATATTTTAAATATGGAAGAAGACCAAATAAAAAAGATGTCGGCTTTAAGGGATAGATGCTCCCTATTTCTTAAAGATGTCAGCGCACCTATTAAAAAACAACATATTGGTGATATTGAAAAATATCTAGAGAGATTTATAGCTTTTCCTGGAGCGATAAGCATAGTCTCAATATTTTTTCCCTCATCAGAATTAGTGAAAAATCATACGCTTGCTATTATTGGAACATTAACAATAATAATTTCTTTGCTGGTAGCATTAAATATATTTCGTAGACAAATTAACACTGATAAAATTTTTTATAAAAAAATTTTTGAGATTGAAAAACCAATGGTAGATTTCAGCGCCAAACTTACTCAATTTGGCCGAGGCGAAACAGCAGAACCTCAACTACTTGAAAGTTATAATAATCTACAAAAATCTTACACTAAAAATTCGGGTAATTTAAACAATAAGGATATTGATTTAAATAAAAAAATCGATTTTGTTTACACTCAAATAAACATTTCTTTCTTTTTATTGATTGTCGGTTTACTTTTTTGTTTTGTTTCAACATTTGGCAAAATTAAATGAATATGATTTTATATGGAAGACCTTAATAAAACACAACCGTGGCGAACACTAGATTATTGGACTGATAAATTAAATAAAAATCCTACCCTAACCGTAGGAGATGCTGTGCTATTTAGAGCTGCTTTAAGAAAGTTTAAAGACGACCCTCGTGCTAAATCTCTTGATGATTTTGTTCGTTCGTTTCTAAATTCCGTTCCTGGTGCAAATAAGCTATACGAAGAATTTGCTAAAAAAGAAGAAGAACTTGATAATTTTCTTGAAAGTTCAGAACAAATTAAAAATTTACTGCCATATGCAAAAAATCTATTTGACGAGCAGCAAGTCTTTCTCTTTGCACACGGGGACAGGTCTCCTCAAAATTATTTAGAGATGTTGGATGTAATGGGCAAGGCTATGAATGATGAGAAATTAAATCCAGAACAGAGAATACAACACGCCAACAATGTATTAAAGCTCATTAAAATCCACGAAGACAAAATTGGCAAACCATTGAATACAACTACTATTCACCTACAAATAACTCTTCGTCAAATAGAAAATTACCTTAAAATTTTAAATAAAATAAATACAGAAGGACAGCAACAAGAATTCTTTAAAGAGTCTGACATAACAAATTTTATTAGGCTTGCCGACGAATGGTGTAAGATAGCAGCCAAACTATATCAATCAAGACTGATACAAGTAAACTATATACATAAGCACGAGATTTGGAATAAAGACTTACCAAATAAAATTATAGAAATGCAAGGAGGTCTTGGGTTCACGGTTCCCATCTCTTATTTTGATGATAAAATAAAAGACGCCGCAGAATATAAATCAGCCTTAGGCCAAGATGATGTAAATTATAAAGAGTTAATGATTGTCCATGAGAATCTATTTGGAAAGTATAAAGGAGAACTGGAAAAACCAAAGGCTCATTCTAATATTTCAGTAGCGCCGCTGGTCTCAAATACAAAAAAACCTAGTAAAACTAAAGGAATACTAATAAGTTTAGGGGTGGTATTATTAGGATTAATATTTGTAGGAATGGGTGCTAATATTTTTGGTTATGTCATAGTACTTTTTGGAATAGTATATGGCATAAAAATTATTTGGAAAGGGTAATATAATTTAAATGGTTTATTCAGATGACAGAAGATATAAAAGAAAAAATAAAAGCTGTTTTGCGTAAGGAACATTACTCTGAACTGGATGTAGTTTATTTTTTTGTTGAAACTTATAAATTGTTAGAGCGGGAAAATAACCTTGATAATTTTAAAACCATCAAGTTTTATAGGAATTGGGTTTGCCATTCTTCGCTTGATAAAGATGGGGAAAAAATATTTGATGAAGCATACATACTTATAAGGGCACGAAAATATTTTCCGGACGATTCAAAATTTATTGATATAATGACTGATAAAATTCCTGAATGTTTTCGGGAACGTTCGTTTAGTAAACTCAAAGGTGAGATTGAATTATTTTTAGATTCATTTTTGAATAAAGAAAAATTTTATTGGGATGAACTAAGAAAGAATCTTTATAGTGTTATCACAGATACTCCTTTATTAATTAAAGAAAATGGCAAAGAAATTTTAAGATTTGTCTGTCAGAGGGTTATTTTGCAAGGAAAATTTGATGAATTGCAGATTGAGACCCGAGCAAATAATTTGATTTTTAACTTTATAATGGACGATTATACCTTGGGGTAATTTGGTTGGTTGTTTTAACAATTTCTGTTCCCACTTGGTCAAATAAGGCCAGCCAAAAAAGTTTATTATAGTCGATTCCTTTTGTATTAATGTACTAGTACGCTAGTCGTTACGAATCCGCAAAAATTTAAAAACCGTTACCTTGAGGGTAGCGGTTTTATTGAAATGAATTTAATAGCTCTGGCTTCTGTGGCGGCTAATGAAGCGGGAAGAGGAACCGCGGCTTTGAGGGCGCGGAGAAAATCTTCGGTTGGGAGAAAAACCGCGGGGCGGGCGGGAAGAAAATGGATTGGGCCTTGATGTATTGCCCCTTCCGGAATCGCGCCTGCCAAATCCCCGGCGTTCAAACGGCGGACGTTCATCATAGGTTTTTTGGGGAGCGGGGGAGTAGGCGACTCGGGAAACCGGGAGTTGTTTTTTTATCAGGCGCTCAATGTCGCGGACGTCCCTGCTTTGGTCGGGCGTGGCAAGCGATATGGCGTGGCCTTCAAGTCCCGCGCGTCCGGTCCGGCCAATGCGGTGGACGTAGTCTTCGGCCTGCTCGGGCAAATCGTAATTTACCACCAGTTCTATGCCGGTAACATCAATTCCCCGCGCGGCAATGTCCGTGGCTACCAAAACGCGGTATTTGCCGCTCTTAAAGCCGTTTAAAGCCTCTATGCGCTGGTTTAAGGAGCGGTTGCTGTGGATTTCCGATGATGTGTGTCCCGAGTTGCGAACCGTTTGCGCGATTTTTTTGGCGCCGAATTTGGTGCGGGAAAATACCAAAACGCTTCCCGTGTATTCGGCCAAAATCTTTTTTAACTGCTCGGGCTTTTGGTGTTTTTCCACAAAAATTATTTCCTGCGTGGTTTTGCTGATTGTAGTTCCGGACGGTGCGACTTCCACTCTTATCGGCAATTTCATATAAGAATTGGCGATGTTGATTATTTCCGCGGGCATAGTGGCGGAAAAAAGCATGGTCTGCCGTTGGAGCGGAACCGTTTTCATAATCTGTTTTAGCTGGGGAGCAAAACCCATATCAAGCATCCTGTCGGCCTCGTCCAAAACCAAAATGCCGACTTTGTCCAGGCGAACGGTTTTTTGTTCCAAGTGATCAATCAACCTGCCCGGAGTCGCGATAATAATATGCGGCTGTCTGCGAAGCGCCATCAATTGCCGGTTCATACTTTCGCCGCCAATTAGTACGGCGGTTTTTAGGCCAAAGCTTTTGCCAATATTATCGAGCGATTCGTTTACCTGCAAAGCCAGCTCGCGAGTCGGCAAAACAATCAACCCCATTTTTTTAGTAGAAGAGATGCTTTGGAGCATCGGTAAACCAAAAGCCAGCGTTTTGCCGGTGCCGGTTTGGGCAATGCCCATTACGTCTTTACCGGAAATGGCCTCGGGAATGGCCTGGCTTTGGATGGGCGTGGGCACGGTAAATCCTTTTTTTTGTAAAATTTCCAAAAGCCGCGGGGCAAGTCCCAGCCCGCTAAAAGATGTGTGTATTGTTGTTGGTGTCATCAAATTTCGTTTAATTACTGAATGAAACCAAATTATATCATTTTTTGATATTTTTGTCAAAAATTTAACATAAAATTTAACATAAAATGTTTTAATTAAGGCACTTTTTAATAAAATATATAGATTTTGCTGAGTTAATACTTACGATTGACATAATCTATCTTTGGTCTTATAATAATTAGCCTGCCTCTGGCAGGTATTTGGTCGTGCGACAGACTTTAACTGTCGTTCCGCTTATGCTTATTAAGAGCGGCAGAAGGAGGTTTGTATGAACCTGACTTTGAATTTTCGCACCAGATCCGTCGCGGAACTGGAAGCGCGCGGGTTTTTTAACACTCATTCCGAACAGTGTCGGGAAAGATGGCTGTCCCGGATTGAACGCGATGTGGAGAGGGGCTACTTCAAGAGGCAAGAAGAAATTCCCTTCCACTTGCCTTGTTGCGAAGCGTTCGACTCCATTCGGACTCTGAAAGAGCATCGTGCGGCCACGCCAGCCCACCAGCAACCCTCTGTCTATTACGTCCATTCCTGGACATTGCCTCCCGAAGGCCATGTTGTTGACTGGGCGCAAAAAACAGTCGGAAATTACTTCCACTTCGCCGTTAACCCGGCAGACACGTACCCGTACGTGTATTTTGACAAGTGGAATCCTCTGGGCAATTACGACGACTGCAAGGGTGTTTCGCTTGTCGCTGACATTTCCTTGCCGTTTGGAGGGTCTTCCACTGGCAGGAAAGACTGGAACTTTGAAGTAAAACAAGAAAGGGATTGCACGGCCCTGACTGCCACCTGGGACGGCAGGGAAGGCATGAAAGAAGTGTTGGGGCGGCTTCTCGACAAAATGCCGTCGTTCATCCGGCTGTGCCGCGCCGGTGCCAAGTATGACAAAGCTTTGCGGCTGATGAAAGAAGACCACCAGTACCAAGGCGCCGCCCGTTCGATGGTCGAGGGCCTGACAGAAATGGCTTTCGCTTTCGAAATCTGTTAACCGCGATCAGACTGTTCGACGAGGACAGGATTTTCAGCCGCGCATAGGCTGAACCGATAACCAACATCAAGATGGTGGGTAATGCGCTACCCACCATCATCTTTCCAAGTTTATCAATTAGTGGTAATTTTGGGAGGATTTTTTTGTTCGTTAATCAATGTTATAATTAACCGGTATGAATCCCGTTAGAGACTTAATACCAAATTAAGTCATTTGATAAGATAAATTTAATTTTATCAAATCATTAACATAAACGGGGTTTGTCTCTAACGGGATGAAAAAGGCCTGGAAAATCATAAAATATCTTTTATACATTATCATCGGCTTTTTGCTTTTGGACTTGGCTGTGGTGGTGTTTTTTAGCGTTTACCGGCCGCCTTTGCAAAAGGCCGGCGCCATAGTGGTTTTGGGCGCGGCCATAAATACGCCGGCTTTGTATAACCGGACGCTGGATGGATTAAAACTATATGAGCAGGGCTACGCGCCGGTTATGGTGCTTTCCGGCGGCGTGGATTATCCCAAATCCATTCCCGAGGCGGTGTATATGCAAAACCTGATTATCGCGCAATGGGAAAATCAAAACCCTCTCCCTAACCCTCCCCCAAAGGGGGAGGGGACAAAATTGCCGCCGATGTTGCTGGATGAAAATGCAAATTCCACCTATCAAAATATTGTAAATTCAAAAGCTCTAATCCCGAAGGACAAAAGCATTATCATCGTCAGCGACGGTTTTCATTTGGCCCGCGCCGTGTTAATGGCCAAGCGCGAAGGTTTCGGTCCCGTATACTGGAGTTCGCCCAACCCCTCCTATTATAGTAAAGGCGAGCTGGCCTATTACTATGCCCGCGAAGTTTTGGCGATGATAGATTATATACCAAAGTTTATTACAGGGAGATAAAAAAAATACACGGCCCCGGAGCGTCTCCCCGGGGCCGCGTGACGATCTTGCGTAGCGGCCTTGTCACGCCGTCAGGTCGCCGTTAAGATCATCAATGAGTTCGACCGCCTCGACCAGCTTGCGATAACGGCTTACGATGGCCTGAGCGGCGACTTGAATGAGGGCGAGAAACCCGGCAAAAATGGTCGCCGTCTCGACCATCTTCAGAGCCAGGCTGTGAATTTCTGGGCCGAAAGGCCCCAGGAACCACGCCCCCGAAATTGAAATTGCAACTGCAATGATCCTCTTCATGAGCCTCCTTGATGATTGATATTGTGTTACAATCTGTAATTTTTGTCAATATTGACTAATTTCCTAATTTTGCTATAATATCAGCAAATATCCAAAGACAGTTGGCGTCCCGTCTGACGGGACTTAATTATCATCAAACGATGATTGCCCACCGAGGAAATTACTAGCTTGTAGCTGATTAGCTTTTTAGCTTGTAGACTTACTCGGGTTTGCCCGAGTTTTTTGTTGGATATTAATTGTAAAGGTCGGTACTATATTACTATCTAGTAATATAGTAAAGAAAGGTGTTTGTTTTATGCCAAAAGGAAAATTGCAAAAATCAGAAGATTTAAAAGAGCTCACGGCCAAGCTTAAAGAAGCCAAGGGCGTGGTGTTTGCCGATTACCGCGGCACAACCGTAAAGGATATGGACGCGGTCCGCAAAGCTTTGCGCGCGGAAAAAGTTTTCTCCAAAGTTTACAAGCTGACTTTGGTAAAAAAAGCCATCAAGGATGCCGGGCTGGAAGGCGAAATTTCCGATTACAAGACCCCGGTAATTATGTCCATTTCCAACGACGACGAAGTTGCCCCGGCCAGGATTGTAAAAAATTTCAGCAAAGACGTTAAGACCATTTCCATTCTGGAAGGTTTTGTGGAAGGCAAGTTGTTCAGCAAAGCCCAGGTGGAAGCTTTGGGCGGCCTGCCGAGTAAAGACCAGCTGCGCGCGCAGTTTATGTCCGTGCTTAACGGCACGATATCCGCTTTTGTCCGCGTCTTGGACGCCCGCTCCAAGAAAATGGGCGAAGCCGCGCCCGTTGTTGCGTAGACCGCTGATCTTACGCTGATAGGGACGCTGAAAAGTCGTTGAATCTAAACTATCTTCCTCAAGGAAGGTGTTGAGGCTCAGCGTAAAGTCAGCGTACATATCAGCGACCATTCAGCGATAAAAAGAGTGTATCCGTAATTATTTATAGAAAGAAAGGATTTAAAAATATGTCAGATGATGTAAAGCCCGTAGAAGTCCCCGAGAAGTTTAAAGCCCTCGTGGAGCAAGTGGAAAAGCTTTCCGTTATGGAGCTTTCCGAATTGGTAAAAGTTTTAGAAGGCAAATTCGGCGTTTCCGCCGCCGCCCCCTTGATGATGGGTGCCGCTCCGGCCGCCGCCGCCGCGGAAGAAAAAACCGAATTTAGCGTTGAGCTAACTTCAGCCGGCGCCAGCAAAATCAACGTAATTAAAGTTGTCCGCGAAGTTACCCAGGTAGGCCTAAAAGAAGCCAAAGACCTGGTAGACGGCGCGCCCAAAATCATAAAAGAAAATATGCCCAAAGCCGATGCTGAAGCTTTAAAGAAAAAGCTCGAAGAGGCCGGTGGGACTGTGACTTTGAAATAATAGCGGGGTGCAAGCCCGAGGGTTACCCTCGGGCAATATGAATACTAAAGCCGAGGGTAACCCTCGGAATGATTATTTCAAAGTCATCCTGAGCGACCCTGAGTTTGTCCAAGGTGGGACGAAGGGTACATTAAAGTAATTTTGATAAAAGCGATATATAAAATACCGCCTCAATTGCAACGGGGCGGTATTTTGGTTAAACTTCGTGACATTGCGTTTGGGGTGCAAGCCCGAGGGTTACCCTCGGGCAATATGAATACTAAAGCCGAGGGTA
>CAZQFQ010000049.1:0-8930 GCA_964592725.1 uncultured Candidatus Saccharibacteria bacterium | reverse complement strand
TAAGCAGGTTGTGCGCGGAAACCATAATTTCGCGCGCTTCTTTTTGCGCGGCTTCGGTTAAAGGAACATGCACGGCCATTTGGTCGCCGTCAAAGTCCGCGTTAAACGCGGCACAGACCATCGGATGCAATTGAATGGCCTTGCCCTCTATTAATACGGGCTGGAACGCCTGAAAACCCAAACGGTGAAGTGTCGGAGCGCGGTTAAGTAGCACGTAGTGGTCTTTGGTAACTTCTTCCAAAATATCATAAACTTCGGTTCGGCCTTGCTCTATTAAACGGTTTGCGGAACGAACATTGTGGGCGAATTCCCGGCCGATGAGTTTGGAAATTACAAAAGGCTTGAACAATTCCAGAGCCATCATTTTTGGCAAACCGCACTGGTGCAGTCTCAAACGAGGGCCCACTACGATAACCGAGCGCCCGGAATAATCCACGCGCTTACCCAAAAGGTTTTGGCGGAAACGCCCCTGCTTGCCTTTAAGCATATCGGCCAGCGAGCGCAGTTTGCGCTTTTGTCCGGTTGAAGCCGTAACTTCTTTTCCGTGGCGGATGGAGTTGTCTATTAAAGCGTCAACGGCTTCCTGAAGCATGCGTTTTTCGTTGCGGGTAATAACTTCCGGCGCTTTAATTTCCAGAAGTTTCTTTAAGCGATTGTTGCGGTTAATAACTCTGCGATATAAATCGTTCAAATCGGAAGCGGCAAAACGCCCGCCGTCTAACTGAACCATAGGGCGCAAATCCGGCGGAATGACCGGCAACATTGTAATGAGCATCCACTCGGGTCGGAGGCCGGAATTAATTAAGGATTTTATCAGCTTCATCCGCTTTAAAATTTTTCTCTCGGCCTGCCCTTCCACATTCGGCAGTTGAGTTTGCAAGTCGGAAAGCAGCTGCTCCAAATTTACTTCTTCCAAAAGTCCTTTAATTCCTTCGGCGCCAATGGAGGCGGAAAATACCGGCCCATACTTTAAAGACAAATCGCGATATTGAAGCTCGCTAATGATTTGCATTTTTTTGATGGATTTGAGTTCGCTCCTGGCCTGGTCGCGGATGCTTTCAAGGGCGTCATTTTCTTTGCTCCAGGCGTCTTTGAGCCTGGTAACCTCGGCGTCAATTTCCGCCTGCAAAACATCCGGATCTTTTTGGGAAGCTTTTTGCCCGATGGCCGACTTGGATTTGCCGATCAAAGTTTCAAATTTTTCTTCAATAACTTTTTTCTTGGCTTTAAATTCGTGCTCGATTTGCTCAAGCGTGGACATTCTGGCTTCTTCATCCACGGAATTGATAATGTAAGCGGCAAAATAAACTACCTTTTCCAATTCCTGCACGCCCAAATCCAAAATCAAACCCAAACGGGAAGGCACGCCGCGCAAAAACCAAATGTGCGCGGTCGGCACGGCCAGTTTAATGTGGCCCATTCTTTCGCGCCTGACGGATGACTTGGTAACTTCCACACCGCACTTGTCGCAGACAATTCCCTTGTAGCGAATGCGCTTGTATTTGCCGCAGTAACATTCCCAGTCCTTAATCGGGCCAAAAATTTTCTCGTCAAAAAGACCGTCCTTTTCCGGACGCTGGGTTCTATAATTAATGGTTTCCGGCTTGGTCACCTCCCCGTGCGACCATTGAGTGATCGTTTCAGGGCTGGCAAGCTTTAAGCGGACACCTTTGAAATCTTCGGTTTGGGTAAACATAGGGGAAGTGGTTAGTGGTTAGTGATTAGTCTTAATAAATCGAATCAACGAATGGAACGAATCTGCGAATGTCTACGAATATACGAATTCTGCATCCTATTCGCAGTCATTCGTTGATTCGTCTAATTCGTATATTCGATTTCTTTTTAGCTCTTTACAAAATATTCCGCCTGTGGTATTTTTAGCTGTCCGATTCTTTCGGAATGTTAAGGAGGTAAAACAATTGACGCATAACTGCGATGAAATGCTCAGAGAACCTGAGAGTCCAACTTTGGTAGCCATACTCAAGGATGGCGCCCGTTGGATGATGGGAATAACTTCCAGCGAACTCGATCACCATTGGCTAAAAAGGGCTATCAAGTTCTGCCCGTTCTGCGGACAAAAGCTCGACTGACATCACCGCCACCTCACCCCCGCCCTGTGCCCGCCTGTTTCCGATGATGTTTATCGGAAGCAGTCGGCACGGGGTGTTTTTTTATGGAATAGATTTCAAGGTTCATGCGGTTCCCCTCTCCATTTCATGGAGAGGGGTCAGGGGAGAGGTTAACTTCTGATTTTAACCTCTCTGTCACCGAAAGCGATGTTATCCGATTGACTTTCGGTGACATCTCCCCATTAAATGGGGAGAAACTGCACTACAATTCCGGCGTCTTTCCGCGCCGCGCCCGCCGTAGCCTTGTGCGGAGGCTGGGTTAGATTCCGCGTCCTTCCGCGGAACAAGAACTTACTTCGCCTTTTTCTCTTTCTTCGGCTTCTTTTTTACTTCATCTTCAAACAGCGAAGTTTCGGGAACCAGCGGCATTACGGGCGGAAGGTTTGGAACGATTATTTCAGGTTCTTCCGCGGCACTGCTTACCGCGCCGTCGCGACCGAGAAGCTCTACATCCATACACAGCGATTGCAACTCTTTAACCAACACTCTAAACGACTCTGGAATATTCGGTTTTTTAATGGCCTCGCCTTTTACAATCGCTTCATAAGTTTTTGAACGGCCCACGACGTCGTCGCTTTTTATAGTCAGCATTTCCTGCAAAGTGTGCGCCGCGCCGTAGCCTTCCAGGGCCCAAACTTCCATTTCCCCAAAACGCTGGCCGCCGAACTGGGCTTTTCCGCCGAGCGGCTGTTGGGTAATTAAGCTGTACGGACCGGTGGAACGCGCGTGCATTTTGTCGTCGACAAGATGGTGGAGTTTTAAAAAATACATAATTCCCACGGTAACTTTTTCATCAAACCTCACGCCGGTTTTTCCGTCTATTAAATAAACCTTACCGTCTTCGGCAATGCCGGCTTTTACCAGCTCTTCTTTAATTTTACGCTCCGGGACTCCGTCCAAAACCGGCGTGGCAACATGGTAGCCCAAACGGTAAGCGGCCATGCCAAGATGGGTTTCCAAAATTTGCCCGAGGTTCATACGGGACACCACGCCCAGCGGATTTAAAATAATATCCACGGGCCGGCCGTCTTCCATAAACGGCATATCTTCCACCGGAATAATTTTGGAGATGACGCCCTTGTTGCCGTGGCGTCCGGCCATTTTGTCGCCGACCTGGACTTTGCGCAGAACCGCGACCGAAACCTGGATACTGCGAATGACCCCGCTCTGGAGTTTGTCTCCGGCTTCGCGCGTGAACTGGCGGATGTTAACCACTTTTCCGTATTCGCCGTGAGGCAGAGTTAAAGAAGTATCTTTTACATCCCTGGACTTTTCACCAAAGATTACCCTCAATAGTTTTTCTTCAGCGGTCAAATCCGTTTCACCTTTGGGCGTAATTTTCCCCACTAAAATATCTCCGGCTTTAACCTGGGCGCCGATGCGGATAATTCCGGTCTCGTCTAAATCTTTTAATTTTTCATCGCCGACATTGGGAATGTCGCGCGTCACCTGCTCCGGGCCCAGTTTGGTGTCGCGCACGTCTATTTTAAAATCGTCTATATGGATGCTGCTGTAGCGGTCCTGCTGGACAACGCGCTCACTGACCAAAACCGCGTCTTCGTAATTGCCGCCTTCCCAGGAAAGGAATGCCACCAACACGTTTTGACCCAAAGCCAGCTCGCCGTGTTCCGTGGATGCCCCGTCTGCCAAGACATCGCCTTTTTTGACATTTTGTCCCTTATTTACGCGGGCAATTTGGTTTATGGATGTGGCGGAATTGGTGCGCAAAAATTTTAACAGTGGATATTCCTTTTTTTTGCCTTTTTCGCCGACCACGACAATTTTTTCTCCGGTGACGGACGTCACGGTGCCGTCTTCTTCTGCCAAAACCACAGTGCCGGAGTCGCGCGCGGCCTTGCCTTCCATGCCGGTGCCGACTATGGGCGCGTCCGGCTTAATGCAGGACACGGCCTGGCGTTGCATGTTGGAACCCATCAAAGCTCGGTTGGCGTCATCATGTTCCAAAAACGGAATCAAGGACGTGGTTACGGAAATAATTTGCTTGGGAGACACATCCAAATAATCTATGTCATCGGTAGAATGCATGGTAGGAACGGTGCGCACCCTGACGCTTGCCCTAAGATCCGCGAAGTGATTACCGGCGTCAAGGTTGATATTGCTTTGGCCGATAACGAGTGCCTCTTCTTCGTAAGCGTCCAGATATTTAATTTTATCCGTGGCGCGGGGCTTAATGCGGATTTCCAACAGCTGGTGATTTTTGGCAACCTCTTTAGCTTTGGCCGCGTTTACCGTTTCGCCGGCTCGGGCAATTACGTTGCCTTTTTCATCTTTAATATCGTATAAAGAAATTTCGTCTTCTAAATCTTTGCCGTCGTTTTTGGCAAACTTTTTTACCACGCGGTAGGGCGTTTCTATAAATCCAAAATCGTTTACGCGCGCGTAAGTTGCCAAGTGCGCCACCAGACCGATGTTCGGGCCTTCCGGCGTGGTAATGGGACAAAGCCGGCCGTAGTGGCTGTGATGCACGTCGCGGACTTCAAACCCGGCGCGCTCGCGGCTAAGTCCTCCCGGGCCCATGGCGCTAAGCCTGCGCTTGTGTTCCAATTCGGCGAGCGGGTTGGTCTGGTCCATAAATTGCGACAGCTGGGATGAAGAAAAAAATTCCTGCATGGTGGCAACTATCGGACGGACGTGAATTAACTGGGCAGGGGTGACGGTATCTAAATCGGCCAAAGACATGCGGTCTTTAGCAATCCTGGCCATACGGGCAAGTCCCACGCGGAAGCGGGCCTGGATAAGCTCGCCCACGGCGCGGACTCTGCGGTTGGCCAAATGGTCTATGTCGTCGGGCGTGCCTTGGGTGTTGTTTAATTTAATTACTTCGCGGACTGCCATGACTAAATCTTCTTTGGTCAAAATCTGGCTTTGATTTTCCGCCGGCACGTTTAAGCGCTGGTTAAATTTGTAGCGGCCGACTAAGGAAAGATCGTAACGTTCGGTGTTAAAAAACATTCCGCTAATTAACGACTTGGCGTTGTCCACCGTGGCCAAGTCGCCGGGGCGGATTCTTTTATAAACTTCTTTGTAGCCTTCGTCGGGATTTGTAGAAGCGTCTTTTTCTAAAGTGTTTTGGATGTATTTGGTGTCGGGGTCGGTATCTACATCTTTAAAAGCTTCCAAAATTTCTTCATTGGTGCTTAATCCAAACACGCGAAGCAAGGCGGTAATGGGGATTCTGCGCTTGCGGTCTATTTTTACTCCGATGACACCGGCGGCATCGGTATCAAGTTCCAGCCAGGCGCCGCGGTTGGGAATAATTTTTGCTCCGTAAAAATTCCGGTTGCGCAAATTCTCGGCCGTAAAAAATACGCCCGGGGATTTTATAAGCTGGTTGACCACCACGCGCTCCACACCGTTGATAATAAACGTGCCGCGCGGAGTCATTAAAGGAAAATCGCCAAAATAAACATCCTGGGTTTTTACTTTTCCCGTTTGTTTGTTGACTAATTTTGCCGAAACATAAAGCGGGGCTTCGTAAGTGGTGTTTCTTTCGCGGGAAGTGAACTCGTCGTATTTGGATTTATCAAAAAAATAGTCCCCAAAAAACATTTCCAGGTTTTTCCCGGTAAAATCGCGAATCGGGTTAATCTCGCCCAATAATTCTTTTAAACCCTTTTCCACAAACCACTTATAAGAAATCAACTGCACCTCTATTAAATTCGGTAAGAGTGCGGTTTCGTGGCTGGATGTAAAAAATTTGCGGGCTAAGGCTTTGCTCTCGGGAAACTTAACCATGGCGGAGGACATGGTCTTGGTTTTATTGGCCATTAAATAACCTAACTTGGGGTTACTGCCCTAAGGATACAGACAGCAAGCCCTAAAGCCAAAAATGCACTTTTTGGCTTATTTAAGGATAATATTAAACCTAAAAGCTAATGAACCAAAAATATTTTACGTCTTCTATCTCCCCGAAATCGTGATTGAGGACGCAAAACATTCCCTTTTTTACATACATAAAAAAGGCCGGTCCGTAAAGGCTTATAGGCTTATTAAATTGTGCATATTTAGATTATACTCGTCAAGAACTTCTTGTCAAGTGTTTCCATTCCCCTCCTTGCAAAGGAGGGGCTAGGGGAGGTTATTCACCATCTCACGATCTATTTGTATCTCCATCCTACCACACTTACCCCCAAACCTCAAACAGCTAATCCACAGGCTTATAAACATTACCGTCCTTTAAAGCTTCTTTGGCTATATATTGCTTCATTAAAGACTGATAAGGAACATCCAATGCATTAGCTTTCTCTTTAGTTCTGGCAATAATATATTCC
Source organism: uncultured Candidatus Saccharibacteria bacterium (assembly GCA_964592725.1). Taxonomy (GTDB): domain Bacteria; phylum Patescibacteriota; class Doudnabacteria; order UBA920; family UBA920; genus PALSA-1336. The sequence goes on along the minus strand of CAZQFQ010000049.1, from coordinate 2,509 downwards.
GGAAGGCGCAATGAAATTGAGCGGGTGGTTGGCTTAAGGTTTGGGAAAACCGCCCTTTGAGCTTTTGACCAATCCAAATAATCGGTTGAGTCATGAGTATTCCAAAATTTAGCCTCTTCATCTTCAGACTTAAATTTGGGAATTTTTTTAAGTTTTTTTGCCATAATTGCTCCTTTCTTTTTTGTTCGCGCTACGCGCCGATATTATTCTAATTTTGCTATTTCTGATAGTAAAAACCACAAACAAAACTCTTCCCGAACTGTCCGTCCCCAATAATTGATAACGCTTCTCTTTGGCGCTATGGCTCCTGTCAAAAAGTATCAATCTATGCGTTAAAGTCGCTTGCTCCGCTTCTTCCGGTTTAATATCGTGCTTAAGCCGAATTTTTGTTTGGTTATGCTGGTCCCATTCAAAAATTATTGGCTCCGGTAATTCCAATTCCACCATACCCATATTGTATATGCCAGACTACACAATGTCAATGACGATTTCCATGACAATTTGTTACAAAAAAAGCCGTTCTAGCATCCAACTGCGGCTTTTTAGGACTTACGCGCTAGGCCGAGTACGAGGCATTTTCCGAGGATTTTATGAGGCGTAGTTAATCTACGCCGAGTAAAACCGGAGTGATATGGGTGGAAGTGAATTCCACCCAAACACTGCCCAGGAAAATAACGATGTAATCGGCCTAGCCCCTGCGGTTTGAGGCAATAAAATATAGATTTTTATATCTTCTTTGCCTCAAACGCGTAAGTCCTAAGTTATTTTTTTCAGGCTACCAAAGCTTAAACCTCTTGCCCCGACCTCGGGCCGAGGCAAGGCAGGAAAGGATAAACCCTGATAGCCTGGAAAAAAGGGACGAACAAGGCTGTACTAGCCTGGCTCACCCCAGACTGAATGCAAACTATTTTTATTTTTTGCCCGGTCTTACAAGCCGAGCTTTTTTCCGGTGGAGGCAACCAGCTCAACGACGTCATCCGGGTCGTCGTCAAAGCAAAACTCCTCCACCCACACTTGGCGGTGCAGGTCGGTCAACGGCCCAAACATCAGGCCGTCCTCCCGACCCAAAACCCCCACCACCTCTTCAAAAGTCCACCGGCTCTGCCCTAACTGACGCAGAGCGGCGTGCTCGCGAGCCGTAGGGCCGCCGACTGTACCAAGCGGCAGACCGGTGACCAATGCGGCCGCGGTCCGGGCAAAGGCGTTCTTCTTTTGCCAGGAAGGCACATCCTTCCCGGCTTCCAGAAGCTCCTGGCAGTGGACCTCAATCCACTCCGACGCCTGGCGGTGTAAGGCCAGCGGCTCCGGTTCCTGGAGATCGTGGTCGGTGATCTCCACACCACTCTCGTCATCCCGGCCAAGAGACACCCCCCGACCGGAATACGTTATGGCGTCTTCCAGCTCCATGGGGTCGGAATAAACCTTCCCCATAAAGCTGACTTGCAAACCCTTGCGCATCGCCCGTATGGCGCGCGCGCCAAGGTCTGCCCTAAACCACCGGAGAATCTCAACGCCGGTGGCCTGGGAGTAATCGACCTCCCACTGCCATCCATGCTGGAGAAACGACCCCAACAGATCCGGTGGATTAACATCCTCTGCCGGAAACCTGGACCGACCGGCGTACGGCCCGGACAAACACTTTACTCGGATCAATTTTCCTCACCTCCTTTTTACATCCGAGTCAAAAATGGTTTTAATTTCTATGTCCGCCAAACCACCAAATGCGAAACGCCATTGTTAGATGCCTTACCTCCTCAAAACTTATCAAACTGAATTGATACCCTTAGAGGAAGAAGGAAGAAGCTTTAAGTGTCAGCCCTTCCTTCTCTTCTTGAATGCTTTCTTCCAGTCGGCACTTAACGCTTTTACCGCTGCTTTTTCTCCGCAATGTCTTCGCAATTTTCTTCAGAACTCGGATCATCCGCCTCATTCTGAATACTCGCCCGAAAACTGATTTTGGATACTCAAGTTTTGGCTACTTGCGCCAGTTCGCCGAGCAAACCCGGATTTTTGCGCCTATTGGCTTTGGACACTACGGAGGATGCTTGCTAAAATTACCCCCATACTAAGTTTCGCTCCTTACGCCTCTACATCGTGTCCATGCGAGGAGTGTATTTTTTTATCCCGGGCTGTGTATCCACAGCCGAGATCCCAAGCTAGGCTGGTCACGGTTACCACTAAGCTTCTTGTGGCCGCCGCCTATCGCCCCTGGGCTGTCACGCACGGTAAACTTTAAGCAATAAACCCGTGCGTCAATCAATTTTTTCGCTTTTGTTTTATTTGATCTGTTAGCATCTTACGATGCGCCCTCCGAAAGAGGGCACTATAGTCGGCCGCGCCAACTCGCCGCTACAGCTACACGCCTTGTCTCGGTGGCGTATTACCTATCCGCTTGTATTCAGGGCTCACTTGCGCCGATACCCTTAACTGTTTTCAAGGTTCCATGCCCTAACTCTGGCTCCCCTTTATACTCACAGCTACTCGGATTAAACAACTGCGTTACAAAAAA
>CAZQFQ010000048.1:0-9112 GCA_964592725.1 uncultured Candidatus Saccharibacteria bacterium | reverse complement strand
CGCATACCATTAAAGCCGACACTGAAAGTTTTAGAATAGCGGGTTATGGATACGATGTCTTTTATCCGGAGGTGTTGGGCAATCTTTACGTCACCTGCGACGGCAAGGACAGAGTAACCTTAAACGTGGAAAAATAAATATGGGAAAAAATTCGGTAATAGCGCTGGCCAGGGAGTTGTTTAAAATCAGGATTAGCTCCTCCAACGAGGGCGACGAGGAAGATGACGCCGTGCATAAAATGAAAATCAGGGGTATTACCTCTTACGATCCCCAGGTAATAGAAAAATGGTATCTGGAAGCCATTAAAACCGCCGAGATAATCATTGCCCTTGAAGAGCGATATTTGGTACAATAAGAACAGCAATTTAATATGCACATGAAAAAAATATTATTTTTATTTCCAATTGCCGCCTTTTTAGCCGCCGGCTGTAACGCACAGCAGGTCTCTACTCTTACGCCGGTCCAAATCCCGGTGACCCAGAACGCAAATCAGAGTCCGCCAAGTCTTACGCCCACACCATCGCCGATTCCTACGTCAACTCCGGCCGCGGTTCCGACAAACCCATCCAATTTGCTGGTTACAGTTAACAACTCGGGGTCTACTAATGCTTTGCCGTATGCCATAAATATTTTTGCTGACGGTAGCGCTTCCGCGCTTGTGCAAAATAAACCGGCACAAAATTTTCCGGCCGGAACGGTCGATGTAAAAACACTGCGGGCTTTACTGCAAAATATCGGCGACGTTAGCCAAATAGACGGGCATTGCGCCAAGTCGGTTTCTTTCGGCACCATTACGACAATTACATATAACAAAAAGACCAGCGGGGATATTTCCTGCGTCTTTACGGGAACCGTTTATAATTTATATACGTTTATAAGTCAACTGGAGCAACAGTTAAAAATTTCAACGGCCAGACGGGCTGTACAAAATCCTTTGTGACCAAAGGAAGTATTGCCTGTCAGCCAATTTCGTTTAGGAATTCGAGTCAACAAAAATCGCCCATGTTAGGCGATTTTTGCGCGGACAGGCGGACAGGCAGTTTAAAATAAGGTTATTGTAAATGGCAGGACGAGGCAAGTGTAGTATAATAAAAGTGATAATATTTATAAAACCCGATCAATAATAATCTAAGTTGGAAAAAAATTGTATGAATATCGACCCCGCCGCAATCAAACTGGGTGCTTTGGAAGCCACGAGGCAAAATGGGGATTATCCCCGCGGATTCCGCAAATGGATTCCGTTAGTGGTTTTAAGTTTGGCGCTGACGATTATTATTTTGGATACTACTATCCTGAATGTTTCTTTGCGCACCATTATTGATGATTTACATACAAACATCCAGAGTATGCAGTGGGTGATTACGGCTTATTCTTTAATGCTGGCGGCTTTTACCATAACCGGCGGGCGTTTGGGCGATTTGTTCGGCCGTAAAAAAATGTTCGTGGTTGGCGCGATTATTTTTGCCGCGGGCTCATTTATGACTTCCATAAGCCACAGCGTGGGGTTTATGATAGCCGGCGAGGCAATTATAGAGGGCATCGGCGCGTGTTTGATGCTACCGGCGACCGCTTCGCTTTTGGTGTCCAATTACACCGGCCGAGACCGGCAAATTGGTTTTGGGATTTGGGGCGGCATTGCCGCGGGCGCGGCGGCGCTGGGCCCGGTAGTCGGCGGCTGGCTGACCACTTATTATTCCTGGCGCTGGGCTTTTAGAATTAACGTGTTTGTCGCCGCGGTTTTGGTCGCGGCCTCGTTTTTAATAAAAGAAGCCAGGGACAAGGAAGAGAAACCAACCATTGATTTTGTCGGAGTTCTGTTGTCGGCACTGGGGCTGTTGTCCATAGTTTTTGCTTTTATCAAAGCTTCAACTTACGGCTGGTGGCAGGCGGCCGCGCCTTTTACGCTGTTCGGCCAGACCATAAATTTAGGCGGCCTGTCCGTGGTGCCGGTATTTATTCTTTTGGGATTAATTATTTTGACAGCCTTTGCCTGGTGGGAAGGACACGTGCAAAGGCAGTGCGAAACGCCGCTGGTATCGCTGAAATTGTTTTCCAATTCGCAGTTTATTTTGGCCGCGTCAATCACCGCGATTTTGTCCTTGGGCCAGGCGGGCTTAAGTTTTGCCATCCCGGTATTTTTACAAGGAGTAAAAAATTTGAATCCCCTCCACACGGGCTTCGCGATGTTGCCTATGACCTTAACGCTTTTGGTCGCGGCGCCGCTTTCCGCCTATGTAAGCAAGTTCATTAGTCCCAAAAGAATTATCCAAATTGGTTTGTTGTTGGATGTTTTGGCATTTTTGGCCCTGCGTTCGGGCATATCCGTAACCGCGAGCGTGTGGGCGCTGGCTCCGGGCTTCGCGCTGTTTGGCGCCGGCGCGGGATTAATGATGTCACAATCCAGCAATATGGCTTTGTCCGCGGTTTCGGTGGAAGAATCCGGCGCGGCTTCCGGAGTAAACACCACTTTGCGCCAGGTCGGCGCCACTCTGGGCTCGGCCATTATGGGAGCGGTTTTAATTTCATCTTTAAGTTTAGGGTTGGTTAGCGGCGTCAACGCAAGTTCGGTTATCCCCGCCGGGCTAAAGCCCGCGCTTAGCCAAACTGTGAGCCAGCAAGCTTCCAATATTGAGTTTGGCACCGGCGTGACCGGCGGCAGTTCCATCCCTCCGTATATTAGCAACGAAATTGTCAGCATCAGCAACCAAGCAACCGTAGCCGCGAATCAAAAAACTTTTGTTTATTCTTTAATCTTTATTATTTTTGCTTTGGTGATGTCTTTGTGGCTGCCGGCCGCGGCGAATTTGGAAACCAACAAATCCTTGGCGGTAAACCAGGAGGTGGAAATGATTCCCCGCCACGTTGCGCGCCGCCGGGCTTTTGTTTTCGCGGCAGTGCTGGCTTTAATTGTCGGCGGAATTAGCTATAACGCCGGCGTCAGAAAAGGCGAGCAAAAAGATTTGGCGCAAGCGTCCGCCACCCAATCGGCCGCCAACTCCGCCGTCCCTTCCGAAGCTTTGCAAACAATTCCCGTCCGCGGCCCCGCGCCCAGCCCATCGGCGGGACAATAAACATTTTCTATTTCAAACCGCCCTTTTATGGGCGGTTTCGAGTTTTTAAAAGACGATCCATAGGCAAAAAGAAACTTTATTGATGGTTTAACTTATAAGCAAAAAGGTGTATAATGAAGGCAGATAATTAAGCAAATCATATGATACTAACAGTATTGCGTTTACTGTGGTTCGTTTCCTTAATCATAGGCATATGGTTAATGGTCAGCAAAAAGAAAAATATTCCGGAAGGACAATCTTCTTTGGAGCCTTTGACCGGAAAAGGAAAATTATTGGTCTTTGCCCTGTGCCTTTTTAACCCTCTAATTTTGGGGGCTATTTTTTATTATGGCTGGAAAAAGAAATTACCCCAACACGCAAAAACTGCTAATCTTTTATCATTTGCCGCCGCGGCAATATTTTTAGTATTATATTTAGGCAACATCTACTTAGTGGTGAAAAAAGTTGGAACGGAAAATATTACGAAAATTGCTACCGATATTAAGCAAGTCCAAAGTTTGGATGAACAGGCAAAAGCTATTGTCGCAACTCCGGACGCTGAAGATGCTGCGGATATTCAGGCCATAAATGGTAAGATTGTTCTCGGTTATGATAAAGCGAGCCAGTGGCAATCTGACGCGAAATGGTACAGCTATAGAAGAGTGTTTAGCTTGCCGGATAATACACCCGAAGCTGATAAAATATTAAATCAGGCTGATTCGTATTATTATGAGTCCAAAAAGACCAATGATGTCTATGAAATTCTGTTTGACAAAAATTCCAATAACATTTTAAGAATTGACACCGACCCCAGCTCAAGCCTAAAACCAAACTACGTCAATAATTTTACAGATATTTTTACTGTCAAGGTCGGTCCCAAGAAAGCTTTGGAAATTGCCATGCTGAGCCCGGACTTCCAAAACTATAAACAAACCCATAGCCAAATATTGACCCATGTTATATTAAACCCGACAGATAACGTGCCGGAAAGTCCCAGCTTGCCGAAATATTGGTTTGTTGGTATGACAAGCGGTTTTAGCGATACAGGCGGCGTTCAAGCTCTCGTAAATTCGCAAACAGGCGAGCTAATTTCCGAAGAAGCCATTAATACAATAAATCAAATAGAGAATGCCTCTCAAAAACAATAATGATCCGTCTCTTCCAATTCCGCAGCCTACCCCGACTATGGAGCGGATTACCGACCTGGACGAATTAGTCAATAACTATAAACGCGAGCATTATACCAAGCCTACCAAGCGGGCATTTTTGATATTGTTGGGTTTAGAAGTATTGCTATTTTGTTGCCTAATTTTTATCGGGCAACTCAGCGCCTACTGGCTGGTAGCAATTATTTTGCTAATTACACCTTGGCTGATAGAAATTTCCCACGTTACCGACCTAAGATTCAAGTTAAAACATGTATTCGTACAGCAATTTGCCCAAGCCCAGGAGTTGTCTTACCAGGCACAAGGGCAAATGCAAAATATTAACGGTGAAATTTTTTCAAAATACAACGACAAACCCTATTATTTGGATATCGTTTCCGGTTCGTTCAATCAAATCCCATTTTCAATTTTCACTTATCAATATACTGCCCATGGCCGTGATGGCAGTGTAATTATAGATCAAACCGTTTCGCGTTTGGAATTTAGCTGCCCGTTGCCCCGCTTGTTTTTACAGTCTCACAAACACGGTTTTGAAATGATCAATTTTTGCAACGGTGATAATCCACAAGCACATTTAGACGGAGACTTAGACAACACTTTTACTCTATGGACCCTACAAGGAATGCAGATGGAAGGACTACAGATTTTTACCGCCGAATTTACACAACCTCTTGCAGACAAATGGAGCGACTGGCATATGGAATTCATTAACGATTACATTTATATTTATCCGTATGTTATGCCCCCCAGACCTTTAGAAAAATGGAGTGATTTAGAAAGAATGTTAGAACTAATACAATATTTGGCCACAAAACTTCCCGAACGCTTGAAAGAAATGAAGTCGGATATTGAGGCCGTAGAGTCTTATAAAAATATCTAGAGTTTGGTTATTCTGTTAACTCTGGATAAATCTTAACCTCTGTCAATCGGTGGTAAACTTCGTTTGCCAAAGCCAGAAAAGTTTTACGTCTAAATTTAGGTCCACTAATAATCTAAAATACCGCACGCGTTGCGGTATTTTAGATTGTCTGCGTAGGGAATGGATTCTAAAGTTTTATCAGGATTTTAATTTCTTTGCGTTAGTCCATATCTTTTTAGCCTTGGGCTATTTCGGAGAGGAAAATGGGTTTAGTGAGGATGACCATAATTCGGGAATTTATTCACAGATTGAGGCTTGATTAATAGTGAACGATAGTATACTATAAATATATAACTAACCTAAATTTTATGGAAACAAATAATATAGCCTTGTTTAAAGGCAATCAAATAAGACGGGTGATTTATAATAATGAGTGGTGGTTTGTTGTGGAAGATGTGGTATTTGCTTTAACTGATGCCGCGGATGTAAAAGATTATATTAATAAAATGAGGCTTAGGGATAAGGAATTGTCCAAAGGGTATGGACAAATTGTCCATACCCTTCCAATCCAAACTGTCGGCGGCAAGCAATTGATGAATTGCGCCAATACCGAAGGCGTTTTCCGTATTATTCAATCCATCCCTTCGCCCAAAGCCGAGCCGTTTAAGCGCTGGCTGGCAAAGGTGGGCTATGAACGCGTGCAAGAAATTGAAAATCCGGAATTAGGCGCGCGCCGCACAAGGATGCTTTATAAGTTAAAAGGCTATCCTGATTCCTGGATTGAGCTCAGGATGCGCGGCATTGAAGTGCGTGAAGATCTGACCGGTGAATGGCAAAAACGCGGAGCAAAAGTAAAAAGGGATTATGAAATCTTAACCGCGGAAATTGCCAAGGCAACTTTTGACTTGACTCCAAGCCAGCACAAAAAACTTAAAGGCTTAAAGCGGGAAAATCTGCGCGACCATATGGGCAATTTGGAGCTGATTTTTAATATGCTCGGTGAGGCCTCAACCACGGAAATCCATAAGAATGAAGATTCCCAAGGCGTGCCAAAATTAAAAACCGATGCCAACCGCGGCGGGAGAGTGGCGGGCAATGCCAGAAAAGAATTGGAAAAGGAACTTGGCCGGCCGGTAGTTTCCAAACAAAATTTTTTGCCGAAGAAAAAAGAAAAGTCTAAAAATAAATAGCGTATACTATATTCAAGAATGTTTGCGCGTAACGAAACGTCTTAAAATTAGGAGTTTTTTAATTGGGCGGGGAATGCTATAATAGATAGGTGAAAAATATTGGAAATTTAGACGGGATAAAAAAACCAAAAAAGGCCGATGTAAGGCTAAAATCACAACCGGTAAAGGTTAGGGTGTTAAAAGTTGACGGCTTAGTTAAGCGGCCGGTTAAAAAGGCGGTGGAAAAAAGCGTTTTTTGCCCGTTTTTTGTGGTCCCCGGCAGGAAGAAATCAAAAAAGAGCGAAGCCGCTTTATTTTTTCAAAAAGTTTACAGCCAACAAAAAGTTCCGGTCGCGGCCGCGGTTTTGGCTTTAATGATAGCTTTTGTTTCCGGGATGTGGTCAGTTTTGGATACAAAGAGCATTGTGGCCGATGACCAGCCGCAGGTTTTGGGCGTGACTACCGACCAGCCAAATAGTGCCGGGCCGGTTCCTTCGGGCTCACCCGTATCCGGAACGCAGTTGCAAAATCAAAACAGCGGTAGCGTTGATAATAATGTTTTATTTAATACTCCTATAGAATATTTACAGAGTTATTTTGCGGCCATTGCCCAGCCGGATATTGTCGCAAAAAGGACAACTAAACTGCAGGCGTATTTGGCCGCGAAAAATTCACCGCTCGTTTCGGCCGCCGGCACAATAGCCCAGGCGTCCCATTGGAAACTAATTTTGGCTATTGCTTTTGCCGAAAGCACTTTGGGAAAAAACTGCTCGGACAATAACTGCAGCAACATTGGCGTAAAGCCGGGCGCTCCTTCTTGGCGGACATACTCTAGCTACAGCGCCTGGGTGGCGGATTTTAACCGCCTGCTGGACAAAAAATACAGCGATTGGACACTGGAGCAAATGTGCGGGGTTTACGTAAAGCCCTGCAATTCCAACTGGCTGTTGGCCACGCAGGAAATTTTGAACGACTTAAAAGCGCAGGGAATAGAGTAATTGACAGAATTGACAAGATTTAAAAAAATGACAAGATTGACATGAATGGGGGCGCTAAGTTTTGCGGAAAAATTTAAAAACGAAAATAATATGAATTCAAAAAAATATTTTATCGCGGCGGTTGCTATCGTAAGCGCTGTACTAATCGCGCAATCCGGTGTAGCGCAGAAAATCATCTTTAATAACATTAAGCCCGCGGCTTCCACCGCCCCGTTGACCGACGAACAGCAGGGGATTTTGGCGGTGCGCACGGCCAAGGCTTCGGTGGTCAATATTATCGGCGTGGAAAATCAGGCCACCGGTACGGAAAGCTCGGCCGACCCGGCCACCAGCGCGTCTCCGGACGAGGTTTTGGGAACCGGATTTGTGCTTGACTCAAGCGGGCTTATCGTTAGCAACAACCACGTAGTGGAAGATCCGACAATGAATTATACGGTGGTTTTGGGCGACGGTAGCGAGTACCCGGCCAAAATTTTAAATTTGGATAAGTTTGACGACATCGCCCTGCTGCAAATTAGCGCGCCGAATTTAACGCCGGCTATGCTCGGGGATTCGGACAGCCTGGAAACCGGGCAGACCGTGTTTGCCATCGGCAATTCTTTGGGCAAATACAGCTATACCGTTACCCGCGGCGTGGTTTCCGGTTTGGGACGCAATGTTGATGTCAGCGAAGATTCCGATCGTCTGCACAATTTAATCCAAACCGACGCGTCCATAAATCCCGGGAATTCCGGCGGCCCGCTGATTAATTTGGCCGGCCAGGTTGTGGGAATGAACACTTTAATAGATACCGAAGGCTCCGGTTTGGGTTTTGCCATACCCATCAATACCATAAAAGACGCGGAAATGCAGTTAAAAACTTTCGGCAAAGTTTCCCGGCCCTATTTGGGGGTGATGTTTTTAGCCATTGACCCTGCCGCGCAAATTACCCAAGGCCTGTCCGTGGAAAACGGGGCGCTTGTTATGTCGGTAAAACCAAACTCGCCGGCTTCCGCCGCGGGTTTAACACAAGGCGATATTATAGTGGGGATTAACGATATTGTTTTAAACCAGAGCGTATCTTTGGATGACGCTATTGGGAAGTTTCAGGCCGGCAGCCAGATAACCTTAAAAATTTTGCGCAATAATCAGGAGCTTGATATCCCCGTGGTTTTGGGTGAGTTGCAATAGTTTTGCAGTTTCCCCCTCCCTTTAGGGGAGGGGCTAGGCCTGCCCGCCACGCCTTTTTGAAAGGCCGATAGATATTGGCAAGTGTGCCAACTTTCAAAATTTACCCAAACCTCAACAATAGGCGTAGACAGGCGGGGGAGGGTGATGTAATATTTTTGATAATCAAAGCCCCGATTGTTTTTCAACAATCGGGGCTTTGCCAATTCTGTATCAGGAACTCCGGTTTGAGCCGGATAAGCATCCCTCGCGGCGCGAGGGGAAATCAAAACAGCTCGTTTTGTGTTCCTGATTTGCCTGCGGCTAAAATCGCCAGCAGGAATAAAGTCGCGGCGACGTTCGTTATGGTCGCGTGGTCAAGCGTCTTTAACAGCTCGGACACCTGGGCGCAAATAACAAACAAGCCGACGGCTTTGGGCAGTACGCGGGTTTTGTTTTGGTGTTTTGCCAGCGCTTTGCGCAATTTTTTGCTTTCGCGCGCGGCCAGCACCACAAACAACCCGGCTGCCACAATCAGGAACGTTAACATGGGAGTTCCTTTCCCCCTCCGTTTTACTTTTAAAGAACTTGTGCCTCCGGCTGTCGACTTAAGCCCCAGCCGGAGAACCGGCTATTATAAATAAAAATCACGGATTTGTCAAGTTTGTGGTCGGAAATTCTAATCTGAAGTGCAACCGCCGGCCAGACATTTAAAAAGACCCAG
>CAZQFQ010000047.1:0-9313 GCA_964592725.1 uncultured Candidatus Saccharibacteria bacterium | reverse complement strand
GAAATTTCCGGAATTAAACTCCCTAAGCAGGAGCCAAAAAGGTAACGCTAGCGTCTCGATCTAGGCGACTAATCACAAGGCAAACTGCAGGGAGCATGCTGAGGTTATTTGGGTCTGGTGGTTGCTTGGTAGATGAAACTCCCAAGTCCTACCAGTGATAATCCTCCAAGCATAACGGCACCGTGCCGAGCGTCAATCCAGTATTGATTTTGAATGGCTTGGTTATGGATTGCGGCAATGGAGAAGATTGCCATCCCAGCTATATCCAAAAAAATACCAATGGCTCGGATTATCCTCACCGGCATAAATTCCTCCTCTTTCGCCAAACTTTGGACCTCTGGGTCCGTATGCGTTGGGCGATAGGTCAGAATACCAGAGAAAAACAGGTTTGTGAAGGCCGGGAAATAAAGCCCAAGGGGCATCCTCGGACTTAGGATATTTTTAAGCTGAAGATGCCCCTTGGCTTGAGATGGGCAAAAAAAGAAGCCCGGCATCTTTGTCCCGTAAGGCTACGGGGCAAAAGATGTCGGGCGATGCACGATGCGGAGACCGGGTGGAGCAGCAGTCACCCTTCATCGTTTGGAATGAATGCATCCAAGGGTTTGAAGTACGCTTCGACGTTGTCGGGCTCAACTTCAAGCACGACTTCAGTGAAACTTAGCTCCCCGTTTTCACGGTTTATGACCCCAGTAAAACTGCTGACTGGGAGAGGTTCTTTAAGTCTCACTGTGACTCTTTGTCCGTTCATCGGCATGTCTTGTCGCAACGCAGGATTTTGGTAATCAGGCATTGGCTTCCTCCTTTCTCGCTCTTTTTTGGCCTCTTGACCCGATCTTCGGCTCGGCGACCGGATTATATAAATACAGCCTTTGAGTCTTTCACCACGATGCCCCGATGTTGTCCGTGGCACGACGGACAGTTGTCAACGTCAACCTTTTGTTGTCCTTCGGGACTTTGGTGGCATTCGGCTGTCACCAGTTTTCCGGTTTCGGCGCACCGGAAAGTTAACTCGTCAATACCTTCCATGTCGGCCTCCTTTTGGAGCAAAGGTAACATGAATAAACAGGCTTGTAAAGGGTAAAAAACAGGGGTATAATGCAGGGGCGGGAAATTTGGAAATAGACTGAAATTAGGAAATTATGACAAATGTAGAAGCCCGAGGGTAACCCTCGGCTACAGAATAACCGGTGTCCGAGGGTTACCCTCGGTTGCATTTATGACAAACTTACAAGACTTAATAAATTTAGCTAAAGCCGATGGAGGCAAGTTTTTTGTGATTGATGAGAGCGGGGATGCAAAGTTGGTGATTATGAGCGTGGAAGATTATCAGCGGTTGTTATTGGGCAAACTCCAGCGTCAGGTTTTGGACGTGGAAAGCATTAACAAAGAAATTTTACGGGCGCAGTTGGAAGAACAGCCGATATCACCGGAGGTTCCAAGACCGCCGGCCAAAAGCCCGAGCGTCAAAAACGAATCTTTTAGCTCCAACGGTTCAAGCACCGAGCATCATCAACCGGTAGATTTGCGCGCCGAAGTCATAGACCCCAGTTTTGATTTTGAAGGCCCGAGGGTGGAGATAGACGATTTGTAATTAATAGGTCAAATAGGTCCTACACGTCCTATAAGTCTTATATTTCCATGAAAAAATATATTATCATCGCTTCAATTTTACTTTTAGCGTCAGCTTGCGGAAAGCAAACGGTTTCAACGAATCCTCCGGACCAAAGTCCGCCGGCTACGACTTCACCCGGACAGGCCACGTCTACCGCGGCATCCTTTCCCGTGAAATATAATAACGCGGAATATGGTTTTATTTTTTCTTTGCCGGCGGATTGGCAGGGCTACTCAATATATGCTAAACAATGGACCGGTAATCCGTTGCCCGGAAGCAGTTATACAAAAGCTATCACCGGCCCGGAAATTTATATCCGCAATCCCAATTGGACAGCGCAAAATCCTTACGAAGACATTCCGATTATGATTTTTACGCCGGCTGAATGGAGCGAGGTTCAAAACCAGACATTGGCGGTTTCCGCGGCTCCCATAGGGCCGACCGAACTCGGAAGCAATAAAAATTACGTTTTTGCCTTGCCGCCGCGGTACGATTATGATTTTCATACCGGATACCAGGAAGTGGAAAAAATTATGCAAAGCAATCCACTTATTGGATATTGACAGAACCTCAAAATATCTTTAAAATAAGTTGTAGTTAATTAATTAATTTTTGCTCTGGATTCCGTAATGGGAAAAAAGAGATAAACCCTTGGTTTTGTGCCAATGATCGATCAGGCACAGCGCCTAGGGTTTCTCGGGCAAATATCTCCCCCAAAACAGGGGAAAAGAAAGGCAAAAACAATGGCAGAAGGAAAATTTGACCGCAGTAAGACGCACGTCAACGTGGGAACCATCGGTCACGTAGACCACGGCAAAACCACTTTGACCGCCGCCATTACTACGGTGCTCGCCAAAACCGGCGGAGCCAAGGCTCGCGCCTACGACAGCATTGACAATGCCCCGGAAGAAAAAGCCCGCGGCATTACCATCAACACCGCGCACGTGGAATATTCCACGCAAAAGCGCCACTACGCGCACGTGGACTGTCCGGGACACGCCGACTATATTAAAAATATGATTACCGGCGCCGCCCAAATGGACGGAGCGATTTTGGTAGTTTCGGCCGCCGACGGCCCGATGCCGCAGACCCGCGAACACATTTTGCTGGCCAGCCAGGTCGGTGTTAAGTACATCGTGGTTTACATGAATAAGTGCGATATGGTCCAGGACGCAGAACTTTTGGATTTGGTGGAAGAGGAAATCCGCGATCTTTTGACTAAATACGGCTATCCGGGAAAAGAAACCCCAATTATCCGCGGGAGTGCCTTAAAGGCTTTGGAAGGGGATACATCGGAAATGGGCGAAGGCTCCATCAAAAAGTTATTGGATGCTTTGGACACTTACATTCCCGACCCCAAGCGCGAAACCGACAAGCCGTTTTTGATGCCCATAGAAGACATCTTTAGCATTGAAGGGCGGGGCACAGTCGTAACAGGCAGAATTGAGCGCGGTGAAATTAAGCTCAACGAGGAAATAGAAATCGTCGGGTTAAAACCCACCCAAAAAACCGTGGTCACCGGTATTGAAATGTTCAACAAGCAGCTCGACAGCGGTATGGCCGGAGACAACGCGGGAATTTTGCTCCGCGGCACCAAAAAAGAAGAAGTGGAGCGCGGGCAGGTTTTGTGCAAGCCCGGCAGTATTACTCCGCACACGGAATTTGAAGGCGAAATTTATATTTTGACGAAAGAAGAAGGCGGACGCCACACCCCGTTCTTTAAGGGTTACAAGCCGCAATTCTATATTCGCACAACCGATGTGACCGGCGACGTAGCTTTGCCCGAAGGCCAGGAAATGGTTATGCCCGGCGACACCGTTAAGCTCGTGATTAAACTCATTACCCCGGTAGCCTTGGAAGAAAAAGGCAAGTTTGCCATTAGAGAGGGAGGCCATACTGTTGGTGCAGGAGTTGTGACAAAGATTATTAAATAATCTAACGATTCCATCCGCGACTTGCCCGCCGAAGCTTTAGCGAAGGCGGGAGGCGGCCACACAGTTGGTGCCGGAGTTGTTACAAAAATTATAAAATAAGGATACAAGTATACAAGGATAGTAAGTATACAAGTAAAACCCCTTCCGGAGACGGAGGGGGTTTTACGATGCGTCAAGTTTTCTTGTCCGCCATAGCCCGCCCCTGGCGGACGACGGCGGATGGGAGGGGGTTAGCTTGCCCTGCACCGGAGTCAGACGACTGGTGCAGGGGTGAGGGTAGGAGAGGGTGATGGGAGGTTTTAATTAAGCGTGTGTCATCCCGGAATTTTTGGCTGAACAGGAAAATCATAGCCAGCCAAAAATATCCGGGATCTGGCGATTGGAATTTTATCGGTAGAATACTCAGACATAAAAGACGGCTCCAGGCAGTGATCACCTTGCCTATAACCGTCTCTTGCGGAGCAAATGTTTCTGCTCTTAGTTTCATTTCTGACTAGACGGATCTTTTTGTCCGTCGTTCATTCCTCCTTGCGCCCGCATAGGCGCGCTACTTGTTTTTGGCCGCCTTAGCGGCCGCCAGTGCGTCTTCCGCTTCCAACAGCTCGCGCTTCAGCTTGCGGCTTGTCGGGTTCTTGGCGAGCCGATTTTTGGCCCAGCGAAGCTTGGTTGCGGCGATGTTGCGCGCGCGGCCTTCAGGACTGATCTGGCGCGCTTTGGGCCCCGATGCGCTACCTTCGGCTTCGGCCAGCTTTTTAATCTCGATGTCCACTTTGGCGATAAGATCAAGGAGTCTCTCTACTCCCGCAATCCCTCGCAGTTCTTTCTCGAGACCTGTTTTAATCGCCTCGAAGCTTTCTCTGTCCATTGATTCTCCCAAATCCGCAAGGTTGGAGCCCAGCGGAGTCCCAAAGAGAGCGAAATCTCCCGGGAAAAAGCGGAAAGTAAAATATTGCCGTCCATTTTTCCCCGGAAGATTTTTTTGTGGCTCAGCGATCCCGTAACGTATTAACGTACTAGTACGCTAATCGTTACGACCCAACTGATTCTAATTTAAATTTCTTTCCAATCGCAAACTTTTGTGAGCGGAAAGAAGGGGGCTGGTATCAGTTAGCAAAGTCGTTTTAGCGGTTTAGGGGTCGCGTTTAGTTGCCAAGAAAAAAGCCGTAATTATTGGAATTTAATTACAGCTTGGTTCTTGGTACAACTTTCGGTTGTTGGTGAAGCCTCGTAGTTGCTTCTACATTAGTTTATCCTCCTGGTTGGGGCTCTGTTACAGAGCGGTTGTGGTTTGGCCGCAGCACGGACAGGTGATTTTGTCCGCGGCAAGGTCAGTCTTTGCGGGTCGGAATGGCAGATGTCCAAGTGGACATTGATAGCGTCCGCCGTCTAGCTTAGTCCACAGTTGCACGAAGTTTTGTTTTCGTGTGGTCTGGGTCGCCAGTTTCGCTTCGCGAACTTTGCGAAGGAAGTTTTCCGCCATAAGTAGCGTAAAGCTGAAATTGAAGCATGCCTGCAAGGCTTCGGTTTTCATCGCCTCCGGACCTCTTGCTATCATGCTTTCCATGATGTCTTGCCCGGATTTAACAATCCTAAAGCCTATCTCATGCTTTTCATAATACGTGTAGCGACGCCAGGTTTTTTTGACAGCCAGCTTCTTCGTCCGTTCAAACTCTTCTATGAGTTCGCTGGCTATTACCCGGTTCTTTAGGTTTGCGGTCGGATTTTCCAGCGTGTAACCCCGGTTTCCCGAAATTACTTTCCGCAACTCGGTAATAAGGCCGGGTTTTTTTTGGAAGTCCGATTGGAGTTCGTCGTAAATGACTTTACGCATCGAATCCATCGAAACGCTCCTTTCGTTTATCGTCCTTCGACGCCGGCGTTTCCGTCACCGGATAGGCCCATAACGCAAATTCCTCCTTGTGGTTGGTCCTTGCGGAAGGGAAACCGCCGGCGTTGATAAAAATATCAACTCCGCCAATTTCCCATCTGCAATGTTTATTTAAGTTAAGATTTATTTTGATCCGTAACGTATCGATGTACTAGTACGCTAATCGTTGCGACCCGATTGGTTTTAATTTTAGTCTTCTTTCGGCAAACTACTATTAATTTGCCGGAAGAAGGGGATGAACGGCGCGTGTTCACCCCAGTGTTAGGAAACGGTGAGGTCGTGGCCGGGCTTGCCCTGCACCCTACGTGGTGCAGGGCGTCGCGCCGCCGGAATGTTTAGATGGGGATTTGGCCCGGTGGTTTGCCGAGCTTCATCGCGTGCTGGCGGAAAGTTACGGTCAAGCCGAGCCTGTGAGAGTAGACGGGGATCAAAGACCTCCTAGGCTCGAGCATAGGCAGACACGCCAGCTTGGTTGTCTTGTCAATTTCTCCCATGATTCTGGCGGCTTCCTGACCGGCGTATTCCGGGTTATCGGTCACCAGCGAGATGAATGTTCCGGAAAACTTTGCGGTGGAATCCAGATGCGTGTGGTCGTGCAGGTTGACCACGGTGTAGCCGTCGTTCATGAGGGTCTGATCGGTCGGGCCGATCTTAAACCTCATGACGGGCTTGAGGCCGCCGAGCGCCAACACCTCGAGTAGGGCTTTGCGACTGTCTTGGTCGGGAACCTCGTAGCCCCGATGGCCTTTTTCAAAGAGAGGTGGCAGTTTTGTCGGGTATTTCAGGAATACCCACTCTACTACCGCAATCAACCAACCTATAACCGCCAACGTTAACATCATCGGTCATCCTTTCCAAAAATTCGATTTTTACTTCCAGAGAACCTGGGTATCTTTTCCATCACCGGCGTCATTCTGAGGCCGAGTGCATCCGAGGCCGAAGAATCTCTTTTAAAGAGATCCTTCGTCCGCATGGGGTTGCTGGTTGCGGACTCAGGATGACGCCGTTTGAGATAAAATTAAGACACACAAATTCCCTGGAAGTAAATCCGGCACCATCAGATGGTGCTTGGACAAGCGCTTCCTAAAAAGAGCCTCCTTAAAAATTTACCCCTTATTATGTCATTTTTAACTATTTTTGTCAATGCTACCTAAAATCCTTGACAAAAACCATATCATCCTATAAACTATTGCAAGTGGTTACTGGGAAGACCGGTTGGCCATATTTTATATCAATTAATTGCTGTAATTACGGCATCGATTAGGGCAGGCCACGGGCCTGCACTACACATCTTTAACAAATGGACAAGGAAGTTCAAGCTCCAAAGATTCGCATAAAGATAAAGGCTTATGACCATAAGCTTATTGATCAAAGCGCGAAGCAAATTGTAGACACCGCCAAACGCACCGGCGCGTCTATTTCGGGCCCGATTCCGCTTCCCACGGAAAAGACCAAATATACGGTGCTTCGTTCCACTTTTGTGCACAAAGACAGCCGTGAACAATTTGAAATGCGCGTCCATAAAAGATTGATTGATATTTTAAATGCCACTCCAAAAACCATAGATTCGCTTACGAATTTGAATTTACCGGCCGGGGTAGACGTCGAAATTAAGATGAGTTAAGGTAGAAGCGAAGCCAGACGCGAAGACTGCATAGGCGAAAAGAAAAGCGAAAAAAATTCAATATTACTATAAGTGAGTTCTACTAGTTTAAAAGCCCAACAAGCTTTGATTAGCAGATAACCATTTATTCGAAAATTTCCTAAAGATATTTTTGGGTAGATGGTTGCATCTAGCCATTTTTTATTGCCTTCAATGGCGTCATCCTGAGCCCGTCATCGGTAAAACTAAGCGGGCGAAGGATCTCATTAACGTTTAAGAGATTCCTCGTCGGCTGCACTCCTCGGAATGACGCCGAAAAAAAGTATATGAATTTCCTGCTAGGAAGAAAACTTAATATGACCCAGTATTTTGACTCTGCCACGGGCGAAGTTATTCCCGTGACCGTTATTTCGGCCGTGCCAATGACCGTAACCCAAATTAAAACCGCCGAAGGAAGCGATAAATACAGCGCCGTCCAGGTTGGCATCGATAAAAAAAAGAAGGCATCTAAATCTTTACAGGGACACTTAAAAGGTTTGGGTGCTTTTGCAGTTTTATCGGAGTTTAGGGTGGATGACGCCGCTTCTTATAAAAAAGGGCAAAAAGTTGATATTTCCGGCTTTAAGCCGGGAGAAATGGTTAACGTTGTCGGCACGGGCAAAGGCCGGGGTTTTGCCGGCGCGATGAAGCGCCACGGTTTTGCCGGATTTCCAATGTCCCACGGCCACAACAAGCCGCGCTCTGTCGGTTCCATCGGCCAACGTTTTCCCCAGCACGTCAGAAAAGGCATGCGCATGGCCGGCCATATGGGCAACTTGGGCGTTACCGTAAAAAATTTGCAGGTTGTGGAAGTTGATCCCAAGAGAAATTTAATCAGCATTAAAGGCGCGGTTCCCGGACATCCCCACGCTTTGGTCAGAGTAATTTCCACCGGAAAAGTTAAAGATTTGGTGAGGGTCGAGGTGGTTAAAGAGGAAAAGAAGAAAAAATAATCCACAGATCACAGATAAGCACAGATTCGCAGATTACTCCACAAAACTTCAAAATTTAGTAGGGCAATCTGCGTATCTGTGTAAATCAGTGATCGGTGGATTGGTAATTGTAAAGAATTATGAAAGCTACCGTTTACAATCAGAAAGGTGAAAATGTGGGAGAGGTTGACCTCAATCCTAAAATTTTTGACGTTAAGCCCAATGAGCATTTATTGGCCGAAGCCGTCAGAATTCAGCTGTCTAATTCCAGGCAGGGAACCAGTAATACCAAAACCCGCGGCGAAGTAAGCGGCGGCGGTAAAAAACCTTGGAAGCAAAAAGGCACCGGACGCGCCCGCGCGGGCTCAACAAGGAGCCCGATTTGGCGCCACGGCGGCATCACTTTTGGTCCGCGTTCCAACCGCAACTGGGAATTAAAGATAAACAAGAAAGCCAAAACTGCCGCGCTGTTTATGTCGCTTTCGGACAAGGCTAAAGACAAGCAATTTATCGTAATTGATCAAATAGCGCTGGAGAATCCCAAGACCAGGGAATTTGTAAAAGTATTGGCAGATTTAAAATTGAAAATTGAAAATTTTGGTAACAAGCAAATGCTGATTGTGCCGAAGAAAGACGATAAACTTTCCCGCGCGACATCCAATTTAAAATCAGTCAACACTGTCTTAGCCAGCAGTTTAAATTTAGTAGATGTCATAACGGCTAACAGCATTATTGTGCTAAAGGACAGCTTGCCGGTTATAGAAAAGACGTATCTCAAGAAAAAAGCGAGTTAAATCTCTACTAAATACTAAAGTTTACTAAAAGTACGAAATACGAAATATACGAAACCGAAGTTAACAAGTTTAGTATTTAGTATATTTAGTACCCTTTAGTATTTAGTAGAAGAAAATTATGGCGATATTTTCCAAAAAACCCGAAGCCCGGGACGACAAGGTCCAATACAAAACGGATGAAAAGTCCGCCACTGCCGGCAATGTTCCAACCATCAAAATTCCCACTATTTTAATCCAGCCGAGAATTTCCGAAAAATCGGGGAAAATGGCTCAGATGAATAAGTATGTATTCCTGATAGCGAAAGCCGCCAATAAAGTGGAAGTCAAAAAAGCGGTGGAAGCGGCTTATAAAGTTAAGGTTACGCAGGTCAACGTGGTAAACAATCACGGCAAGAAAAGGAATTTTGGCCGGACAAAAGGAACGACGTCGGATTTTAAAAAAGCGATAGTTACATTAAAGCAAGGTGACAAGATTGAAGGACTAACGGATGTCGTATAACCTTTCTACTAA
>CAZQFQ010000046.1:0-9609 GCA_964592725.1 uncultured Candidatus Saccharibacteria bacterium | reverse complement strand
GTAGCTCAGTTGGTAGAGCAGCGGCCTTTTAAGCCGTTTGTCGCGGGTTCGATCCCCGCCGGACCCACCAAGTCATGTCTTGCTCGAACACGGAATCCCTTTGTGCTTGCTCCTGGCAGAAGTAATCTAGCGGAGCGTGCAAGACAGTGCGGACAATTTGTCTATCTTAAACTTAAATGTTCAAAAAAATTTGTGCTTATTTGCAAATAAAAGATCCTAGAAGATTCCGATGGTTTCTGTGGATTTTTATTGTCAGCTTACTTTTCCTAGTGCTACTTTATGTTTGTAAAGAAAAAGTTTTTTATAATGATGCCGTGAATGGCGTAGATAATATAGGCAGGTTTTTTTGGGTTCTACCTTTTTCATTTATTGGATTTTCATTCCTATCTTTTTCATATGCCAAAAATGGGGGCGCTGCAGACGACCCATGGGCATCTTATCTTTTTTCATATTTTCCAAGGCTGATTGTTTTTTCTTTAATCATTTTTTCAGTTTTACATCTGTTTCCAGTAACCTCCGGATACATATATTATTTTTTGTCATCGGGACTGGCTTTATATCTGGGTATCAATGCGCATATAAAACTTGAGGATTTTTTAAAAAGAAATCAATAAACTAGACTAACTATTACTCCTGTTGCTAAATGAGGCAACGATACAGAAAAGAATATTCAATTGTTGTATAAAAAATACACTAGGGGGAAAAGTAAAAAATAATTTTATGAGTATACTTGTTATAACCTTGCTTACAATAATAGCTTATGTACTTTGGCGTATTTATCGTCAGCGTAAATATGAAATAATAGCCGCCGCGGGAGCAAAATTTTACGCTAAACGGGAACAAGAAAAGAAAGAAAGATTTAAGAACTATCCTTACCTATTCGGGAAACTTGAGGGGAGCTTGCTTGAAGTATTAGCTAGGCAGGCTGAAGTTGGCTCGCCTCTGTTAAAACTATCATTCTACCTTATGTTACATGAATCTACAAAAATCGATTTTTCTGAAGGTTCAATGAAATGGGATTACCTTTGGAATGCCACGCAAGAATTATTAGAGCATCTGGAAAAATTTCACAAAGGGTCAATTGTTGAACACGAAATAGCAGTTGCCTATTATTGGCAAATAGCAGCCACGGCGGTAGGCGAGCTTATAAAAGAAAGCCCTGATAAAATAACAACCCAGTCAGGTCGTGAGATTTCATCGATTGCAGGAGAGAAGTTAGAAGTCGAGCCATACACAAACATCAATAAAATAGCGCCATTATTCCCCAAAAAAGCCAATCACCCTGCTAAAGAAATTTCTTTCTACGATGAAAATGGAAAATTTCCGAAAAAGTCCGAAGGTTCTGCTTACATTCGCGAGAAACTACACTTGTTGATGTAAGTTCAATTAGGAATTTATGCCACCCTTGCAACCTTTTAGGCCATAACCAATAACCCCGCTTTTTCCAGCATATTATGGCAAGTGTCAAAATTGGCAATTTGTATGGGTTTCAGCAGCTGTGCTAAACTTCTTATATATTCGGGTAGTGGCACCGTGATGAGGCCACCGAAAATGATATCATCAGATATCATTTTTTTTGACAAAAATCCCAAAAGCTTTACACTTAAGCTAAAGGAAAATTATTAAGCATAAACATATGGACTTTAAACAATTTGCTCAAAAATATTGGCAAGTTGGCGCCATAATAATAGTGGTTATTATTATTGGGGTTTATTTTGACATCAGGCATGCCAATAAAACCCAACCGGCCGAAAATAGCGAACAAACGAATATGAGCCAAAATGAGGCCGCCGTACCATCCTCTATATCCCAAGCCGCGACCGGTACCGAGTCCTGGGAGGGCACCCTGGAAAATTCAAACAACAGCGCCAAGGGAAATTTAATGCTGGTAACCCCGGCTCACACCATTTACATCCGCAGCGGACGAGATTTTAGTTCTTTAATCGGCAAAAAAGTTAACGTTACATATCAAGGCACATTGGACAGCTTTAGTTTGGAGAATATAACCGCAGAATAACTATTCTATGCTTTTGGAAACTTGCGACAAGTTTGATGATTTTGAATTGCTTGACATTAAGATATTAAAAATAAAAAAACGCGCGCGTCCCGGGTAAACGCGCGCGAAATGAAATCCGTCGCCCGATTGATCGGTTGACTTAGGCCTGATTAGCGGCTATGGGCGGGGCAAACTCGTGCACCTTCGTCCTGAACTCATTTTCAAGCATTTGCCGCCACTCCCTCTCCTCTACGCCGCTCGGGACGAATATAGCGGCAGATTGGAGCTCGCCAAACAGCTGGGAGTCCGTTAAAAACACCCTGCATCCATTGGCCCACGGCCGGCCAAACTTCGTCCGGCGCAACATGCCGAGCTTATGATATTTTCGATACTTGGCCGCGAACTCTTCGGGCGTTACATTTTGGCCATCCTCGTCGTATCTTGAAGTGACAAGCATGCCGGGGATTGCCAGCAGAGCGTAAACATCTCCCCTGACTCGATCAACGATTGCCATCATCTACCTCCTTCTGTAAATAGTATACTATCCCCATTCAACATTGTATATATTGAAAATCTAATATTTTTGCTCATTTTGACTTTTTTTAAGTCCTCCTAAGGTAAAATTTAATTATGATTTTAGAAACCTCCGACAATTTTAAAAATTTTGAGCTTTTAGACAGTGGCCTGGGTTACCGGCTGGAACGCTGGGGCGAAGTAATTCTACAGCGCCCCGATCCGCAAATAATTTGGCAGCCTTCGCTACCGAATGAGGAATGGGAAAAGGCGTGGGCGATATTTGATTCGCCTTCCGGAAGCGAAAAAGGGAGATGGGAGATAAAGAAGGCACTGCCCGATCCTTGGGTTATCCAATACAACCCTCACCCCGACCCTCTCCCAAAGGGAGAGGGAGCCGTAAAATTCCTGCTTAAGCTCTCGCCTTTCAAACATACGGGGCTATTTGCGGAACAGGCGGTAAATTGGGAATGGATGCTAAATAGATTAAAGATTAAAGGTTTAAGATTAAAGAGCGAAATTGCAGGCTTAAATCCTAAATCTAAAATCTTAAATCTGTTCGCCTATACCGGCGGGGCGACTATGGTTTTGGCCAAGGCGGGATGCCGGGTGACACACGTGGACGCATCTAAGCCAGCGATAAATTGGGCCAATGAAAATCACAAATTAAATAATTTACCGGCTGATTCTGTGAGATGGATTTTGGACGATGCCGCCAAATTCGTTAAACGTGAAGTCAAACGCGGCGTCAAATACGACGGCATAATTATGGATCCGCCGGCCTTTGGACATTCCCCCACCGGCAAGACCTGGAAGTTCAACGAAGACTTGCCCGGACTTTTAGCCGATTGCGTGGAATTATTATCGCCCGACGCAAAATTCCTTATCGTCAACGGCTACGCCACAAATTCATCGGCTCTTGCCCTTAATAACCTTTTGGAAGACGCGATTAAATCGCGTAACGGCAAAGTTGAATTCGGGGAACTGTGCTTAAAACAAAAAAACCGCCCCGACAAAAAAGCCGGAGCGGACCGGCTGATATCAACCGGCATATTCGCGCGCTGGACAAGCTAACAATCCAATAAAAGCTCCCCGGGGTTTCGCTCCGGGGAGCTTTTATTAACAACAAAGTACCAAAGCCGTCGACAAGATGGCGCACCGGCGAACGTTCATACCGCTTTGGCTACCCGATAAAACCTTTATACAGCAATATAATTCCAAACAGGAGCGCGATAATGCCGCTAAACATTATAATACCGCCTGCTTTGAATTTCCTATAGAACGAGTGCCACAAAGAAGTCGGAAACAACATAATAACAATACCTTTTAAAAGTGCCAGCCAGCCAAGAATGGTTATCAACACCGGCCAGTGGAAACTCCAAGTACTGTAAAATGCCAGAGTTATTGCGCCGAGCAGAGCCGCAATAAAGCCCGCAAACCAAAACATCGCTTTGCTGTTTTCTAGCTCGCCGACAATGGCGGCCATATATTTTTTATTCATCACCGACAAGCCAATGAGCAGGCACATAATACCGCTAATTCTTGCCAAAACAATTATAGTGTCCATAAGTTCCATTTTTTGTTTCTAAATTTCTAAACCTTCGACCTTTTTTTATCGCTTTTTTAATAGTATAGCATTTTTATCCAAAGTTGGAATACCTGGGGCCGGTTCATTAGTCTGGCGGCATAAACAAAACGGATTACTAGAAGCTATCTCAAAATTCCATTTTGGTTAAAATCGAGTAATTTTGGCCGTCTCAGCCTTAATCCGCCTTAGGCGGACCGCTTAGCTCCGGCTAAACGTCAAAATTTGTTAAAAACCAATCCGCTCAAAATCCTGTAATTTCGCCTACAAATTATTTTTAAGACAGCTTCTTGTTAAATATCCAATTTCCTGTTGCTTAGTCTCTTTATTTGTTCCGGGTCACGGTGGTCAAAGAAACTGCTGGCTTTGGTATCCAGGGTCTTGATTACTTCAGTGTCTTCTTGGCTTAATTCAAAGTCGAAGATATTAAAGTTTTCAGCAATCCGTTCTTTTTTTACCGATTTAGAAAGAACTATGACATCTCTTTGAACCAGCCAACGTAAAATGACCTGTGCTACTGATTTGTCATATTTTTTTGCGATGGATGCCAAAACTTCATTCTGGAAAATGTTGTTTCTCCCTTCGGCAAACGGTGCCCAAGCTTCAGTCTGAACCTTATTTTCCTGTAAAAACTTTTGCGGATCTATCTGCTGATTGAATGGATTGACTTCGATCTGATTCACTGCCGGTATCACTTTGTTATGTAGAATGAAATCCATCATTCTGTCAGGTTGAAAATTACTAACGCCAATGGCCTTAACTTTACCGTCCGCATATAACTCTTCCATTGCCCTCCATGCGCCATAGACATCACCGTAAGGCTGGTGGATAAGATATAAATCTAAATAATCCAATCCCAGCCTTTTTAGCGAATGTTCAAAGGCTCTTTTTGCGCCTTCATAACTTGCGTCCTGTATCCAAAGCTTGGTGGTAATAAACAGTTGTTCCCGCGGTATGCCGCTTTTTTTAATGCCTCTGCCTACGGCTTCTTCATTCATATAGGATGCGGCCGTGTCAATCAGGCGGTAACCGACTTTAATCGCGTCAACCACGCTTTGTTCACATTCTTTTTGGTCTGTTATTTGAAAGACTCCAAATCCTATAATTGGCATTTTTAGGGCGTTGTTTAGTGTAACGTTTTTCATATCTTTAACTTTGGTATTCCAATCTATTGATTCCATAAATTTATTATACATTTACCACACAAGCGGTATGAGCCGCTTGGTACGCGCACGGTAGGCCGGATATTGTCCGGGGAAAAGTTTGAGCATGGCGCGCTCTTCTTTTTGGATGCGGCGCAGACAAAAGATGATGCTTATAATAAACAGTAAAGCGGCCGCAATGCTTCCGGTCAGCGCACTGCCAAAAAGCGCGAGCATCGCGCCGGCATAAATCGGGTGGCGGACATATGCGTATGCGCCGCTCGTTACGAGCTTATGATCTTCTTTGGGATAGATGCCCCAGTCGCGTCCTAAGTCGTATCGCCCCCGGATTGCAAACGCTACACCTAAAGCGGTTAAAAATGCGCCAACCCAACTGACTGCGAGGCCGAAATTGAAGAACGCGCGTTTAAGGACGAACGCATCACCCTGAAGATTTCGAGTAAGAGCGTAAATCAAGAGCCCCAACAAAAAGAGTAGCAGGAGCGGAGGAGCGATCCTTGAGTGGCTTGAAGCGTCGCGTTTGGCGGTTAAGGCGCCCATAACCCACACCGCCATAAGGACCAGCCAACTCGCGACAATGACATAGCCGTAGTCGTACATGGGGATTATTATTCAAAACCGTCTGGAGTTAAGAGTTATTATTTTCCGGATGCCTTGACCAGACCGTAGCCAAAAACAGGCTCATCAGTAGCGCGCCAACCGCGAATAGCGCGAAAGCCCTGTACTCGTGAACGCGCGCATTACCGAAGTAAAGAAAGATAGCGGCTACTACAAGATTAACCCAACCCCAGCAAACATTAACAACGGCCGACGAAGGCTTGCCGAATGGGGTTTGGTGTTTTTGCCCCATTACACCCTTAATAAAATGCGGGGTTCCGTTTGCCGCGAACAAACCGGCTAAAAAGCTAAATGTATATAATTGCCACATATTAACTCCTTAATAATATTTAGTATATCAAAAAAATGTACTAAAATTTTCTCACTGACAAAATTATTTTTTGTAAACTTCAAGCTGCTCATCCAAGCCCGCAATTTCTTTTCTTAAGCGTTCTATTTCTGCTTCGTCCTCTGCTTGGCTCGTTTTAATAGCCTCTTCTTTGGCTCTAATCACGGCATCGTTTTTTGCTCTTACTTCAGCAATCCCTTTGGCTCCGCCGGCAACAGTTTCTTGATAGTCACGGGTAGCTTGCTCTAGTTTCAGTTCCGCCTCGCGCTCTCGCCGTTTAGTTTCCGCAAGCTTGCTTCTAGCAGCTTGGGTTTTTTCGTCTTGCCCAGCTATAAATCGTTCCTTCCATCTTTCAAACATATTTTATTTGTGAATTATTTACGTGTTCATTTTTTTATTTGAACGCAAAAGACATCAACACGATAGTTAGAGCATTAAGAACCACTAATACTATTGCCGTTTGCCAGCGCGTTGCGAGGGGATGCCAAGCAATATAAACCGTGTAAATTATTGCGACAATTGCCGCGCCAATAAAGTTTCCTTTTACCATATTTTTATAATTAGGTTAATTAAGTACATCGACCTTTCTACGATTATAACGCCCGATGAGGGCAACCGGCCCAACAACAAGGCCGGCGCATTCCGCCTCCAAGTTTTGAGAGTGCCTTGTTGATGCGGATACTCCGCGTCTCCGCTTTTTTGCCGGACGTAACCCAGCATATCCACTCATTGCGCGCAAGCGGGGTAATATCCTCCCATACCGCCCGCGCCGCAGGGGTAGAAGTAATGGCCTTTCGTAAATCCTCCGGCACCTTATGCACCACACCAGTGGGGAACTGTTTTTTAGTCATATTTTTATGATTATTTACCAGAAGGATTTTTAAGTTAGCTTCTAGCCTAAGTATAGCATTTTCCATCTCCACCCATCCAATCTCACGTTTGAATCTATATCGCTTGGATAAGAGAAAATTTATCATTAATCATTAATAAAGCTGTTGACAAAGCTTGTTTTTTAGGGTAAAATCATAAGTCGTCACCAAAGCAAGTTTTGGTTCAGATGTGGCGACCAAAGGAGGGCAGATGTTTACGCAATTTCAGAGACTTTTTTTACGGGCAGTCGTCGCTTCCATGCAGGTTGTGAGGAAGTTCCAAACCGGCGAGCTGTCTCTTTCAGAACTGGCCGAAGTCAAAAAAGACGGGACGCTCAAGGGAGAATGCGACGTCCGTAGCGGCGAAGCGGCCCTGGAAATACTCAAGCGCCTTCCCGCAGATATCTTTGAACTCCGGTTCGAAGACATCGCCGGCAGGGACAAAAACCCGAACGCCAGCTACCGTTGCGACAATGATAACTATGATGGGACACGGATCGGAACCAACGGCGGTTGCACGTCCACGGTCATACTCGGGGTCTTCGACAAGGCCTTAAAGCAGTACGTATCCTGCTTTGTCGGCGAGCCGGCCAGCGGCCGGATTTGGTCGGCGGATTTGGAGACTAAAACCCAGTTGTCCAGATACGATAGGGGGTTTCTCTTCAAAAAACCCGTGCCTTTACACGTCTGCGAGGGAAAGCTGGACGGGCAGGCGACCGTGTTCATGGACCCGTTTGAAGTCGGGTTCCCTCTGAGCAAAACCCAGCACTCGGCTCTCGAAGCCAACATTACGGAGCTCGGCGCCAGCGCGGGAAAGCCAAAGGATGCCGCGCACGTCATGATCCTTGGCAGCAACGGCCTCCACGAGGCGTTGGTGGCCAACGGCGGGCAAGGCGCAATCGGCGGCATTATGACCGCCAAAGGCGGTCCGTGGGACGCGGCCGGCGCCCTGTTGGTTATCCAGGCCGGGGGCTGTGCGGTGGGGCTGAAGATCGAGGCGGATGGCAGTGTCACCGAGCAAGATCCCTTAAACCCGGACAGTTACAACTTCCTGGTTTACGGCAACTCGAAGGAGACCGTCGCTTCGCTCGTCGGCGCCGTCCAGAATTGCGTGAAGTGAAGTAGCATCAAAAAGCAGGCGTTTTCAAGTGCAAGAATTTTTCCTTGCCGCGTCTGCTTTTAATATTGGAAACAAATTTTACGTTTTAAAAAGTGCCAGGAGCCTTTTGCAAAGTTCCAAACAAAAAACACCGGCTTTTGACAGATGTCCTTTGTTGGCTCGGCCTAGTGAACAACGTTCGTACCTGTGTGGCATAGATAAGAGGAATTCACTCACAAAAACAAATGCCGTATCCATCCTTGCGGACAGACACGGCACCTGGGGTACCGCCTAAAGCTCTCTACTGCTTAGGCTGCGTATAGAACAGCTCCTTGTAAAGTTGTCTTGCGTTTTCGCCTCTGTGATCCGGCGGCACGTTGGCAGCAATCCACGCATCGCCGAGATTAAAGAAGTATCCATACCTGCGCATGGCCGCCTCTATCGGTCCCGCCTCCCCAAAAACCTCATCAATGTATATTATATCCTTTTTTCTGATTTTCATGATGAGATCGACGGCACTGACGGCTTTGTACTTAGCAAGCACAGCTTGAATCCGCTGTGGATACTCACCCTGAGAACCGACATCCAGGATTTTCCCGCCGAGACGATGAGCTTCAACTTCCCGATCGGCGGTAATGTCCGAAATTTGTCCGCCGGAATCGGTGCTGGTGACTCCTAACGTCTGCATCTGCCGCCGCTGTTGCGCATGCTTCAACTCGTGAAAAATCAGAGCATCGCGTACAGAGGGATTGGCAAAATCTATGCAAGGAATGAACAGGGCGTCAATTTCGGGGTTGTACTCGGCGGCCGCTGTGCTTTTGGACCACAAAACTTTCTGCCACTGGTCGGATCCGAAATATACCACCTTCAGCCGTTGTTTCATTTCATCGACGGTCGTGCTGGCGGCGTAGGTGTTGATGAGGTTGAGTCTGTAAGTTGGGTACTGGCCGCCGATCACCATACCAACTATGCTTGCGTCGAGCAGAGACTGCAGACCTCTAGCTTCGGGAATAGCGTAATATAGTCTTAACCGATTTTTTAGCTCCTTGTAGCGATACTGAACCATAAGCGAAACACGGCTTTCAGGCTGTCCGCTGTCGTCAATAAACAGCGCATAATCGCTGAGATCCCATTGCTGGGTCTTCAGCATACGCGAGTCAAGACTGTGGGAGAGTATGGACATCTGCTGCGGCAAGTCCTTAGGTTGGCTTTCCGGAAGGAAAAACCAAACAAAACCAGCAACCAAACAGATGGCTGCAAAAATAGCGAGCGTTCTTTTCTTTAACATTGCTTCCTCCTGCACTCTAAAGGTTCAACTAACTACCTTAAGAGATTTACAATCATATCAAAAAACCTTTGAAAAATCAAGGGCTTTGTTAGAGGTTGTCATTTAAAATTGAAAACCGGACTCCGTAAAGTTAAAAACCGGACTTTGGTG
>CAZQFQ010000045.1:0-10249 GCA_964592725.1 uncultured Candidatus Saccharibacteria bacterium | reverse complement strand
TGCTGGGTTTCTTCGTTGGTGGAAAGTTTAAAGGTCGGGTCTTCTTCGGCCAGCTTACCCAAAGCAATGCCCATTTTTTCCTGGTCAGCTTTGGTCTTTGGCTCAATGGACATGCTAATAACCGGATCCGCAAACTTGATTCTTTCCAGCTGAATGGGTTTGTCCACATCGCACAAAGTATCGCCGGTAAAGGTATCTTTTGGCCCCACCAGCGCGCAAATATCTCCGGCAAAAACTTCCTTGACTTCTTCGCGGTCGTCGGCTTTCATCCGCACAATACGGCCCACGCGCTCTTTGTTTTGGGTGCGCCCGTTTAATACATACGAACCGGCTTCCAAATGCCCGGCGTACACTCTAAAAAAACAAAGTCTGCCGACAAATGGGTCGGTGGCGATTTTAAATGCTAACGCCGTAAAGGGCTCGTCGTCCGAAGGCTTCCGTTCTATATCTGCGCCCGTCTTTAAATCATGCCCTTTAACAACGCCGCGATCTACAGGCGAAGGCAAAAAGTTGGTAACCGCGTCTAAAATTGTTTGGACAATAATCCCGCG
This sequence comes from uncultured Candidatus Saccharibacteria bacterium, assembly GCA_964592725.1. Taxonomy (GTDB): domain Bacteria; phylum Patescibacteriota; class Doudnabacteria; order UBA920; family UBA920; genus PALSA-1336. Next base: position 9,698 of record CAZQFQ010000045.1, on the reverse strand, counting down.
TCCGTCGCCGCCGAGTACCGGAAAAAATTGTCCGCCCTGCACGGCTTTGCGGATGGCCGTTAAAAATTCCGTTTCCGTAAGCTCCTGGCCGGACAAATATTTTTCCATAATGGCGTCATCGCTCTCCACGACTTTTTCCAAAAGTTTGTGGCGCCATTCTTTGGCTTTTTCCAGCATATCGGCCGGCACTTCGCCCACTGTAAACTCTTTGTCCGTAAAATCTTTGTAAGTGTAGGACTTCATATTTATTAAATCCACCACGCCGCAAATATCTTTTTCAAAGCCAACGGGCAGCTGGATGGGCAGGGCGTCGGGCGACAGTCTTTTATGAATGGATTCCAGCGATTTGTAAAAATCACCGCCGGTTTGGTTGATTTTATTGATAAAGCACATTCGCGGCACGTGATATTTATCGGCCTGGCGCCAAACAGTTTCGCTTTGCGGCTCCACGCCCATTTTTCCGTCAAACACGACAACCGCGCCGTCCAGAACTCTTAAAGATCGTTCGACCTCAACAGTGAAGTCCACGTGACCGGGAGTGTCTATAATGTTGATTTTGTGCTTGGTGTCCTTGGCCAATTTAATAAACCTCGGCACCCAATAACAAGTCACCGCGGCCGCCGTAATGGTAATTCCGCGCTCGCGCTCCTGCTCCATCCAGTCGGTGGTCGTCTCGCCTTCGTGCACCGCGCCGATTTTATGGATCATTCCGGTATTATACAAAACGCCCTCGGTGACCGTTGTTTTTCCGGCATCGATGTGCGCGATAATTCCTATATTACGGGTAACTTCAATGGGATACTCTCTTGGCATATTTTTGATTTAAAAATTAAATGATTTAATAATTTTGTACCCGAGGGTTACCCTCGGCTTGAGATTTTCTTTAACCCGAGGGTAACCCTCGGGTTCTTTGATATACTAATTCGCTGATTCGTTGGTGCCGAGGGTTACCCTCGGCTCGGGATTTTCCTTAGCCCGAGGGTAACCCTCGGATTCGATTTATTTTTTACGGCGTCATTCTGAGGCCTTGCATTCTGGCCGAAGAATCTCTTTTCTTGTTTGAGATCCTTCGCTCGGATGCACTCGCTCAGGATGACGCCACAGAAAAACGCTCTTTACAAACCTCTCTCTCTTTGCTATTCTGGGGTGTCCGAAATAGGAGGACAACTATGTTAATGTTAATATGTCTGATTGCGGTCGGAGCCGTTATCGTTGCCTTTTTTGGGAGCTATTGCCTTGAAGCCTCCCAAGGTGAAAGCTTAAAGGCTTTCGCCAAATCCTTGTTCAAAAGGTCAAGGTAACTAAAATCCGATCGTCACGCCGCCCCGCGCCTTCCCACCCCCCCACCATCCGGATCGCCATGCGCCAGCCCCTTCCGAGACTTCCAATCGGATTGCGGGCTTTTTCTTTTTGTCAAAACTTTCAAAGTTCTAAGCAAGACCGCGGCTTGCCCGCCGAAGCTTTAGCGAAGGCGGGAGCCCCTCCCCAATTCATGGGGAGGGTGCCCCGTCAGACGGGGCGGGAGAGGTTATTCTAAATATTTAACCTCTCTGTCACCAAAAGCGATGTTTTGCTTTTTTTTGGTGACATCTCCCCATTAAATGGGGAGAAACTGCGCCTTAATCCGTGTTCATCCGTTAGCAGTATCCGTGTTAATCTGTCTATCTTCGTCCGAAGCGCGCAAAGTGCGCGAATGCCTTGTTGGCTTCGGCCATCCTGTGGACGTCTTCACGCTTCTTCATAGCGATACCGGTTTTGTTGTAGGCGTCCATAATTTCGCCGGCCAGGCGTTCAGCCATTCTCATTCCTTTTTTGCTTCTGGCCGCGGCCAAAAGCCAGCGCATACCGAGCGTAGTTTTGCGCGGTTCCTGGACTTCCATCGGCACCTGGTAGTTGGCACCGCCGATTCTGCGGGATTTTAATTCCATTATCGGAGCGACATTTTTTAAGGCAATATCAAACACCGCGCGTCCGTCAAGTTTCTGGGACGTTGCCGTTTTTGTCCCCGTAGGGAAGGGTTTCAAACCCTCCCCTACATCGGACTTTGATGTAGATTTGGCCTCAACCGCACCTTTCTTATCCGAAGGCTTTGCTTTAGCATCAGCCGATGGTTTTGCGGCGACCGGAGCAGCAGTCGGCATCGCGGCAACTTTTTCGCCGACAATGTCCAAAGCATCATAAAAAATCTTGCGCGCCACATTCTTTTTGCCGCGCTCCATTATATAGTTTATAAATTTGGCGTATTTGACCGAACCGTATTTCGGGTCCGGTGCCGGCACGTGTTTGTCGTAACTTCTGGATTTTCTTGGCATAAATTTACTTCGTAAATTCTCTACTAAATACTAAATTTTACTAAAGGTACTAAATACGAAACGCCAGCACTCACAAGTTTAGTATTTCGTATATTTAGTATCTTTTCGTATTTCGTAGAAGATTATTTTTTCTTAGTTCCATACTTGCTTCTCGAGCGTTTACGACCGTCAACGCCTAATGTGTCCAGTTTTCCCCGGATAATGTGGTAGCGGACGCCGGGCAAATCTTTTACCCTGCCGCCGCGGATCATAACCACGCTGTGTTCCTGCAAATTGTGGCCGATGCCGGGGATGTACGCGATGACTTCCATCCCGTTGGTCAATTTAACCTTGGCGACTTTACGCAGAGCCGAGTTCGGCTTTTTTGGCGTGGTGGTGTAAACCTTCAGGCACACGCCGCGCATAAACGGCGCGCCGGTTTTGATGAACAAAGTTTTGTTCTTAATTAAATTCTGCCTGCGCATTAGCGCCGGACTCTTGCTCTTGTACTGAAAAGCGTGTCTGCCTTTGCGTACGAGTTGATTTATTGTGGGCATTGTTCTCCACTAATTCACGAATTGTCACCAATTTCACGAATACAGCTTAGTGTAATTCGTGATGATTAGTGAATTCGTGGATAAATAATTTTCTTCCTGAATAAACTTTTGCACAAAAAAACTGACAAAAGATGTCAGATCTTCTGCTTTCGCAATTTAGGTACTCTCCAGAAACCTGTTGGAGTTGCTTCCCAAAACCTGCGACTAATAAATAGTAATTATAGATCACTGATTAATCATAGATATCGCTGATTTCGCAAATCGCATCTGCGTAATCCGCGTGCCTTAAAAAATCTGTGATCTATGGTTTCTTATTCAATTATTGATATTATACTAGGTTGACAGCGGCCTGTCAACTTGATATTCTAGGGTGTCCAACAAAAGGAGGAAATGTGAACACCGAGCCTGCCAGTCATTACTGTGTAAACCAGGAAACCAACAGGGAAAGGGTCTTGGTCATTCGCATAGAAGGAAAAACGGCGTCAATCAGTGAACTTACCGCGACCGGCGAAGGGCCGAAATCCAAACCCATACCTCTCGATGAAGTGACCTGTAATTGGTGCGGCAAAGGCCTCACACCGGAAGCCGTATCCAAACTCGCCTCAAAGGCATCTTGATGAGGCAACCGCGCATCAGCGCCGACACCAACCGCAACCCACGGGAAAGTGTCGGCGCTTGAACTTTTTTATACAAGCAATACCGCGGAGCTTCTCCTCCTTTCTAAGGAGGAGTACCCAGCACCACTTTTTTGTCTAACGATATTGATCAGCAAAAAAGTGGTGCTGGGGGAGGTGGTTGGAGTATTTGCTGATAAATACCACCCCGTCTCGCTAACGCGATCCACCCCTCCTTGGCAGGAGGGGAAGCTCCGCGGTATTGCATGTGCTTACAGCCCGAGATCAATCCTAAAAATCCTTTCAAACAAAACCACCACCGGGTACAAAATTGCTTCCAGCCAACCAAGGTATAAAAATATCAATATTAAAACAAAACCCCAGCGCTCAAAGGAAAAAATTTTATACAGCCATTCTTCCGGCAACAGCGCGGCTATAACTTTACTGCCGTCCAAAGGCGGGATTGGAATGAGGTTAAATGTGCCTAGAAGCAAGTTAATAAATATCGCGTCGCCTAAAATCGGGTCCGCTATGCTGTTGGAAAGGCCGAGCTTAATAATAAGTCCGCACAAAATCGCCAACGCAAAATTGGAAAGCGGCCCGGCCAGGGAAACCAAAATCATCCCAAGCTTGCGCGGGCGGAGCTGGCTAAAATTCACCGGCACCGGCTTGGCCGCGCCAAAAATTATCGGGTGCGCGGTAAACGGCGCCTGGACAAAATACATCAAGGCCGGCAACAGGATAGTGCCGTAAGGATCAATATGGGAAATTGGATTCAGCGTAATCCGCCCCATATCCCGAGCGGTACTGTCGCCCAGCTTTTCCGCCATCAATCCGTGGCAAACTTCGTGCACAATGGCGGAAAAAAGCAATATTATAAGTACTATAATAATTTCCATACTTGCTTATTTTATCATATTATGATAATCTATCAAAGACTCGCAAATTTTTCAATCATTTAATCTTAAATCCTTCAATTACCATATGCCCAGAATGTGCGCCGTTTGCGGCAAAACTTATTCCAGAACAATAAAGCGTTCCCACTCAATGAGGGCGTCAATCCGCAGGCTGCTGCCGAATTTGCAATACGCGGTCTTTGACGGCAAAAGAGTAAAAGCCTGCACCAGATGCATAAAGACGCAGGCTAAAACAGCTAAATAATTTTATGCCAAAATCCCGGCTCCGCCCGGGATTTTTGATTTATATAAGCGCCTATAGGTTTGCAGAAAAATATTCTTCGACCTTGTGGAGAAGATATTTTTCTGCCGGATAGTACCGCCAAACAATAGGTTCTCCACAAGGTCGAACGCTATTGTTTGGCATTGTCATAAATCCCGGATATAATAAATAAGGTCATGAAAATATTTAATCGCAACAACCTGCCCTGGATTTTGATCGCGCTGATTATTATCGGCGCCGGAGTTTTTGCCGCCACGAAGATTAAACAAAATAAACCCGTACCTCCTCCAAAAAACACCTATCTGGCTTTTACCGACGAAGTTTACGATATCATCCAAAAAAATTACTGGGATAAAATCTCCGACGCCCAGCTGACCAAACTTTACCAGGATGCATCGGATAAATTGCTCGGCAAGCACGTGGCCTTGCCCAGCCCCAATCAAACCGGCCTGGAAACAATGATGACACAGGCGATGAGCGGTTTGACCATCGCCCAAAAAAATCTTTACGTTTCACTTTTATCCGCCAACGTATTAAACAACCTCTCCCCGGCCGGCCATAGCGCGCTTTATACCCAAGCCAGCCAGCAGGCTTTAATGTACGAGCTTAATAATGTTACTCCCAACCAAAATCTTTACGCGGATTTGGGAGTGGGCAACAATGCCACCCAGTCGCAAATCCAAGCGTCTTACCAACAGCAATCCGCGGCCCTAAGCAAACAAAATACGCCCGCGGCCAAACAACAATTGGCCAAAATTAACAACGCTTACGCCACGCTTTCCAAACCCGACATCAAACAGCTTTACGACGCGCAGGGAATCCAGGCCACCATAATAAGCAAACAAATTTCGCCGCAAATTTTTTATATGCACTTTGTGCGATTTTCGCCGACGACCTCAATAAAGGAATTTACCGACACGGTTAATTCCGCCGGCGGCCAGTCGGACACATTAATTTTTGATTTGCGCGGCAACATTGGCGGCTACCTGGATTTAATCCAACAAATGCTCGGCTTCTTTGTGGGGCAAAACCAGGTTGCCTACCAATTTTTACAGCAGGGCAATTATCAATCCTTTGCTACCACGGCTGATAAATTGCCGGCACTGGCTAAATTTAAAAATATTGTCGTTTTGATTGACAACCAAGACCAATCCTCCACCGAACTTTTAGCCGGCGCCCTGCAAAAATTCAAAGTCGGCATTTTGGTCGGCAACAAAACTTACGGCTGGGGCACAGTGGAAAACGAACAGCCTTTCCCCATAGCCGATCAGTTTGATTTTAACCAGGTTTATTCGGTGCATTTAGTAACCGCCCTAACCGTGGTGCAGGGCCAGCAACCGATACAGGGCAACGGCGTCTCGCCAGATATTGATGTTAGTAATAAAACCTGGCCGGCCAAACTCACCGCGGCCACGGGCGACACGGCGATAACTCAAGCTGTAAAAGATCTCATCAGCCAATAGCCAAAGCACTAAAATCAGATATGGGCACCTTCACGCCGCGAGAAAGTGCCCATATCTTTTTAGTTTACGATGGGTTTTAACGCCCCTCGGAATTTGCAAAAACTTCTTCGTGCATGCCGTCTATACAGCTGCACTCTTTTAACGGCTGTCCGTAAAGCGGACAGGTTTCGCTCTGGCAATTTCCCGGATTATCCGAGACCCCGCCGCACCCGCCGGTGCATACGTAATGAGCCATAAATTTAAAATTAATGATAACCAAAACCTATCAAATTATAATCAAATCCTTTTGCACTAGCGTACTAGCTTGTCCGCCGAAGCCTTGTGCGAAGGCGGATACACTAATGCAAAAGGCTTTTTAATTTTAATGGCCAAAAAAGCCCCTGACTTCGCTGTCGGGCAACATATATAGGCTGATGTTTTTCTCCCGGCAAAAATCTTTTACCTCTTTATCGCGCACGCTGCCGCTGGTGGCAAAAATTGCTTTTATTCCGGCATCGGCCAAAGTTTGCACGCCGTCCACAAAAGGAAAAAAACTGTCGCTGTAAGCTACGGCATCTTTAGTTTGATGTCCCGCGTCAGTCGCACGTTTAATTGCCAGCTGGCAACAGCCTACGCGGTCCTGCTGGCCCACGCCGTTGCCGATTAACATTCCGTCTTTGACCAAAGTAACGGTGTTACTGTTTGAGGTTGATCCAATCGCCCAGGCTAAAATCAAATCTGATTTTTGTTGATCGGATAATTTGCCGATAACCTCCGGCCGAGGGTTACCCTCGGCTTCCGAACCGCTCCGGTCCGAGGGTAACCCTCGGGCCAAATCCAAGACAAATGTATAATTCGGCTGGGCCAAAAATCCCCCGCGCACGTAACGGAAGCGCTGATGGCTGTCAATGGAATTTTTAGATAAATTCGCCAAAGCCGGATTAACCAAAAACCGGCACTTGTCGCCTTTGCGCTTAAGCAAATCAATCGCCCCCGAGGTAAACGACGGTGCGATTATGCCGTCTAATAAACGCCTACCGGATTCCATCTTATGTGTTAACAAAACTTCCGCCAACTTTTCATCCACCGGAAAATTTACCATAACCAGCCCGCCGAAAATCGCGCGCAAATCCCCTTCCAACATTTTTTGGATGGCAACTGACGGATCGCCGCTAACCGCCGCTCCGCAAGGATTCCCGTGCTTAACCCCAACGGCAATCATCGGCGCTTCCACGGAGTTCTCCCCCTCTGGGGGAGATGCCCGAAGGGCAGAGAGGGTAATTTTATTTACCTCAACCCCCGCCGCAATGTGCGTCATGGTTTGCAGTAGCCTATCAACGTCCGCCCAATTATTATAACTCGGCGCCGTGCCGGCAAGCACTTTGAATTGGGTTAAGGATAAAGGATCAAGGATTAAAGATTGTCCCCCATACAACCCCGCCGGCGTCTGGTACCCGTTCTCGCCGTATTTACACTGAGCGATTTGCCTCCCCACCATTCCTTCATATTTTCCCGCGGAATGGTACCGCGCCGAAACCAAACAATAATCCGCCACCACAGCTTCGGATTTGGCAACGAGCGATGATATAAAATTTTCTTTATCCGCCTCGCCGTTTTTTAGCCATTCAATTACGCGCATTCTATCGCTCGGATCACAAACCACAATCCTCCGCCCCTTGGCCGCGCTCCGTAACATTGTCGGCCCGCCGACATCCGTCTTCTCAATCACTGCGTCTCTCGCTTCATCAGCAATACCTTCCCCTCTCCCTTTGGGAGAGGGGTTAGGGGTGAGGGTCTCCCGATCCCATTTAGCAATTTCCTGCTCCAGCGGATATAGGTCCACGCACACCAAATCTATCCACGGAATTTTCAACTTCTCCAGCTCATCCCTATCTTCCTTAACATCCCGCGCCAGCAAGCCCGCGTGGATTTCCCGCGATAACGTAACCACCCGATGCCCCAAAATCGCCCCGCCGCCGACAAGCGAAGCGACATCCGCCACTTTTATCCCTGCCGATGACAATTCCTTAGCCGTTCCGCCGCTGGCCAAAATATTAAAATCCAACCTTACCAACTCTTTGACAAATTCCACAATCCCGTTCTTATTATAAACTGATATCAACGCTGTTTTCATTTAACTGCTCCTATCGGCGTCATCCTGAGGAGTGCAGCCGACGAAGGATCTCAAATTTAGAGAAAAGATTCTTCGGTCTCGGATGCTACTGCCCTCAGAATGACGCCCGAAAATAAATTATTTAATATTATTTTTCTTTTTCCATTCTCGTTCTAATATTGACATACGCAGAACGTCATAAAATTTCCCGAGGTAGCGATTGCGGTCACGCAACCGGCCTTCAAGTTTGAAACCTAGACGTTTATAAACTTTTATTGCCCGCTCATTGTATATCATCACGTCCAGTTCAACGCGGTGCAATTTAAGGGTGCTAAATCCGTAATTAATTATCGTCCTTGCCGCATCCGTGCCGCAACCGCGGTTCCAATAATTTCTGTCTCCGATGAAAATTCCAAAAATTGCACGATTATTCTCTTTATTCACATCAAGGCTAACCGAGCCGATATGCTGGTGTTCAAGGGTTTCTATTGCAAAATTCTTTTTTGCAAGATCTTTTAAATTCTGTTTGATCCATTTTAATTCTTTTTTCAAGGTTAAGCGGCGGTCATGCGCCTGTAGATACTGATAGACTTCTCGGTCATTTAGCCACTTCACAAAACGCGGGGCATCGCTCATTTTTATCGGTCTTAATATAACTTTTTTGCCTTTTAATATCATAATTGTCACTCTGGAGGATGTGTCCCATCTTCCAATTCATTTTTATGGTATAATAAATTTTTAAATTTTAACACCCAACTTTTCCAGCGCGTTAAAGACAATTACCATCGGCAGGCCGAGGATGTTGGTAAAGTCGCCCTCAATTTTATTGATTAAATTAAACCCGAGCCCCTGCGGGCCGTAGGCGCCGGCTTTATCAAACGGCTCGCCGCTTTTGATATATTTCGATATCTCGCTGGCGGATAATTTTTTAAAATAAACCCTGATCTTGTCCGTAGCCGTTACAACTTGTTTGGTTTGGGCGTCCAAAACCGCCACGCCGGTAATAACGTCCTGCGCTTTACCGCTAAAACTTTTAAGCATTTTTTCCGCATCCTTCGCGTTTTTTGGCTTGCCGATGATCTTGCCGCGGAACGAAACCATAGTATCGGCCGCGATTATGACGTCCTTAGGATATTTTCTTGCGGCGGCCCGTGCTTTGCCCAAAGCCAAAAACTTTACCAAATCGTAATGATTTAGCCTGGGATTAACAACTTCCTCATAACCGGAATCAACGGCTTTAAACTTTATCCTTAAAAGCCTGAGTAACTCCAGCCTTCTTGGCGATGTGGAAGCTAATATAATTTGCCGCTTCATCATAAAGTAATTTTAGCATAAAAATCCATAATCTCTAAAACTAATTTATTTACACTTACGCTCGGCCGAGCGTAAGTGTAAATAAATTGATAATTATTAAATTTTTAGCTATAATGCTTTGAGTAAACAAATAATCGGGCTGTAGTATACCGGTAGTACGCATGCATGGGGTGCATGTAGACCGGGTT
>CAZQFQ010000044.1:0-10316 GCA_964592725.1 uncultured Candidatus Saccharibacteria bacterium | reverse complement strand
CGGCTCATTAATGATCAAAGAAGCTAAAGGTGCATTCCCGCCTACCACATCGCCAAATGTGGTGGGGCCGCTGTCATCAATAGTAAGGACATACGCTCCGTCCAAGGTGCTGACAAAATCAATGTTATCGCCGGTTAAGGTAGCATTTGCGCCTAAAGTAACCGCGCTCTCATAGGTTTGGTGGCCACTAGTCGTTACTGAACCGCCGTTGATTTGAGTAGTTCCGCCAATATCAAGACTTGTTAAAGCAGTGCCAGAACCTACTGTCCCATTGAGATAGGCGTTGCCCGTCACACCAAGAGTCGTGTCTGTGCCGCCTTTTAAATTGGTGCCGCCGCCAACGGTAAGATTGTGCCCTGCTGTAATCGGACCATCAAGCGTCTTATCGCCACTGCCTGAAGTAACCAAATTGTAATAGAATAAAGTATGGTCAATAGATTGGGCGCCAGTGCCGGAATAATTTACTGTTGAGGTATTTCCAGCGCCTAAGGCATCAATAAAAGTACCCGCATAATTACCGTCAAAGGTTGTTGCATCTACCATAAGAGTACCAGAGACATCTACTATCCCAACGCCAGTAACTGTATGTCCGTCAGGATCAAAAGTTGCTAAGCTGCCGATTGTAATAGTCCCGCCTGATGTGAGCGTTGCGGATCTCTCTAAGGTAACATCGCCGTCGTATTCCTGGTCACCGGTGGTTGTGATGGCTGTAGTATGAATATCTGTTGTGCCGGTCACGGTAAGATTGTTTAAAGGAGCAGTGCCCCCCACCACATCGTCAAATTCAGCATTACCGGCAATTGTCAAAGACCTGGCGGTTGCATCGGAATCCACAGTATTGTTGAAAATAATACCTGTACCCGTTAATGTGACATCATTTCCTAAAACCACACGGTTATTATAGGTCTGAGTACCTGTGGTCGTAATGTCCGCATTAATATCAGTGGTGGGGATCGGATTCGACGGATCATTAATGATCAAAGAAGCTAAATGCGCATTCCCGCCTACCACATCGCCAAATGTGGTGGGGCCACTGTCATTAATAATAAGGGCAAACGCTCCGTCTAAGGTGCTAACGAAGTCAATGTTCTCGCCGATTAAGGTAGTATTTGTGTCTAAAGTAACCGCGCTCTCATAGGTCTGGCCGCCGGTGGTCTTGATGGCTGTGGTATTAATATCGGTTGTGCCAGTCACAGTAAGACTTTTTAAAACAGCAGTAGTAATGCCTACCACACCGTCAAATTCAGCATTGCCGTCAATGGTCAGGTTATGAGCGCCGTCTACGGTTGCGCCGAAATCAATTCCGTCGAGACTGCTGTCGGTTAAAGTGGCATCAGCACTAAGGGTCACTGCGCCGTTATAGGTCTGGCCGCCGGTGGTCATCACTGAACCGCCGTTGATAGTAGTAGTTCCATCCACAGAAAGACTGGTTAAAGGAACCTCACAACCAACTGTGCCATAAAATTCAGCGTTACCGGTCACAGTAACAGAATACCCGCCATCTAAATCAGTGCCGCTGCCAACAGTAAGATTGACAGTTGTAGTATCCCCATCAAGTATCTTATCTCCGCTGCCTGAAGTAACCAGATTGGAATAGGATAAAGTAGGGTCGATATCCTGGCCGCCGGTGCCGGAATAATTTACTGTTGAACCGGGTTCAAGGTCCAGGGTGAAAGTGCCGCCGTAATTAGCGCCAAAGGTCCCCGCATCTACCAAAAGCGTACCGTAAACATCTACAGTCCCACTGCCACTAAGTTGGTGCGTGTTAGGATTAAAAGTTGCTGAGCTATCGATTATAATAGTAGCGGCGTTAAGAGCTGCAGATTCCCCTAAGGTAACATTGCCGTAATATTCCTGGTTGCCGCTTGTCGTGATGGCATCAGTATCAATAGCGGTTGTGCCGGTCACGGTAAGACTGGCTAAAGCAGCACCAACTCCTACTTCATTGTCAAATTCAGCATTACCATGAATTGTCAGATCATAAATACCGTCTAGAGTGCTCTTAAAATCTACTAAATTTCCACTAAGATCCGAGGCCCCGTACAAGGTCACCCCACCCTTATAGGTCTGATTGCCGCTTGTCGTGATGGCATCATAGATATAGGTTGCTCCGGTCACGGTAAGACTGTTTAAACCACTGCCAATGTTGCCTACCGCTTCGTAAAACCAAACATTACCGGTAATCGTCAAATCAAAACTACCGTTTAAAGTGCTCCAGAAGGCTACTGATTTTGCACTGTCCGTTTCCATAAGATCTACAGTTTCAGCGTTCAGGGTCACCTCACCCTCATAGGTCTGGAGGCCGGTGGTCGTAATGGCTGGAGTTGCAATATTGGTTGTGCCGGTCACCATAAGACTTTTTAAAGCAACACGGCCGCCCACAACACCGTCAAATTCAGCATTACCATAAATCGTCAGATCAGAAGCACCGTCTAATCTACTCTTGAAGTCTACTAAACTTCCACTAAGACCTACAGTCCCGCTCAAGGTCACAGGGCCCTCATAGGTCTGGCCGCCAGTGGTAATGACTGAACCGCCGTTAATGTCAGTAGTCCCCTCGATATCAAGGCTTGTCAAAGGAGCGGAATTACCGCCTACTGTCCCATAAATATAAGCATTGCCAGTTACGCTAAGAGCATGGAAACCGTCTAAGTTAGTGCCGCTACCAACAGTAAGATTACCTAATACTGTAGTATCCCCATCAAGCGTCATTTCGCCACTGCCTGAAGTAACTAAGTTATAATAGGATAAAGCAGAGGCAATACCTTGAATGCCACCAGTGCCGGAATAATTTACTGTTGAACCGGTTTCAAGGTCCAGAGCAAAACTACCACCGTAATTAGCGCCAAAGGTTGCCGCATCTACCAAAAGCGTACCATAGACATCCACGGTCCCACTGCCGATAACTTGGTACACACCAGGATCAAAAGTTGCTAGGGGACCGATTGTAATAATAGTTCCGGTAAGCGTTGTGACGGCTCCTAAAGTAACGTTTCCACTATATGTCTGGGTGCCGCTTGTCGTGACTGACCCGCCGTCAATCGCACTGGTGCCTGATACCGAGAGTTCACTTAATTCATTAGTTCCGCCTACTGGCCCATCAAATTCAACGTCGCCGATGATACTCAGGCTATAAGGAGTTGTGCTATAAGAATCTAAGAGGCCAACAAAGGTAATTGTACTGCCGGTAAGTGTTGTGTCAGATCCTAAAGTGACGCCATTGTCGTATGTCTGGGTGCCGCTAGTCGCAACTGATCCGCCGTTAATAGCAATATTATGAGCATAAACGTCCAGGCTGGCTAATGGCGTAATCCCGCCCACTGCACCAACAAAGGTCAAGGTAGTGGTGGTGTCACCAATTGTAAGGTTATACCCACCGTTTAAGGTTGAGGCAAAGGTTATATTGCCGGTCGAGCTAAGCGTGCTGTCCGATTCCAAGATTACCGGTTTACCATAATACTGGTCGCCTGAAGTATTGATAGCCGGGTCGAGCCCAGCCTCAGTACCAATCACTATACCGCCGGAAATCGGATCATTAATGGTCAGGGAAGCTAAAGGTGTAACCCCGCCTACTGTCTGGGCAAATGTAGTGGTGCCACTGTCATTAATAATAAGATCAACCGCTCCGTCTAAGGTACCAACGAAGTCAATATTAATGCCGTTTAAAATAGTAGTGGTCGTTACGCCTAAGGTAACCGCGTCACCATAGGTCTGTGCGCCGGTGGTCGTGACTAACCCTCCATCGATTTCAGTGGTGCCGGATACCGAGAGTTCGCTTAATTCATGGGTCCCTCCCACCGCATCGTCAAATTCAGCATCGCCGGTAATATCAAGACTATAGGCAATTTGATGAGGAGTTGCTGTAACAGAATCTACCGTCCCATCAAAAGTCACCATACTACCGGTAAGTGTTGTGTTAGCTCCTAAAGTAACATTACCATTATATTCCTGGGTGCCAGTGCCGGTACTTACTGAACCGCCGTTGATCGCGCTGGTGCCGTTGACATAAAGACTGTCCAATGAGTCACCACCGCCTACTGCTTTGGTAAATACGGCATTTGCTTTAATGTAGAGGTTTGAAGCGCCATCCAATAAGCCATCAAAGGTTACTGTGCTACCGGTAAGTGTTATATCAGTTTCTAAAGTAACGGCCCCTTTATATGTCTGGGTGTCGTTTGTCGTGATGGCTGTAGTATCAATAGCGGTTGTGCCGGTCACGGTAAGATTGTTTAAAGAAGTATTGCCTCCTACCACACCGTCAAATTCAGCATCACCTACAATGGTCAAATTATAAGCGCCGTCTACGGTTAATAAGAAATCAACTCCGTAGGGACTACTATCGATTAAAATAGTCTTAGCACCAAGGAGCACCGCGCCCTCATAGGCTTGGCCGCCGGTGGTCTTGACTAATCCGCCATTAATGTCGATCTCTGTGGTCGGAACAACATCCAAGTCAGCTAACGGTGTAGTCCTGCCTACTGCTCCGCCAAATGTAGTAGTACCACCGTCATTAATAGTAAGGTCATATGCTCCGTCTAAGGTACTAACAAAGTCAATACCAGTGCCGTTTAAAATGGTAGATGCTCCTAAGGTAACAGCGCCATTGTAGGTTTGGGGGCCACCGGCGCCACTGGTGGTATCCACCAAGCCACCGTTAATAGCAGTGGTGCCGCCAACAGAAAGACTGGTTAAAGAGCCATCAGAACCAACTGTGCCATCAAATTCAGCGTTACCGGTCACAGTAAGAGAATACCCGCCATCTAAGTCAGTACCGCCACCAACAGTAAGATTACCGGCTACTGTCGTATCCCCATCAAGCGTCTTATCGTCACTGCCTGAAGTAACCAGGTTGTAATAAGATAAAGTAGAATCAATGTCCTGTCCGCCAGTGCCGGAATAATTGACTGTTGAGCCTGTTTCCAGGGTCGTTGTGAAGCCTGAATAATTACCAGAAAAAGTGGGTGCGTCTACCAAAAGCGTGCCATAGACATCCAAAGTCCCTGTGCCGGTAACCGTATTACCACTGGGATCAAAGGTTGAATGCGCCCCGATCGTCACCGTTGTGGCATCTAATGTAACATTCCCAAATAATGTCACATTATTACCGTAGGTCTGAGGGCCACCAGTAGTTGTGATATCAGTTTCAATATCAGTGGTGCCTGCAGTAGTATGATCAACGGTCAAATAGGATAAAGAACTGTTCCAACCTACTGGCTCACTAAATGTAGTTGTGCCGGAATCACTAATTTCCAGTCCTTCAGCACCTGTGTTGGAATCTACAGTACTATAGAAGGTAATGCCGTTGCCTGTTAATTTAACATCACCAGTTAAGACAATAGGATTATAGTAGTTCTGAGCACCTGTAGTTGTTATGTTCGCATTAATATCAGTAGAGGCTGGGGGCATATCGTCAACAAACAAACTGCTCAAAGGATGCATCCCTCCTACTACGCCGCCAAATGTAGTAGTACCGCTCTCATGAATAGTAAGGTCATATGCCCCGTCCAAGGTGCTGACGAAGTGAATATTAGTTCCGGTTAAAGAGGTAGTTGCTCCTAAAGTAACAGCGCCATTATAGGTCTGGCCGCCAGTGGTATTCACTAAGCCACCGTTAATAGCAGTAGTGCCGCCAACAGAAAGACTGGTTAAAGAGCCATCAGAACCAACTGTGCCATCAAATTCAGCGTTACCGGTCACAGTAAGAGAATACCCGCCATCTAAGTCAGTACCGCCACCAACAGTAAGATTACCGGCTACTGTCGTATCCCCATCAAGCGTCTTATCGTCACTGCCTGAAGTAACCAGGTTGTAATAGGATAAAGTGTGGTCAATGGTCTGTCCGCCAGTGCCGGAATAATTGACGGTTGAGCCTGTTTCCAGGGTCGTTGTGGTAAAGATATAGTTGCCGCTAAAGAGGGGTTGATCTACCAAAAGCGTGCCAGAGATATCAGCTGTGTCAGCCGTTATAGTGTTTCCATTAGGATTTACGGTCACATCCTCATTCACTATCAAGCTGGTTACCGAGATACCCGCGTTGAGTGAAAAGGTTATAGAAGCGGAATTCGATAAAGTGAGCCGATTTACATCCTCAATAATTCCTAAGGAGGATGAGCTTCCCGCTATGATGGAAAGATCATACCCTCCGCCATCTATTTCAGAGCCGGCGTCCATCGTAAATGCTCTGCCTGCTTGAAAGGTAGTATCCCCTGTCAAAGTAAGAGTGACGTTGGCATCTATAATAATAGAACCGGAATCTTCTATCGGTGAGGTGTATGAGGTGCCTGGACCTACATTAGTGTTAGATGTAAACTCCAGGGCTCCATCGGTATTTTCGATATCGGCTTGACCGGGATCAAATATACCTCCAATTTTGAAGGTATAACCACGCTCATAAAGGTTAGCCGATTGTAAAGAACCCAGGGAATAAATATCCCCAGGCGAAAGGAGCGTTAGTGTACCAAAAGCGGTGATTGAACCAAGAGAATCTATGCCATCTTGAGCTGTTAAGGTCAAGTTGTTTGCTGCTATTTCTACTTGCGGAGCTACATTTATCGAACCATTTGCTGCATTTAAGACTAAATTTGTATCGGAATTATACGAAATTGAAACAATGCCAGATGGAGGACCAGTCGGAGGAGCGCGCAAATTAATACTTGAGTTTGTAACTAAACTGCTTCCAATGTTGATATCACCCTGAGTCAGCGTAATATCGATGTTGTTGCCATCAATATTCAAAGGCACATCCGGGCTTCCAAACTGCTTGGCAATTAAAGTTACCTGATCGCCCTTGATAAGATTGCTCAGAGGAACACTGGAAGGATTGCTGTTAGTTGTTGGATCCGCTGTCTCAATTGCCCCAATAGCTGTTATGTCTATCTGCGCATCCGCGGCAATCAAACCTGCCTGAAGAATATTTACAGCATTGATCAAAACATTTCCGGTATTGGACTGGCCGCTAAGAAGACTCGCGACAATGCTGCCCTGATTTATGAAATTTGCATTTTGGACATTGATCTTGACAACGCTGGCGGTCATGGAACCGGTATTGATAACCGGCGCCCCGCTGGCTGTAAGCTCAATAACTCCGCCATTATTCTGAATTGAACCGGCAGCGACTACCCCGCTGTTATTCACAGCATAATCAAAGACATCATTCATGACCTGGGCAGTTAAAACTACCTTGCCGCCATTAGCTTGGATGGTGCCGGAATTGTTAATAGCGCTCTTGATCTGTTGGCCATCCGGCCCGATCACTTCGGACTGGACCGCCTCATCCACTGTGACAGAAATTTGATTTTGGGAATCAAGGGCGATGGTCATTTTATTTCCGCTTGCCAAAGCGATGGAACCAGAATCAGCTAAAATCACGCCTTGATTGTTAACTGCCTGGGAAAGCAACGCGACATAACCACCCGGCTGGGCGGCAATCCTGCCTTGATTGATAATGTAAGAATTTCCGCCGTTCTTGTAAAAATTATAGTTTCCGTTGAGAAAATCATTGTTCGCGATGTCCAAGGTGGAAGCTATGATTGCCGGGGCATTGACCTGGGCACCCCGGCCAAAAATAATACCGTTAGTATTGACCAAAAATAACTGCCCATTGGAAGAAAGTGTCCCTAAAATAGCTGAAGGATTACCGCTAACATCCCTGCCCAAGAAAGCAGAACTGGCGCCCGGCTGGTTAATCGCCGTGGTCTCGTTGGCCGCGATATTAAAGCCGCCGCTGAAATTAGCGATTGTTTTATTGGAAGTGGTTGTTATGGTAGTGGTGTTGCCGGTGGAAACAGAAACCGCATTTCCCGTAACTACAGTCATTCCAGAGGGATTTGCGCTTGCATTAAGCGTTAGGCCAAAAAATAAAAAACTGGCCGCGAAGAATATTCTCTTTGTAGGGGTATGGAAAGACATAAGTAATTTTGCTAAGTCTAACTTATTTTCCGGATTTGTCAAAATTATTTTTTATTTGTTATTTTAAAAATCTAAAAGCCAAAAAAGGAAATCTAAATTTTTAAAAAGTCACCGTAAACTGGAGCCACTGATGCACGCTTTTTCCGTCGGAAGAAGTATCCTGAACAGGCCAGGCGATTTCATAACGGGCATAAAAATTTTCCGCGATGTTAAACCTTGCCCCGCAACCCGCGGAACCTAAAGTGGTATTTTTATTTTCTCCCGATTGTACTGAATTTGAATGGACATTGGTCCAATCATAAAAGCCAATAAACCTGAAAGCATTGTACATGCTTGTTTTAAAATAAGGGAGCTGATAATATTTCGGGATAAAATATGGCGGAACCGCAAACTCCCAACTCATCGCATACCCTGCATCGCCAACAACGTCAGCCGGACCAAAACCTCTGTTGTTTGCCGGACCACCGGCTTGAAATTCTTCTGTCTCAGTAAGTTTGCTTGTTGAAAATTGCAGCTGGTTTTTCCAAAGTAAACTCGTGTCAAAGGGAAGCCTCTCTTGCCTTAACAAGTTTAAAGTATCTAAAGCGAAACTACCACTCGCCCCGGTGCGTGAAGTAGGTGTGTCATTAGCATCTAAATCTCCCTTGGTCCCACCCATAATGCCCGGGACACCATAATTAAAATCATCAGAAATGACCGTGCGGCCGAAATCATCAGCCATATCAAAATCGAAACCGACCCTTGGTATGCGCAAATAATCGCGGCTTGAAAGGTCACCATTTAAATAGTTGTCAACGTCCTTGTAGTCAAAACCAAAGTTCAAATTAACTTTCAGATTCTCATTTTTGATCAAATTCTGAGTAGCAAAAAGGCTGTACATCTTGCTTTCACCGCTGGAGTCGATACTAAGTAAATTTCTTCCCAAAAGCATATTGGAACGGGAATAAAAAAAGCCCAAATCCAATGAATGGGTCACAGGATAAGAATAGCGGCCGCTATAATAGTAGTAGAGATCGCTTTCTACCGCACGGTTATATTGGACGCTCAGAATATCACCATGCCCTAACAAATTATTATCTGTAAAGGTGTAGGTGTACTCGTTACGGTCTAAATAATAGGAAAGAAAATTATCGTAGCCAATACTGACATGGATGGGCAAATTGTCTTTTTCATTTAAAATGATATCCGTTGAACCGGGGGTCTCTCCGGGTGTCAGCACGGCTTTGACACTAAGGTCAGGGTGTTCATTAACGTTGACCAAATCATGTTTAAGGTCGATATAATTAAACGCCTCACCTTTCTTAAGGGTCATATAACTATTAATATAATGGGCGGAAAAGTAATGATTGCCTTTTACCTGGATCTTGCCTACCTTTGATTCCAGAACTTTAATTTCAAGGACACCATTTTCGATTTTCTGCGGTGGGACAAAGGCCCTTGACGTAATGTAACCTTTCTTCCTATATAAGTCAGTGATAAGGTCAGCTATTTTCTGGATCCCCTTTAACGTCAGTTCTTTGTTTTCAAATGGGCTGGTGATGGCTTTGATTTTAGCTGCTGGAAAAAGCGTGACTCCCACTACATTAATTTTTTTAACTAACATTTTGGGGGCATTCGCCGCTTCGGGAGTTTCTGTTGGCGCGTTTTCTGTGGCTTTTGTTACTTCTTTAGGTTTCTCGACTTCTTTCTGCAACGCTTGGGATTGTTGCTGTAATTCACGGGCACGCTCTACCCCGCCCATCTGCTGGCCGGCAGGAGAATTCGCGGCCGATCCCGATGAAGGAAGGCCCAAGAAAGATATCGCGAAAATCAATATGAATAGGGATGGAAGGCTTTTACGAAACATAACGTAGTAAATCTTAATTGTGATTTATAATATTGTCAAGTTTTTAAATCTTGAATTCTAAAAGCTGAGGATTTTAGAACTCAAACCCCTTTGCTATCATCGAGTTAGTTGATTAACCCTGATTTCAAGGGTGCCTGGTTTTTTGATTTCGTAAGTTATTTTAAGATGGCTGGTATCAAATCTTTTTTTCACATAAACTGCTTTGAGCGAATCTATTATTTTCTGGAAATCTCTTTTTGTCAACCAATTCCCCTGAAAGGGAACAACGATATTTTCGACCTCCTTGAGAGAAAGCTTTGACGCGCCTTTTATATCAATTTTGTCAATAAAATACTGTTTTTCCTTTTCTACTTGTTGCGTTAAAATTTTATCTCCCGCAATGAGCTCCTGACTACGGTCAATGGTGCCGGCTGTTGGGGGCGCGGCAAAAACACAGGGCGCAAGACAAAACACCGCAATTAAGAATAAAATAGATGGACGTTTGGTAGGCAAAACTACCTCCGAAGTTGGCTTTTTAAATTCGTTAGAATTACTTTGCGAATGCAACTGTAAAAGTCAAGCT
>CAZQFQ010000043.1:0-11204 GCA_964592725.1 uncultured Candidatus Saccharibacteria bacterium | reverse complement strand
CCACCAAAGTCCGGTTTTTAACTTTACGGAGTCCGGTTTTCAATTTTAAATGACAGTACAAAACCCAGTATTGACTTTCCTGCCTGATGGTGCCATTATATCGTTCAAGGAGGACTCATGAGTCCATTTGTTGATGACGATGCTCCTTTAAGTGAAACAGAACTAAAAGGCATGTATATAGGAGTTCCGATTGGACTTCTGATCAGTGCCGCTATTGTCTACTTGCTCCCGAACCTTAGTTCCCTGCCAGCCTCGCAGGAGGATCGGGCACAGTTTCACAAGCTCATTGGAATCAGCTTGTCTGCGGAACAGACACTGCCCAGCATCCAGGAAAAGGACCCTATTACTCACGCCCTCCAGCAAAGAGCCGTGGATCAGTTTTTGTGGGGTCGTGTCGGGCAAGAGTACCAAAACGAACAGGCGCTAGCAAAATTGCAGGGGCAACGGTCATCCCTACTGCAGCAACAAATTGCCAATGACGCCGATATCTCTCAGACGAAAAACGCCGTCGTCAATCTTGACGCACAGATTGCTACCGCGCAAAAAGCTCACGATGAAATTCTCAATTCTTGGGACGACATCGAGAGGCTTATAAGCCGTTGCGGATTCAACGACGCAAATACTCGAGATCTCAGCTATGCGATCTTCCTGTATGAGCAATCGCTCAAGCCTAAACAGCCGCCCGGAAGGTAGGGGCGGCTGTATTTTAATTTGTTTAAGTAGTGTTGATTTAGCCAAACTGATTTTACGGTCGCCTTTTAAAAATTATTAAAAAACCATTTATCAACAATAGAATTTTCGGAGCTTTTAAAGCGGCCGTTTAAAAAGCTCCGATACAATGCTAGACTAAATTGAATTTTCTTCTCAAATCTTTATCATTATCCATTTCCTCAACTTTCATAATCCTGATATAACCCATAAGGCCGGCTTCCTGTAAATAAGACACGGCATCGCGATTAAGGGGATACGGACTTATAAATACACTTGCCTGAAGCTTAATAAAATGGTTTTGCTTCAACAACTTTCTAAAACGATCGCGGACCGAGTGAAAGTCTTCAGGGATGTCAAATACCAGTACCCTCCATTTTCTGTCCCAATGGTCGGTAACTTTAATCTGAGCCTTGGCCAATAAAACTTTTAGGACTCCTTTTTTTGTTAATTTAATAAATTCTGTATTGTCTTTTTTAATAATATCCAATACGCGCCTTGACCTTAACCCTTTTAAACTGTCCCGATATTGCGCGCGTTTTATCTTCCGTTTTCTGGAAAGCCATTCATAAGGAGTTTCCAAAGGTACCAACGGTACATCTGAATCCAGTACGCTTAATATTAAATTGACTAGAAGATCGCCTCTTGCATAGCTCATAAAATTTATGAGCTTCAGGGAGCTTCGTCACTATCGGAGCATTTGACACGGCCGTGTTAAACGCTCCGATTGGTTATTGTATATTATATATTGGTTAAAATTTTTAAATGGTGCTCGCGGAGTTTTTTTAGGTCAAACGAGGCTTGCTTGCCTTCAAGAATTTTGGCAAGGTGGATGCCGCCCATAAAGTGCGGGGAGATTACGTAGTCAACGCCGGCTTGGTACAGCGCTTTGGTTTCGGCTTCATCCTGTGCGATGAAAATCAGTTTGGGTTTAATCCGCCATCCGTCAGTCGCACGGCGTATGGCATGAAGCAAGGTCATATTATCCACAAAATCCGGCACCGTGGAAATTACTATTTTGGCGTGAGGCAAATTTATCTGCTCCTGAATAAAACTGTCGGTAATGTCGCCGCACAACGCCAAAATTCCTTTGTCCGCGTAAAATTCCACAATTTCCGGGTTAAAATCCACCACCACAAAAGACGTTTTTTGGCTTTGCAAAGTTTGAATTAAATGATGGCCAAGCCGGTGCGCGCCCACCAAAATAATATGGTTTTTTAATTCCACGGCGCGCAAATGTTTTTCCGCCGCGCCTTTACGGAAATCAAAAATTTTCAAAATGGGATGGAGCCAGTCGTAAATTTTTGCGGCTGACATAATCATATAAGAGGAGATGGCAATAGTTACCATCCCGATTAAAGTAACCAGGCTCACTTCGCTTTGGGATAAATTTCCGGAGGCATACGCCGCGCTGACCAATATCAGGCTGAACTCGGAAATTTGCCCAACCGTCACGCCGGCCAAAAAACCAGTTCGGGGTTTATAGCCGAACAGGCCGAGTAGAATCATTACAATTAACGGGTTGCCGATAAGCACAAATAAAGAAAGAATAATTGCCGGCCGGGCCATTACGCTTAAATTGCTCAATACCAAACCGGAGCCCAACACAATAAAAAAAATAATGATAAAGAAATCGCGAATCGGTTTGATTTTCCCGCTGATTTCGTAATGAACCCCGGAGCCGGCCAACGACAGCCCGGCTAAAAATCCGCCGATTTCCAAATTAAAACCCATTATCGGCGATGCCACAAACACCGCCAAGCCCAGCGCCCAAGCCAAAGAAAATACAAGCAT
Source organism: uncultured Candidatus Saccharibacteria bacterium (assembly GCA_964592725.1). Taxonomy (GTDB): domain Bacteria; phylum Patescibacteriota; class Doudnabacteria; order UBA920; family UBA920; genus PALSA-1336. Next base: position 8,702 of record CAZQFQ010000043.1, on the reverse strand, counting down.
CAACTCGTCGTTGTTGCCGATGTATTCCATAATTTTAGGAAAAACTTTGAGGCTTAGCCACCACACGGCTAAAATCAAGCAAAGCGCCCGGACCAGGGCCAATATAATATTTTCCCAAAGCGGCAAGCCGGAATAGATACTGCCGCCGTTTGGAGCCAGGCTGGACAGAGAAATTAAAATTAAAATCGCCACAAAATCCTGCGTCAAAAAAATCCCGATAACGAGCTTACCGTAAAGACTTTGCAGGTCGCGTTTTTCACCCAGCAGTTTTACAACTATTATCGTAGAAGAAAAAGTCAAAGCCGGCGCAATATATAAAGATGAAAGCGCGCTAAAACCCAAGGCACGCAAAATGCCATAACCGATTAAACTTGTAAAAAATACCTGGCCAAGCCCGACCAGCAAAGCGGTTTTGCCGATGCGTTTTAGCTGGCCGATGTCCAGCTGGAGGCCGACCATAAACAAAAGCAAGGTAATCCCAATTTGCGCCAAAGCGGAAAACGCATCCCCCTGCTGGGCGCGATAAAACCCCAAAGGCCCAACAATCAAGCCCGTAATAATATAAGCTACAATGCTCGGCTGTTTAAGCAGGCTGACAATAAAAGATATTAGCCCTGCCAGGATTAAAACAGTTGTAAGTTCAAAGAAAATCCCATTCACAAAAATTTGGTTTTAGTTTCAATAATCAAAACTTTTGATTATTATAACATGCCATTGACTATTTTCCAAAATCGTCTTACACTATAAAGTCGCTTTTCCCAAGAAACTTAGGCATTTTTGTGCCTAATTTCCTTTGAAAAAGGCATCCACTTCCGAATCCAGTTTCGTCGGAAGGGATGGAAAAGGAGGATCAGTCCATGAACTATGGATCAGTCCGAAGTAAACTGCAAGGCCCAGCCTCCTTCGAACAATGGAAGGAGCTTTCGCATCTGTCCGATCACGGAATTCCGTGCCCGCCCGACTTAAGCAAACGCGCGGCGCAAATGCTCATCAGCAAGCCTAACGACTTCAAACAACACATCGCCAGTCTGATTCGCAAAGCTGAAGCCGTGGCTCCCTGGAGCGAATTCTATCATGACGTGCTCGGAGTCAACTTTAGCTGCTTCGATTTCAACTTCCCCCAGGGGAACAGCAACTTCAATCGGTTGCTCGTAATGCAACAAATGGGTCCGGTTCGGAGATCGATCAAAGCTGTGCAGAAAGTCGGCTACGACGTCCATGTCAGTGTTAATTTGGATGGCCCCGCGGGCGACACCCGCTTTGGGCTTGGATGGTACGACTATGCCCTTTGGACCATGGCGCCAGGGAGCGGGATTTCGGCGGCACAGCTCTATAATCAAAGAACCCCGTTTACCGACCTTTCGGAAACGCTGGTGCTTATGGCGCAGTTCCACTATGAAACCGGACAGCACTGGGAAGCCAACTCCTACACCATCTGCTCGACGACCGGAAAGTTTGTCTCGCCAACATCGCTCCCCGATACCAATGTGGTAGGTGCGATGATTGTTCTAAAAACTCAGGAGGATATAGAGCATCCGACAATCTTCATTGAGCCGGTGGGGATTCACGAAAACGGCCCCATGGTGAGGGCTGTGCGCGTACTGGGTTGAGATACTCATTGGGCCGGGCGACCACGAGGTTGCCCGGCTCTTAATTTTGCAAAAAACTTAGAAATGCGATAATATTAAAGAAATAATAACTTGTTTCTGGATTCCGGATATTTTTTACGGCAATAATTATCCTTAAACGTAAAAAATTCCGGGATGACACACTCACAAATATGAACCTAAACACAATATTTTTTATCGGCCCGCAGGGAAGCGGGAAGGGGACGCAGGCTAGGGTTTTGGCAAAAAAGCTTAATTTTTTTTATTGGGAAATGGGCGCGATTTTACGTGATGTGGCCGCGGTCGACACCCAGCTGGGGAAAAAAGTAAAAAATCTAATAGACGAAGGAGTACTGTTAACCGATGCCAATCTCTACGAAGTCGTGGATAACCGGCTGGGAGAAATCGCCCACGATGTGGGAGTTATTTTTGACGGCATTCCGCGGCGCGTGGCCCAGGCGGAACATTTGATGGATTTTCTGACAAAACAAGGACGGAAGGATTTTACAACCCTGTTTGTCAACTTGCCCCGCGAAGAATCAATCAGCCGATTATTAAAGCGCGCGGAAATAGAAAAACGGGCCGATGACACCAGGGAAAAAATTGAGTTTCGTCTCCAACAATACGAAAAAGACACTTTGCCGGTTTTGGATTATTTAAAACAGCATTCGCAATTTTTTGAGATTGACGGAAGTCCGAGCGTGGAAGAAGTAACAAAGGAAATTGAAAAATCATTAGAATTGTAGCGTGTCCATTTATGGGCTGAATGATAAAACAGCCAATAAATCGGCACGCTACACCGCTTAGCAATGAATCACGATCAACCTTTAAACATCATCCTCCTCGGCGACCCGGCTTCCGGGAAAGCTACGCACGGCGCTTTTTTGGCCAAAAAGTTCCGGCTTTACGATTTGGATATGGGTAAAGAGTTGCGCGCATTGGAGCATAATCAGATTTTAAGAAAAAAGTACCGTTTGGGTAAAACCCTAGACAGCGGCAAACTTACGCCCACGGAATTGGTCAGAAGGTTATTGCACGACAAAATTCACGGCACGCCAAAAAATCAAGGAATTTTGTTTGACGGCACGCCAAAAATGCTGGGTGAAGCAAAGCTTGTGGCCAAGTGGCTAAAGCAGGAAAAGCGCGGCCGGGTGCTTTTTATTTATTTATCAATCCCGATAGCGGAAACCATTTCCCGGATGACCAGCCGTAAAACTTATTTTAAAGGAAAGTTTTCAAAACGGCCGGATGACAATGACAAAGCGCTAAAAAACCGAATTGCTTATTACAAAAAGAACATTACCGAAGTGGTGGCGTATTTTAAAAAACAATATCCGTTTATAAAAATTTCCACCTTAGGGACAATTTCGGCAGCCAGGGAAAGATTGACGGGAAAGCTAAAAAACCTGAATATAAATTAATTTTACCTTGTTGATAAATTACGTGGCCACGAATTTTGTCAACAAACTCTAAAATGAATAAGGGACTTATTAAATCGCAAACTGAAATTGATATCATTGCCGAGGGCGGAAAATTAATTCACGATATTTTATACGAAACAGCCGAGCTTTGTAAGCCCGGCGTTTCTACGTGGGAGCTAAACGAATTTGCGGAAAAAGAAATCGCTAAAATCGGCGGCAGGCCGAGCTTTAAAAACTTCGGCGATAAAAAAAATCCCTTTCCGGCCGGATTGTGCACATCGGTAAACTCCGTGGTCGTCCACGGCATTCCGTCGCGCCAAACAATTTTAAAAGACGGCGACATTATTAGTTTGGACATCGGGATGGAGTACAAAGGATTATTTACCGATACCGCGATAACCGTACCCGTTGGCAAAATCTCCGACATCGCAAAAAAACTTATTGAGGTCACAAAAAAATCCCTGTTTGCCGCCATTGACCGGGCCAAAGCCGGAAACAGGATTGGCGACATTGCTTACGCGACGCAAAAAACCGCCGAGGACGCGGGATTTTCCGTAATTCGCGATTTAGTGGGTCACGGCGTGGGCTATGCCGTCCACGAAGACCCGATGGTCCCGAATTTCGGGAAAAAAGGCACGGGCGAAGTATTGCGCGAGGGAATGGTATTGGCCATTGAACCAATGGTGTGTGAGCACGAATACTTTGTGGATTTTGAACCCGACGGCTGGACCATTTCCACCCGCGACGGCGGCCTTTCCGCCCACTTTGAACATACCATTGCTATCACTAAAAATGGCGCGAGAATATTAACTTAGCATTTAAAACCCTCTCCCTAACCCTCCCCCAGAGGGGGAGGGGATACTGCAGTATTGCTAATTTCTAAAACCTTTATTTTCAAACCTTCTCTCATCCGCCTTCGCTAAGGATTCGTCGGAAGTGGAGGGAGAAAGGAGTCTCGAGACACCCTCTCCCCCTGGGAGAGGGCCGGGGTGAGGGTTCATAAGCATTTGGTAAATCTTTTCTCCCACCCCTTCCAAATTACCATCAATATCATTATTCCAAATTATCATTATTCCAAATTCGAAGTACCCTATAACCTGATTTTTTTAAACATTCATCACGCCTTTTATCGTAATCAATACCTTTTGCGATATTGTGCTGGCTACCGTCTAGCTCAATAACTAATTTTGCTTTCACACAGCAAAAATCGGCAATATAACCGTTTATGGGAAATTGCCTTCTGAATTTAAACCCATAAAATTTTGACGATTTTAAAAAACTCCACAATTTCCTCTCTTGAGGTGTGGAGTTTTTTCTTAACTCTCTGGCATATTTTACTAATTTTGGGTCGTAGATTTTTATTTTGGCCATAAAACCCTCTCCCTAACCCTCCCCCAGAGGGGGAGGGGAACAAATTGCCTATTTTTTCTCTTTAATTTCCGTTTTAATCTTTTCAGCAAAATCACCCAAACTCATTTGCCCCAAGTCAGTGCCATCGCGAAGGCGAACGGCTACTTTTCCATCGGCAACTTCCTTTTCCCCGACAATCAGCTGGTAAGGGATTTTTTGCATCGTGGCTTCGCGGATTTTTTTGCCGATAGATTCCGCGCGGCCATCAATTTCCACGCGCAAACCCGAGGTAGGGGAGGGTTTCAAACCCTCCCCTACAAGGGTGTCTTTAATCATATTGGCGTATTGGTTCTGATTTTCCGAAATCGGCAAAATAATAATCTGAACAGGGGACAACCACAGCGGAAACGCGCCGGCCGTGTGTTCTATTAAAATAGACAAAAATCTTTCGGTTGAGCCCATTATGGCGGCATGGAGCATAACTATCCGTTCGTGTTCACCTTTCTCGTCAATGCAATACAAATCAAACCGCTCCGGCATATTCATATCCAGCTGGATAGTGGCGACCTGCCACTCCCTGCCCAAAGAATCCATGGCCATAAAATCAAGCTTCGGTCCATAAAACGCCGCCTCGCCGGGAGCCTCAACAAATTCCACTTTTCGCTCCAGCGCCAACTCTCTCAAGATTTCTTCCGCCTGCAACCATCTCTCGTGGCCGCCCAAATATTTTTCCTGTTCTTTCGGATTGTGCAGCGACAGGCGCAGTTTAAGCTTAAAGCCAAAAGACCCGTAAAAGGGTTCAACCACTTTATCCCAAATCGCCCCCAGCTCCCGCTTTACCTGGGTAAAGCGGCAAAATACGTGCGCGTCGTCCTGGGTAAAGGAGCGCACGCGCGACAAACCGGACAACTCGCCGGTCTGCTCGTCGCGGTAGCACATGGTCGTGTTGGAGTAGCGCTGGGGCAATTCACGGTAGCTAAACTGTTTGCGCGCGTAAATTTGCGTATGGTGCGGGCAATTCATCGGCTTCATGGCGAATTCATGCCCTTCGCGGGTTGTAATCCTAAACAACTCATTTTTAAATTTATCCCAATGCCCGCTTTTTTCGTAAAGCTCTTTTTTTGTAATGTGGGGAATCTCAACTTTTTCGTAACCAATGGACTTACGTAAAGCCCAAACGTAATCGTCAAGCAAATCGCGGACCAGCGTTCCTTTTGGAGTCCATAGAGGCAGCCCTGATCCAACGAGATCGGAAAATACAAACAAATCCAAAGCCACGCCCAACTTTTTATGGTCGCGCTTTTCGGCTTCCACCAACATCGCCAGATATTTTTCCAATTCCTCTTTAGTCTCAAACGCCAGCCCGTAAATCCTGGTCAGCATTTTATTTTTTTCATCGCCGCGCCAGTAGGCGCCGGCCACCTTTGACAGCTTAAAAGAGTCGGGGTCGATTTTAGACATATCTTCCGTATGCCCTCCGCGGCACAAATCCTCAAAATATTCGCTGGACTTATACATAGTCAGGATTTGTCCTTCTTTTGAAAACTCGCCAATGAGTTCCAATTTATAAGGATTGTCTTTAAAAATTTCTCTAGCTTCATCAGCCGTTATTTCTCGCCGTTCAAAAGTCGACCACGTTTTAAGCAGTTTTTTCATTTCCTTTTCAATTTTCGGCAAATCTTTATCCGTAATCGGTTCCTTAAATTCAAAATCATAATAAAAACCGTTATCAATTGCCGGCCCTATTGTCCTTTTTGTTCCAGGATACAATTTAATAACCGCGGCGGCTAAAAGATGAGCAAGGGAATGGCGTTTGTGTTCAAGCTGTTCTTGATTGTTCATATGACAGACCGCGGATACGCGGATTTTCGCAGATTACGCGGTTGTATTGCGCGTTTTCTGATTAATTATTCGTTTAACCAAAACGTTCTCTCGTGTAAAAATCGCAAGTATACCCAATTCTAATTTATTTGTAGTTAAATAGGTCATCACTTGATCAAAAAACTTTTTGTGGAAATCTTCTGCGACTTTGAGTTCAACAACAACCTTAATTTCTTCGCCTCCAAATTCCACTGAAAAATCAATAAAAAATTTTGATATTATTTTTCCATTAAATCTTAAATAACAACAAAGCTCCCTTTTGAATTTTATCCCCAACCTTTCCAATTCAGCCGCAAACGCCCGTTGGTATTCTTTTTCTCTATAGCCATAACCTAACTGGTTGTAAACTTTGTAAAGTGCGCCGATGATTATTTTTGTTTGCTCCTGATATAAAAGCTCCATTTTTTTGATTTTATTTGAGCAATTTTCAAATCCGCGCAATCCGCGCTCATCAGCGTATCCGCGGTCTGTCTAATTTAACACAAAACCCCAAGATTCATCCATCAATAATTAAATATTGATAAACAAATCCTGGGGTCTCAATGCGAGACGTTTCCGTCCCAGAAAATTTCCGATGAACTTCATCGAAAAACTTTTCATCCGCTGTGGCTCTAGAACACACCGGATTTATTGCTGTTTGTTTCAAATTCCCCGGTTGGTAGCCGGATCAGCATTTGAAGAACTGAAATCAATATAACACACAGTTAAAATGGTGGCAAGAGCGTTTTCCACAACCTTGATTATTATATTTTTTACCACCATTGACAGCTGTCGGCTACGGTGTTAGTTTGAGCTTGAAAGGACGCAGGAGGACACATGTTTTTTATTGTCCAAATGCGGGTTTACACCCATGCTTGCTTTTCTGTACTCCGATGCCCCTTCGATGGGAACTGTCGGGGCAGTCGTCTTCACCGTTCTCGCTGTGTGCGGGCTAGTGATCCTCGCCGCCAAAGGCTGGCGGGCGAAGCACAACCCGACTTACCCGGGGACCCAAAGCTCCGCCGGCGAGAGGCTTTTAAGGCTTCACATCAGCGACCCCGCGCCGCCGCCGGCCAAGTAACCCGACCGCAGATCAGATGCCGCCCGTCGTGGCGGCACAACGCGCGGCTTCGGAGACGTTCTTGTCTTTCCGAAGCCGCGCGTGATTTTTATAAAATTTTGCACAAATAACCTCACCTAGCCTCTCGCTTTCCAAGGAGAGGAATAAAATACATAAAAACCCTCTCCCTAACCCTCCCCCAGAGGGGGAGGGAAAAACCAAAACGGCACGCCGAGGCGTGCCGCTACACTTTTAACTTTCTACTTGTTACTTTTAACTCAGTTCACCCCTCGACTCTCCGCCTACGGCGAATCGCTCGGGGTGAATTAAAATTTTGCATATCAACGGCAAAATTTTAATTCACATCCACCATATCAATCTCGCTAATCGATCGTAATTCCGCCATCAACTCATTGCTCATCGCGACTTGCGACTGGGTTTTTATTTTTTTTGCTCCGGATCCGGAGCCAATAGACAAGTACACCTGGGCATTACCCGGATGATTTTGCAAAATATCTTTTATCCGATTTAAAACTTCTTTATCAGCCAGCTTAGACATATGCAAAACCACCTGCCGGCTTTTTTCCATTTGCGAGAGTGCCATGCCGTACAAATCGTCGTTCGGAAGTTCCTTGATATCTTCGGCGATTAATTTAAATTCCTCGTCCTTGTCGGAAAGTCTGCCGTTAACCTGGACGATTTTATCATCCGCCAAAAATGGCAAAGCTTTTTCCATAACCGTGGGAAAAACCAAAACTTCTATACTGCCGGTTAAATCTTCCAGCGTAAAAAACGCCATGGGATCGTTTTTCCGCGTCAGCGTCTTTTTAAGGCGGGAAATAATGCCGCCCATTACCACGTTTGAGCCAAGCTCATCAAGCGACAAACTTTTGGCCGTCCGTAAAGTAGATAAAACTTTGGTATAAACATCCAAAGGATGCGCGGAAACATACATCCCCAAATGCTCTTTTTCCCAAAGCAATTTTTCTTCCTTGGTCGCCGGAGCCGACGGCTTAAGTATCAGTCTTCCGGCCAGAGATTTGCCGAACAGGGAATTTTGCCCGGAAAACTCGTTTTTAAAATGTTCGCGCACAAAATCCAAGACCTCTTCGGTATTGCCAAGCAGCTGCCCGCGCTCTCCAAAAGCATCCAACGCGCCGGCTTTAACAAGGGCTTCCCAGGATTTTTTGTTGAGATTTTTAGTGTGGGATTTTAGCAGGAAGTCTTCAAGCGACCGGAAGTCGGATAAATCGGATTTATCGGAAGTCGGATTTAAACCACCCTCCGACATTCTGATTTTCCGATTCTCCGACCTTATTTGAATAATTTTCTCAATAACATCCGAGCCCAAATTCTTAATCGCGTTCAACCCAAACCGGATTGTTTTGTCGTCAACCACGGTAA
>CAZQFQ010000042.1:0-11318 GCA_964592725.1 uncultured Candidatus Saccharibacteria bacterium | reverse complement strand
CGGAAATTGCTCCCGATGGGACCATGACCACATACGCCGGAACCGGCGCCGATCCATCTTGAAAACACCTCTGTCTCCGCTCCTCCCAATATTACTTCCGTAAGCGCTTCCGCCGTCACCCAAACCGGCGCGACTATAACCTGGATGACTGATGAAGCCGCGGACTCTCTGGTGGAATACGGCGCTAATGCTAGCTACGGCTCGTCCTCCACCCCTGATAGTTCCCTGGTTACATCCCACAGCGTTAGTCTTTCGGGTTTAAGTGCCGGGACTCTATACCATTTTAGGGTTGACAGCGGGAATGCTGATGGTCAAATATCAGATTCCGGCGATAATACTTTTACTACCGCGGCTGTTTTTTCCGGAGGCGGCGGCGGCGGAAGCTATTCAGGTGGCGGCGCAGTCCAAATCTCTCCCATATCTACATCCACGCCAACATCCACAACAACTCCCGCGTTATTCTCCAGTTCCACTCCCGCTTTAGGCTTGCTAATGGCCGACACTTTAAGCCTGCCTTTTTCTTCCGGCAGCTTAGTCAATGACCGCGGCACTATCTATTACATATCCAAAGACGTGAAAATTCCTTTTACTTCAATGAAAGCCTTTTTGGGCCTGGGTTATAGTTTAAAGCATGTGGTTTTAGGTGATACCGGCGCCTATACCCGCGCGGCCAGTTTCTTATTATCTTCCCCGACACAGGAGCATCCCTGGAACAGCTTCCTTAATTATGGCCGCACAATTTATTATTTTGACCAACAGGGCTTTATTCCCGTGCCTTCCATGGCTATTTTTCTCTCCAACGGCGGAGACTTAACCAAAGTCGTGCCTTTGAGTAAAACAGAGAAGTCAATTATCAAAACCATGCTCTTACCCATTATGCAGTTTAAAGATCCCAGGGTGGAGCGGTAAGGATATTAAAATAAAGGATTAATTTGCTAATTAAATATGTGGGGGGAAAACAAAAAATAGTTAAACTTATGAGGAATTTTTGAGGACTTGCGTGTGAATTGCCGGTTTGAACCGGGAAAGAACATTTGTTATAATTTTTATTAACGACGTAGAGCGAGAGAAATTAAATAGCTTGCTATTTAATTTCCGAGCCGAGGAGCTAACATAGGTTCAATACTTCGTCCGCCTCAGGCGGACTGCGAAAGCAGAAAGCTCCTGTAAGTCAATACCGGAGGTGCGCCGGTTTGCTTTTAGTTTTGTTGGTTTAATATTTTAGGACTGGTATATGCCCCTTGTTCATTTCTTCTTTATCCTCCCACTGTTCGCAGTGTTTAAAACTGTTGATTGGAAAGGCTTAGAACGGGATTTAAAATTGAATGGTCAAATTTTCAAAATTTAAAAACCTGAAAATCTTTCCCTATAACAATTTCGTTTTGAAAACCCGCCCTTTGGCATTCTGCAGCCAGCTCTTCATCGGAATCCAAACCTGTATAGTGGAAAAGAATAAGTTTTTTAACGCCAGAGTTCTTGGCAATATCCCCGACCAAATATGGATTTAGGTGCCCAATTTTTACAGGGCTACCATCGTCTCCTATTTTGGCAGAAGCCTCACAAATAAAAATATCAGCATTTTTGGAAATTTGTCTGATTCCTTGGCATTCGCCCGTATCGCCGGAATAGACAATCACAAAGCCATTCGGCAATTCCAGACGGAAAGCCACGGCATCCATTTTACCGCCGCCGTGAAAAACTTTGGCGGCCGAAAGTTTGGCTCCGGAAATTTCCACTACTTTATTTTCTGTCATGGGGAAAAAATTTAAGCGAGGCAAAGGCGGAAAATTTTCCTGGGGGCGGAACAGGTTCCAAAGTTTAGGATAATCATTAACTAGAGCTTTTGGCCCGTAGACATTCAAACTGTGGTCGATGGCTTTTAAATCGGACCATTGACCCTTATTCCAAATCGATTGCAAAAACTGCGGCAACGCATAATGGTCCGGGTGGGAGTGAGAAATTGCCAGATGTCGGATACTTGCGTAATCCAAGCCAATTTTGACCAGGCGAAAACGGACACCTTCACTGCATTCAAGCAATAGCTTCTCCTTGCCCCACTCAATCAAAAAGCCCGGCGGATAACGGTTGGCTATTTTTGGCAGCTGCCAAGCATCGGTGCCGGAGCCAAGTATGGTTAGCTTCATAAATTTAAAATTTATTAGCGACGTAGAGCGAGTAAAAGTTATCCGCCTCAGCCAGATAACCTTTCGAGCCCAAGGAGTCTTAATACAGGTTCAATACTTTAACCCGGCGAGTCGGGACTGCAAAATGCAGAAATTAATATCTCGAGAGCTTAAACTCCGAGGAACCTTTATTGCGCGGGGATGGGAACAACAAACCGGCGGCGGGGAGGCGGGAGAGTGGAGGGTTTTTGGATGCCTTGGGCTAAAATGGTTTTACCCTGCCGGGGGCCTAAAATTAAAATTATATCCCCTACTTTTAAAGTATTCGGCGGCGGGGTTTGGGTTTGCGGGCTAACGATGACGGAAAACAAATCATCGCCGTCGCCGCTTTGAATTTGATAACCGTTGCCGGTAATTTTCGTAATTGCGCCGACCGTAATGTTTTGAGGCTCTTGGCCAAAATACTCATACATCGGCCGCGCAAAAGGCAGGTGGCCGCTTTCCGCCTCATCAAAAAATCTTTCGTGCAGCGGGGTTTCGCCGATAATAATCCCGCCGATAATCCCTAAAAAAACCACGGCCAAAGCCGAATACAAAAACGGACGGCCGTAGGCAAAAGAATATCTTTTAATAATAATTTCCAAAAGCAGCATAAAAAGCGCGGCAAGCGCGATGAGCAGCCAGGGCAAAGACAAAAAGAAAATTCCAAAACCCCGAAAGCCGAATCCCGGCACAAACAAAACGCCGGTTTGCCGAAGGACAAAAACAATAAAGCTCACCAGATACAAAGTGGTCAGGGCAACCAAAACCACGCCCAAAATTGCCAACGCGGCTTTGGCAATAAACTGCCATTTGGGGCGCATTTTTACCCGGCCGTCCTCTATGGCCTTTAGCACGCCTTCTTTTATGGAATCGGTTTTTGGTTGTTCTGTCATGGCTTTAAATTTAAAGATTGATAAATTTTTTGCAAAGCGACCTTGCCGCGTTTTAGGCGGATGGCCGCGGTGGAAACCGGAATGCGCATAATTTCGGAAATCTGTTTATAATCCATATCTTCGTAATAATACAGCACCAAAGGTTCACGGTATTTGGGATCCAGCTTTTTTAGGCACTTTTCCACCATTTCCTTGATTTCCGCTTTTTTTAAATCGTCGTCGGCCTGGGTCGGCGCGGTGGGATGCGGAAATAAAGTATCGGGGTCAAAAAAGGAAAGCGGCTCCCGGCCCTTTTTGCGGATGGCGTTAATAAACTCGTTGTGGGCGATGCGGTAAATCCAGGAGGAAAAACTTCTGCCAGAATCAAAACTCTGGATGTTGCTGTAAGCTTTAATAAAAACTTCCTGCACTATATCTTTGCCATCCTCGTAATCAAACAGGAATTTTTTCGCGTATCTTAAAAGCTTAGGCTCGTACCGCTCCACAAGCAGACCAAAAGCCGAGCTGTCCCCTTTTTGCACCGCCTGGGCAATTTGTTCGTCGGTTTGTTCAGTCATATTTTTTGTTTAGAGCGCTGCTTATATATACAACAAAACTTAAGATTAATTGCATAATCTAAACAAATTATAAGATTAAAACGTCGGCTGATTTGTGGACATGTTTTAAATTTTCGGCAATATTCGCGGAGCTCTCCCCTTTGAGGGGAGATGTCCCGAATGCATCTGAGGGACAGAGAGGTTGCAGTCGTGTAGGAAACAACCTCTCCCCGACCCTCCCCTCAGGAGGGGAGGGAGGCTCCGCGATTACTCCTATCCAACCGGTTGTATTGTTATTATACCACCTATCGGCGAAAAAATATTTTATCGCGCAAAGAAAACCGATACAAAATTTTAATGAAATTTATTTATTGGGCTTGGGTAGTATAGGGTGAAAGGTCGAAAATCCAAACCAGAAATTTGGAAATTAAGAAATAAAGAAATTACTTACTATGAAAATTTCAAAAACAACCGCCGTACTTTTTGGGGTTCTCGGAGTGGCGGCCGGGACAGCCGGCGCCATTGCTTTTCAGACCCAGGCCGCCGGCGCTACATCATCCGCGGCCACTACCACTACTTCCGGCTTTAGGCACGGCACGCCGCCGGCCGCGTCCGGTACTGTAACCGCAGTTTCGGGCAACACGATTACCGTGACCGACAAGCGCACCGGCACTAGTTATTCCGTGGACGCGAGCTCCGCGGCTATCCAAAAATTTACCCCGCCCGCGAGCGGGACTACACCCGCAACCAAACCGACACCCGCGACTATTAGCGTTTCCGACATTGCCGTCGGCGACAACGTAACGGTCCAGGGAACGGTTTCCGGAAGCCAGATTACCGCAACCAAAATTACGGACGGGATGATGATGGGACGCGGCGGCTTTGGAGGACACGGGCAACAAGGCGCCATGGGCACCGTTTCCGCGATTAACGGTAACACAATTACCTTAACCGGGAAAAACGGAAAAACCTACACAATTGACGCCACCTCGGCCACGGTCAAAAAAGTTTCCGACTCTACTGTTGGAAGCATCACGGTCGGCGACACGCTTATGGTAAACGGAAGCATGAGCGGCTCAACCGTTACGGCCACAAACATTGTGGACGGCGTAATGGGCTTCGGTCAACACGGCCAGCCTCCTACCACGACATCGCCTCCTGCCAACTAAATCCTAAACCGTTGATAATAATCCAAACTTTCCTTTCAAAAGTCCGATCATTATTAAAATAATCCCCCGGATACCGGCGACAAGCCTTATGAACCCCGTTAGAGAACGAATGTAAAATTAACCTCCGTCGATTTAAAATATTTTTATTTTACCGGATTGGATAATAATGTTCTCTAACGGGGTGAATTTGCAACCCCGTATCCAAAAAATCCCTCCCGATTCATCGGGAGGGATTTATTTTGTTAAAAAAATCCATTAACTATTTTTACTCCCCCACCCTGCTGTCGGAGTTAATCATATTGGACAAGAGGGGCTGTAGTAAATCCGCGGCATTGGCTTTAACAATATATTTTGACGAGCCGATGTTGTTTAGGAAAACATTCCAAGAAGGAACCGGAATCAAACCTGTAGAAGTCACATAGTAAACCGTCTTTTTGGAAATTATCCAAGAGCCCACAGGATGAGCCTGGGTTGGGGAAGACAACACGACATCTGACAGGGTATAGGCAGAAGTATCACCGGGTATGACATACTTAAGCTTGTAACCAAGACCCTTAAAGGCTTTCATGTTGGTAAAGCCCAGCTTTTGTTGGCCTTCTATGAGGTAGATGGTGCTGTGGTCCAAAACCAGGTCATTGGAATTAAAAGCGGTGGGCAGGACGGCGGGCGAAAGGGAAACGGCGGAGTTTTGGGCGTTTGAGACGGCTTGGGCCGAAGCATTAGGGTCGTAGTTGATAGTTGCGGAAACAACCGCGGAAGGTTGGCCAAAGGAAGTGTAGAATTTGACATAAACGGTTTTTGACCCGGCGGAGCAGGAATAGCTTGGAGAGCATAAATTCCAGTTTTTGATTCCCTCGTAAGTTTCCTGGCCGATGCCGGTGAAATCCGCGGTATTGGAAATGGCCATTCTGGCAATATCAGAGCCAACAATAAAGGACAGGCTGACCTGGGCGGAATTGGTTAAGCTCGCACCGCTATTAATGAACACCTGAAAGCCGCCGGTCGGGTTGGCGGATGTCGGAGACGGAGCCTGCGGCGGCGTAAAGGCCACAGGAGGCAAACCGCCGCCGGAGCTAGTAGGAGCGGGAGTTGGCGTTGGTGATCCGCCAGTCGGTTGCCAGCTAGTGGTTACGGGATTATTAACGTTAAAATTTATCCAGCCAATATTCTCGCCCCAGGCATAGCCGGAAAATACGCCGGAAGAACTTATGATCACCCCGCCATTGCTGGGCGCAAAGTCAATCCAGCCCACGTTCTCGCTCCAGGCGTAGCCGGACAAATTGCCTTTGCCGTCATTGGCCACGCCGTAATTAAGATTATTAATGCAGGAATTGTCGTTGGAGCAGTTTAGGGAAATCCAGCCGATGTTCTCTCCCCAGGCGTAACCGGTTACGGCCGAATCCGTGACCTGTACGGCTCCCTGGGTAGTGCCAAAATCTATCCACCCCGCGTTCTCGCTCCAGGCGTACCGGTTGGTTGAGTCAATCGCGCCGGACGCGGAGGCTAAAGCGGCAGGGATGAAACTAAGATTTAATAAAATAATTAATGTTATCAAAAAATGTTTTTTCATTTGTTTTGACTTAAAAATATTAAAATAAAATTTTATCCTTGTGCTAATTTCTTCCTGACTTTCGGAAGTTTTAAAAAATTCTTCCCGGAAACAATTGGCCGACCGAGACGTTTTTCAAGTTTCTTTCGCGCGCCGCCCGCTATATCCCCTCCGGCACTGGCATCGGATTTTAATTTTGCAACGCCCATGGAATTTTCATTACGATGGATTTCCGTAGTGGCGCGTTCTCCCAGCATATTAAAAATTAACTCAAAATCATCCATATGGTCGCGTAAATTTTCCCGTTTTAGCCCTTTTAGTTTTTTGTATTGACCCGGCGTAACGCCAAATGTGGCTTTAGAAATTTCCGCAGTCAAAATTTCATAATCTTTTTCTTCCTTGGCACCGCGCTTTTGCCACTCATCGGTTAATTCCTCGCGAATGACAATGCCGCGCATACGTTTTTCTATCCAGTCCTCCGGATAACCTTTTAGCTTGTAAAGTATCCGGGTGCGCTTGATTGCCAGTTCCGGGTTTTCTATTTCCTGCACCCGCTCATATCCGACTTTGGCCAGCCAGCGCTTAAAAGGCTCGGCTTTTGGGGAAGGAATGGATTGGATTATGCGAAAAATGCCTTCAGTATTGGCACAATTGAGCATTTGCGAACCTCCGGCGGTTTGGATAGAAAGGGGGGTGGCAATTTGCCCCCACCCTTTTGACAGTTCGGAGTCGCGTCTGCGCATGTCTTTAATATAGCCTTCCGGCTGTACAGAATCAGTTAAGGCCTCAATAACATCAACTATCACAAACCACCATTCATTATTGTGAATAGTTTTTCTGATTTGTTTGCCTTTAAACAAGGCAATTTTTGTTGTCTTTTCCATGATTTAATTATATCATATAAAATATGGCCATTTTACCAGCAGACCTGAAGAGAGAGAGAGAGAGAGAGAGAGAGAGAGAGTAAAACGCGCCGCCGAACTTTTTAATTTTCAAAAACTTTACAAGGCTTATTTAGACTGCCGCAGGCACAAGCGCAAAACCCATAACGCGGCAAAATTTGAAGTTAATTATGAAGCGGAATTACTGCTTCTTGAACAGGAACTGCAAACCCATAGTTACAAACCCGGGCGGTCAATCTGTTTTGTGGTGCAGGAGCCAAACACCAGGGAAGTGTTTGCCGCGGCTTTCCGCGACCGCGTTGTCCACCATTTGCTCTACAATTTCCTACAGCCGGTGTTTGAGCCGAAGTTTATCTATGGCTCTTACGCCTGCCGCAACAATAAGGGCATCCACGCCTCGGTAGCAGATCTGCAAAGCTGTCTGCTTAAAATCACCCGCAACCGGAGCCGAACAGCTTACTTTATCCATTTGGACATTAAGGCGTTTTTTGTGGCTTTAAAAAAAGATATCCTTTTTGCTTTAATCACTAAACAGGTAAAAAATCCGGAAATCATTTGGCTGACAAAGTTAATCATCTTCAGCGACCCGGTGGAAAATTTTAAAATGAAGGGCGATAAAAGCCTGTTTGCCAAAATCCCTTACCATAAATCACTATTCCATGTGCCCAAAACCCAGGGACTGCCCATTGGCAACTTAACCAGCCAGTTTTTTGCCAATGTCTATTTAAACGAGCTGGACCAATTCGCCAAACATCGGCTTAAGTCCAAATATTATCTCCGTTACGTAGACGATTTTTTGCTCCTATCAACCAACAAAGGCCAATTAATAGAGTGGCGGGACAAAATCGGCAGTTTTTTAAAAGAGCGTCTTGAGCTGGAAATCCACCCAAACAAACAAATTCTGGAGGCAACTAATAAAGACATAGACTGGCTCGGCTACATTATCAAGCCAAACTGCGTGTTAGTCAGGAAGCGGAGCGTCAAAGTTTTTAAGCGCAAGCTTTTCCGGTTTAACCAAATTCTTGCAAAATATCCCGCCTCCGCCGACCAAACCGGCCAGCTTTTGCTTCCTTTCCCGGAAGACCTCCCGCCTTTAGAGCTTCTGGAAAAAATCCTGGCAACCGTCAATTCCTATTTCGGCCTGTTTTTACACGCCGACAGTTACAACCTGAAAAAACATCTCTGGGACAAACACTTTTGCCTGCTGCAAAAATACCTGGAACCGGCGGATTCCGGCTTTTCGTCTTTTAGGAAAAAATCCGGTATTGCGGCGAAAACTTCAGCGAGCCGGTGAGCGGTAAAAATTATCCCATTCCCTCAGGGGACGCGCACGCAACGGACCATGTTGTTCTGATTGTCCTTATTGTTGTTGTTCACGTTGCCGTTAGACAGATTCACGTTCCACGCGTTGGTCGCATTCCAGGATTCCGTAGTAGAGGACCAGTAATTGCGGTTGACGCCAAAGTTTAACCCTTTTACTTTTAAGCTCTCCTCCGGCCGATCCCGGCCAAAGCCGCGTACGACCGGATGACTAATAATGATACCGCCATAGGCGGCATCGAAAAGGGCGCAATGGAATTTGCAGCTCCCTCTTTAAACCCGTAAGTTCAAAGATTCCAGCTCACTGAAATTTTCGCCTGTTATTCATTTTTTAAAGACCAGGTTTGCCAGCCGGACAGCTGTTTGCTTAATTCTTCCGAAGAACGGTTTATGGACTCAAATCTTTTTAGGTTGATGATCTTTAAATCGCAGGCCAGCCTGATGTGGATCCGCAACCTTTCCAGCCTCATCCTGGCTTCGTCCAATACGCGGGTTTTATCTTTCCGCGAGTTCGCCAAAATTATGAAATCCAAAAATTCGGCGCTGACTTCCTTTAATTTTTGTCCCAGGGTATATTTGTATTCCCGCGGAAACTGGTGGGTTAACTTGTAGATTTCCAAAGTCTGGCTATACGCGAGCTGGAAAATCGGCAGGTGGTTATATTGTGCCATAGCCAAAAAAATTTTCGCGAAAACAAATAATCAAATAATTCAAATTACCGAATAATCAAATTTGCATTGCCTCAGGGGACGCGCACGCAACGGACCATGCTGTCCTGATTGCCCTTAACGTCGTCGCTCACGACGCCGCCAGACAGACCCACGCCCCACGCGAGGGACGCATCCCAGGATACCGTAGTAGAGGACCAGTAATAGCGGCCGACGCCTTTAGGTTCCAGATTGCCGTACGCGCCGTCAATGTAGGCCTGCATCAGCTGTTTTTGGTCGGGCAGAAACCAGCCGCTACCGTTGGGATTATTTGAACAAAGTTGCTGGGCGGTTAAACCGTTGTTGGTGTCGCCGTCATTGCCCTGACCCGAGCCGTCCCAGTTATAATAGGTGTCGTTTTGGGAGTAGGCGCAGCCCGTGGTCAGACAGCCGGCGGTGAGAACGTTTGGGTCGGTAACAGAGTCCCAGGTAGCACAGCCCAAGCCGTGGCAGGGATAGCTCCAAACTAAGCCCGTGGCCGTGTCTTTTTCGGCGGAGCCGTTGCCGTTTTCGCCGGTGTTGCAATTGTTGCCGCCCGGATTTGCAACCGCGTCATACGGATCGGTATTGCAAGTTACCCATTTGGTGGCATAGCTGTCGGCCGGACGGGTGCCGCCGACACTGTCGCCGTTATAATCATCCACGCCGCCGTTTGCTTGGGAGCCGCCGGGAAGGTCAATGCCACTGCCGGTGACGCAGGCGACATTGGGGTCGCCCGATGAGTTATCGCAAGTGCCGTTCCACATATTGCCGAGGAGCGTGCCGTTGATGCCAAGATAGCTGGTGCCGGTGGCAACCGTGGTTGGGTCAATGGTGGGGATGGCGTCGTAAATTTGTTTTAAGGAAAACATTGTGCCGGTCGGACTGCCGGACGGGGCAAAGGCGTGGCCGCTTTCCGTGCTGGTGGCGTTGGTGGTGAGGCGGCTGTAGATGTCGCTTAAAGAATAGCCGGTGGCGGCCGGGCTGGACGGACTGCTTGGCGGCAATAGGCTACCGGCTTTGACCACGGCAAAGATTGCGATTACGGAAATCATGACGGTTAGGCCGCCTTGAATAATTGTTTTAAAACGCGATTGGTGATTTTTCTTTGGCACGGCCTTTAGATAATCCACGCGGTATGTTTTGGCCGCGGTTTTGATTTGAGTTTTATCGGGCATATTGGTTGCTGGTTAATTTTAAGTTGCTATTTGGCGTCATTCTGAGGCAGTAGCATCCGAGTGAAGAATCTCAAAATGGGAGATCCTTCGCCCGCTTATTTTTGCTGATGACGGGCTCAGGATGACGCCGAGAAAAAATATTATTGGGCAGGGGCAGTCGCGTCCGGAGTAACCGGAGTTGTTGTATCTTGCGTATCCTGCGTTACCGGTGATGCCGCGTTTTGGGTGATTGTCGTGGTTGGGTCTTGCGTGACTGTTGGATTTGTTGTTTGAGATTGCAGGTTGGCGGATGAGGACGGCTGTAGGTCGGGCGTAGCCGAGTCTGAAGTTGCGTCGGAAGTTGTTGTTACTGTTGTCGGGGAATCCGTAACCGGAGGAGTGATGGCCGGGGTTGTAGGAGAATCCGTAACCGGAACGGGAGCGTCCGAATTTCCCGACGCCGGAGTTGTCGCGGCGCTATCAATTGTCGGCGTTGTTTGAGATGGGGTGGTCGCGGCATCACTGTTAAGCGTCGGCGTAATGGGCGGGGTGACGGATAACTGTGAGGTGGGGGTGGCTGGAGTGTTTTGCACGGTAATATCCGTTAGCGATGATTTTGGCTTATGCCGCATACGCAACAATTGCCTGCACATTGGACCTTTGGGGTTGGTTTGGCAAAGCGATAACTGCTCGTCCTGCATCATTTGCATACGCATTCTTGGGGACATATGCCTGAAGTTTGCCTGGGGATTAGCGGCGGCTGACGCTTGAGCCGTAATCAAGGCCATTCCCAATGCAAAAAGACCTATAATAACAGCTTTGACCTTGTTATGGTTATGTATCATATGATTTTGTTGTTAGTTTCTTTGGTGATTTATCTTACTTTAATGAATTACCCCGCAGCAAGCTGCGAGGTATCGGCCCAGCAATCAGGCCAGGCC
>CAZQFQ010000041.1:0-11724 GCA_964592725.1 uncultured Candidatus Saccharibacteria bacterium | reverse complement strand
GACTTGCCGCGCGTTATCCTGAGCGTCTCTGGCGTCATCATCGGCATTTTTTACGTCGTCGTCCGTTACCATATATCCTTTCCGGCGGAGTGTATTCCGCCAGACAAAGCCTGGTTAGGCTTTGTCTGAGATCCCGCTTTATGGGATTTGATTTAATAAATAAATTGTTTAAATTAAACCCAACCAAAAGCCAAACCCAGCGTCCATAAAATTAAAGCCAAAAATATCGCAATAAAGGCAAAAAGAAGGATAAGTTCCAGTATCATATTTTTGCCTCGGATTTTTTTACGGCAGCTTTGCCGGTTAATTTTACCGCGTCTTTAGAAATTTTTTCCCAATGGGACATTAATTCTTGGCCAAAAGCTTTTAAATCCTTTGGATCAATACTCTTAAGATCCTTATATTTCTCCAAAACATCATCCAAAGCATTTTGATAAGTACTTTTTGTGACGATTTTCATGTCTTTAATTTTTTCCAATATTTCCATTTTGGCTTTTTTACTCCAGGCCAAAGCCTGTTTCCGATGGCCTTTGCCGTCTTTGCCAAAAAAATAAAATCCTGCCGTTACCGCGGAGGCTCCTGCCGCCAAGCCCAAAACGCCCCCGGCGACTTTTTGAGCTGATGTAATTTTTTTGTCCATAATTGCCCTTTCGGTTGAATTATTTATTTTCCTTATCCAGCTTGACCGCGGCTTCCGGAGTGGAAACCGTTTTGCTGATTAAAAACAGCTTGATGATAGCCAAAGCAATCAGCCAGTAGACTACCATGGCAAGTAACGTTGTCCATTCAAAAATGCTTCCCGAAACCCAGGTAATTTTGAATACGCTCAAAAACGGCGCGGCAAAAGGCTGGCTAAACCCGTAAATAAAGGCGGTAAATCCAGCGGCGGGATTGGCGCCGAGCAGTTTTAACGCAAACCGAAAGGCCAGCAGGGCTTCTAAAAGCCCAAGAATGTACCAGACAATCTGCGTGCCGCGATAAAGCGGCTTTGTAGTTGGTGAATTATATGAGTCCATATTATTTATATCGTTTAATTAAATTTTATATTTCAGTGCCAAAAACCACCAAATTGTCGCTATAGTGCCCCTCTTTTTTATCCCAAACACCGCTGCAGGTAATTAATCTTATGGCGGCATAAGACACGGGGCCGTAAATTTCCTGAGTCGGAAAATTATCCTGAGAAAATTTGGCTATAGAATCAACGCGGTATGTTACCACCGAACCGTCCTCGCGGGTAATGGCAACGTCATCGCCGGGTTTAATTTTATTAAGATTCGCAAAAATTGCCGGCCCGGAAACGGAATCCAAATGGCCGACGATAACCGCCGCTCCTACCTCCCCGGGCTTGGCGCCGTAAATAAACCAACCCACCCCCATATTATTTTTTGGCACTTCGATGGTATGATTTGGGTTTAAACCCAAAGGCTCAAAAGGGGCGGCAAGATTTAGAC
Organism: uncultured Candidatus Saccharibacteria bacterium; assembly: GCA_964592725.1. Lineage (GTDB taxonomy): Bacteria > Patescibacteriota > Doudnabacteria > UBA920 > UBA920 > PALSA-1336. The sequence continues at coordinate 10,273 of CAZQFQ010000041.1, read as the reverse complement.
TGGGTATGGCCAACGTACTTGGATTGGGAATGTCGGAAGAAGCCGTAATGACCGTAACCGGCGCGGGCAAGACAACATTATTTGCGGCCGGCAAATTACTGTTTAACAGCCTGGTGCTTCCGGCGGCGGCCAAAGACAGGCCCGCCGCCAGCGTTACGGTAAAAATTAATACCGCCGTAAAGGATATGCCGCCGCCGGCAAGCGCTGAGGATGCCTCCGGAGCCGGCCGGTTTAAATTGCTTCCTTCGCGCGAACCGGTTTGATTTCCGGAAAAATTATTTTCGAACATAGGCATAAATATTTTTGCGGTTTACGGCTAATAAACCAAGCAAGCCGACAACCACCAGCAAAATCCCCGCCAGGACAAAATAATCAGGGCCGTTTTGAGGAGGCGTGCCCGCGGCAACGCCGCCTACCGGAGCAGTGGGATTGGCGGCTCCCAACATTATCACATTAGAGAACGTGGAGCCGTTAGGGCAGGTTACCACAAAAGTGGCCGGATCGCTCCCCAGAGAACTTGGAAAATATACCGATGAGCTAAAATATCCGCTGCCGTTAGTCATGGCGTTGTTCGCGGACAAATTAGTTATACCGCCGTTGCGCAAAACGGCAAAAGCGGTTGTGCCGTTTTGATTGCCGCTGACATTTGTACAAGTACCGGAGACAGTGGTACTTACTCCCGGAAACGGGCTGGAACTAAACGCAAATGAATTTACCGCGGCCTCGCCAAGAATAATAGCGGAAGAGAAAGTGGTTCCGTTGGAACAGGCCGCGATTAAGGTTGCCGGACCGGTGTTAATAGTATTTGGAATAACCGCGTTGTCGGAAAACGTTCCGGTTGGACTTAAATTAACATTATCCAGAACGTAGCTGTTTCCATTTTGATTTAAGGTTAGCTGGACACTGCCAGCTCCGCTAAAAGTGCCGCAGGCCCCGGATAAATTATAGACGCCTCCGATGGTCGGCGAAGCTTGCGGAAGAGCAAAAGCAGCGCTGGCCGGGGGGGACACGGAAGATGAGTTAGAAGTGGGGTTATTGGAAGTGGGGTTATTAGAAGACGGGTTGCCGGATCCGCCGGTAACGGTATCGGCATCAAGTGTAATTTGGGTTTGAGCCAGGGCTCGGCCATTTAACACTGCTCCGGTTTGTATAATAATCTGCTTTGCGCTCAAGATATTCCCATTAAATGTAGAGTACGTTCCGAGAGTTGCCCCGGTAACGCCGCCGACCTGCCAGAAGACATTTGAAGCTTGAGCGCCGCCGGAAAGTACAACCTTGACCCCGGCGGGGACGCTTCCTGAGGAGGCGATATTAAGATTCCCGGCTATTTGGAATATCCAAACGTCGTTTGAACCGCCGGAGAGAGTAACATTTGTCGGTATGGTAACGTCAGTGCTCCATTTGTAGAGTCCGGGTGCAAGGGTCATTCCGCCGATGTTTCCGGCGCCTAATTCAGTCGCGGTCGGGTTTGCCCTTCCCGCGGCATCAGCGTATGCGGTTTGCATATCAAGCACCGCGTTGTCCGCCAAAGTTTTATTAGAGAGCGGCGGATTTCCGGCAAAACACGTTGTAACCCCGCTGCCTGTATATGCCGCGTCAACACCGTACATAGTTCCGGCCATTTCTGAACAAAATACATCATTCATCGCGGCGGCGGTAATTGGACTGGAACCGATATTTCCGATTATGGAGGATGTATGGCTCCCTGTGTCCGTTATGCCGGTTTTTGACAAAAGCACAAAATTACCCGCTGTGCCAAGATTTACCGCTGCCGGACCCGCCGCCAGCGCTAACATCGGTCCGGCGAGACCGAACACAAAGGCAACAGCCAATGCGGTTACTATCGAATTTTTATTAAATATTTTCATAATGCTATAAATTTTTAATGTTACAAATAATGGGTTGGGTGATTTCGCTTGAGGCCCGGCATTTCCGATTAAAGTACTCCTTCGGTAATGGATTGGGCGATTCTGTTATCGGTCCTAAGTTTGTAATAAACTTTTTGGCCCTGTTTTTCTTTTTCAAGCATCTCGGCCTGTTCTAAAATTTTAAGATGTTGCGAGGCTAAAGGTATGGATATTCTTAAAATTTTGGCCATGTCGCCGACAGAAATCTGCGATTGCCTGCCAAGCATTTCAAAAATGCGGTAACGGTTGGTGTCGCCGAGTATCTTAAAAATTTCCCTTTGGTCGGTACCGTTAAACCCTTTCCGAATTTTGGCCACCTGTTTGTCGGTTAACATTTTTTTCCTTTCAAATTTAATGTTCTTAAAAAAATAATTATTGCTCGCACTATAATGGGGAACTTAAACAAGCCGGAGCGGAATTCCACCGCCATCCGGCCTCGGCTCATCTTAAAAACGATATTATATGTTCGTTTAAGATGACAGCAAGGGTACAATTGATACTAAAACTAGGTCACAAATAACCGATACTAACCAATCATGGGGCTTAGGCTGTTTATTTAAAAACATTACTTAAAAAATAAATCGCCTAAGTCCTATAATCAATTAAATAATTATTTAACTGTTAATACCCCCTACTACTTTAAGCTTACTCCCTATTACATGGGGTGTATATAGCCGTCAAATCAGTTATGCACTTGTTAGGAGCTTATTGCGTCTTTTTGATGATAACTTAATAATTAAACAACTATTTAACTGCTTAATTGCGCAACTAAACGCTTCTTAAGGCTTAAAGGCGCCGTTAATGCCGTAACGCCCGCTTCTTGCTATATACACCGCCTTAAATAGAGCCTATGCTTAGCTTGAGAGGTCCGAGAGACCCAAAAAATTTTTTAATCCTGCTTGACGGCAGAGAAAGGAAGTTTATGGACGAAGATACAAAGCCTGTTTCGGCCACCCCGGCGCCGGCTCCGGCCCCGACTGTTGAAACCAAACCTGCCGACCAAACACCGGTAATCCCCGAAGTTAAATAAGAGTGACATTAAGCCTCTGCTAGAGCAGGGGCTTTTTCATTACAAAAAAGTCCGATTATTAAACTCCTAAAAACCACCCGCCCAAAATAAGAAGCGCCGCGGCCCGCCGGTTTAGGCGGGGCACGGCGCGTTGTTGAGCTGATGTTGCCCGGAATAACAGCCGCCGTGACATCCGACTACTTCAAGTTCAAGTCGGCGGATGGCAGGATGCCGGTCACTTCGGCGATTGTCTTGATGAACTTCCGCAGTATTGTTCCCTGCGAGCTCGACTGTGAGCACAAGATGTTCACCGCACTGTCGCCGGCGCGTAAAAAGCTCGGCGGTCCGCTATGGTCGGGCACGAGCCAAATAACCGCGGTGGCGGGAAAAATCTTTCGGACGGTTTTCCAAATTCCCTCCAAATGGCCATGTCTGTGGAGAACCGGTTGTGAGACGATGACGCAGCAGGGGTTGGAATCGGGAAGATTTTCCGTAAGCTCCCGGACGCTTAGCGGGTACCTCGAAACGGCGCGGCCAAAAACGATTTCCAGCAAACCTTCGATGAAATCCAACTCCAAAGCGGTATGACTGGAAATGTAAACAATGTCCCGCTCCCCCTTTTCGGGAAAAGCTAGCGTTGGCTGGGGCGCGGGCTTGTGCCGTAATTCAATCAGCGGTGCCTTGACAGGCATAACTCTCTGTCCCCTCCTTTGTGTTTTTGATATTTTAAAGCGATGCCCTTTCTAAAAGAGTTTTTATAATATCAAAAAAACCCGACAGAGTCCAAAAAAATCCTGGATTTTTACCTTCCCATTCCCCCACGACAAAAATACCCCAAGTTAAGGGGTAAAAATTTGCAACCCAAGTTAAAAATTTAAGTAAGTTGTTTTTTTGCTTAACGATTTAAGTGGCTCATTTTTCAACATCCCCCGATGCTGAAAAATGATGAGAAGCCGTCTCGGAACAAGTTATAAACTTTCTTGGCTTTAATAAAAAAGAGATTGGTTTACCATTTATTACAAACGATTTTTTGCAAGGGCTGATTCGCCCAAAGAATTTATGACCATTTCCAAACCGCTTCTAAATTCAGCGGATTCGTATTTGAGCTCGCGCAATGCCGGGTATAGGCCTGGAGTCAGGGCGTTGATTTCTTTGGCAACTTGAGTTAGCATTGCGGGGTTAGAACGGGCCGCTAAAGCTTTTTCTAAAAATTTGGGCCTTGCTGCACAGATTAATTCAAAAGCGTAAGCTGGAAAAGCATTGACCCCATCAACCATTTCTCCAGTTTCATCGATGGCTAAATATTTGGCCGGGATAGATATGCCATCTATTTCAAAATCAACCGATACATCCAAACTGGTCGGCTTGCCGACAACATATGGGTTAAATTTATCTAGGGTTTCTTGGTCAGCAAATTTACTGCGATATAAACCAGCCATATAATCCGCGAACCCTTCTTCAATAAAATCTCCCAGTTGGTCTGTCTCGTTTAAACTTATACTAAAACCCACCCGGGGGCGGAATATATCCCCATCCATTAATTTACATTGGCCATGACCGCAAGAACCATGAGCCTGCTCATGGGCCAGATACCACTCTTGGTCAAGTTTTGGTCTTTGACTCAAACCTTTGTCCGTTCTAACGACGATCAAATCAATTTCTCTTTCATATAAAGCCTGCCAGTCGTCAACCTTAAAAAAAGGATGAAAATAGACCCCCGCTTGCTTATATTCACTTTCTAATTTTCCAAGAGCTGCCTCACTCTCAATAAATATGAAGGGGCAAGTTCTCAAATTGTAATCTCGAAAGAAGTTTTGAACCCTCTCTGTGTCAATACCCGCTTCACGCCCCGGGAATGCGTCTAACAACTTCTGCCTCAAGAGCATATTTTGTTTCAAGGCAGACTCAATTGTTACCCTATCTTGTAACGGTAAATGAGGAAACGGTTTTAAAATATTTGGACTTTCTGCGCTGAACATAAGTAATTGAATAATATTTCGAGCCTTAATAATTCGGCCTGTTCCTTCATCTGTAGCTATAGTAATTTCCCCGCTTTCTTTATTAACCTCGCTCACCCCTGCTGGTTCTAAAACAGTACCAACTTTTAATGACCCAAGCGGTTTTAATTATGAATTATAGCGGCGTTAGTGGGATAGTTGGTTAGGCTGATTCCGTTTACGCTGCCGGAAATATTGGTGCCGTTAGCCCCGCTGATGGAGTCGTCAAAAATCAGTCCGCTGGGATTTCCCAGTGAAGTGGTAACGGTCGAAGGTCCGGCGCTGATATTTACCCTACCGCCCATCTGTAAAAAAATGTTGTAGGTTTTAGGTACGCCGGCATTAATCAGGTTATTGTCGCTTAAGGTAAGCGTAACGGCGGCCGTGGACGTGCCGGCGCTAAAACCAAAGGCGTCGTTGGTTGTGGTTACCGGCGCGCTGTTGCCGGTGACGAACAAATTATTCGCATCGTCATTGGCTAAGACATTGCCGGTGGCGGTCAAAACCAGCGGTATCTGCGTTAAAATAATACTGCCGCCGCCGGCTACGCCTACGGTAATACTGGCCAATTCCACCAGTCCGTCCGTCATGCCGCCGGCCGGCGGGGAGCTGATGCTAATTGTAGGAAAACCGCCGACTAGGCTCATTGGGTTGGAGGTTACATCCGTATTTAAAAATACGGTTTGGCCGTTAGAAAGATATTTGACGCCCACGAGTTTTAAGGCAAAGGGTTGGTTGGATAAAAAGTAGTAAGGATTGATTGCGGCGAGGTCGGCGGTTACGGTTACGTTGGTTCCGGCGCTCCCGGTCGGGACGGAAATATCCAAGCCGGCTACGGAAGTCGTGGCGCCGCCGGGAAAGACCGTAGCGGATCCATTGGCAACAAAAATTTGGGAGATAGGAGGGCTGTTCCAGAGCGAGATATTGGTCTGAATTGTAAAATCCAACTCTGTTACGGCAACCGGGCCATTTTCGGCTGTAAAATTAAACGCGGCCATAGACTGGTTTAAAGCGTCAAACAAGACATACTGGCCGGCCGGGGACGAAGCGCTCAAGGTAGGTTGATTTAAAGTGCCGGTAAAAGCTGCGGCTGGAGCCGGAGCCGGAGTCGGAGCCTGCGCAGCGGCAGACGGGGCAGGAGCGGCAGAAGTTGCGGCTGATTCGGGCAAGCTGCCGGGGGTGCTGCCAAAACTGTACGCAGGCGCGGAAATAATCCGGGGATCGTTATCACTAAGCAGCAAACTGTTATTTGCTTTTAGCGCGGCTAAGTCATACTTGTTGGCCTTGACCACCAAATTCCATCGGCCGCCGTTATTGGTAAAAATTTCCGCCGAAGGCGCGGCTAGCAAGCCTTGCTGTGTTGAATAATAGACAATATTTTTGTATGACAGCCATTGTCCCCAAGGGTGCGCGGTACCGGCGGAATTAATGGTGTAGTTCGGCTCAAGAGTATAATTGTTCAGGTTTCCCTTAACCACGTTTTTTAGGGAATAGCCCAAGCCGACAAAGGCCGACCATTTGGTAAAGGGAATTTTATTCGCGCCCTTGACGAAATAGATGGTGCCGCTGTCGTTGACCAGCGAGCCGGTCGGGTAAGGATAAACGCCGGAAACGCTGTCGCCAAGGACTTCCCCCCGGCCGGAAATTTCCGCAAAAGTCAGGGCGTGTGCCGGCACGCCGCTGGTTAAGAGCAGCAGGCAGGAAACAAGGACTATTGAAGTTTGAAAAGTTCTCATGAAATTTTGTTTTAATTAATGCTTCTTATTTTTATTATACACCCAATGCCTAAAAAACAATAAAAAAATACCACTATAAAAGGCGGCATTTTTTGGTAGCCTCACGGAGAATCGGACTCCGATTCACAGCTTGAAAAGCTGTTGTCCTAACCATTAGACGATGAGGCCATATTAATAGAATATTCTAACTGCTTATACAGTAGCTCCCTTGTTTGACTGTGATGCTTTATTTTATACTTCCTTGCCAACGCGTCAGTCTTACTAACATAGCTTTCATAATAAATAAGCTTAAGCGGCCGATGCGATTTTGTTGACGTGACTTCCCCCTTCTGATGCTGTCCGTATCTCTTTTTTAAATCATCAGTACAGCCTACATAAATCAACTGTTTTATTGTACTACATAACACATAGACATACTGCATAAAACATTTGGCTTCTGACATCTCCAGACCATTACCACCCTTCGGGTGGCCACCCGAAGGGTGGGACGATGGCGCCATATATAGATTGAAGATTTATGATTTTAGATTGAAAGATTAAAACACGAGCAAAATGCTATTAACTTACCAAAGTTTACCATAATTCCCCCATTTTTTCAAGGGCTTTATACGTTGCTATTTAGGGCTAACTCTGGTAAATTTATAGAATGATGAATAAAAAAATAGCTTTCTTTTTGGCCGTTGCCCAATCCGTTTTAATTTTATTTAACCTGGTAGTTTTTGCCTTGCTTGTTACCTTCTTTCCCGGGTTGGCCGCGCATCAGGCGATTTTGCTGATTATCCTGTTTTTACTGGCAATATCTTTTTTGGCTTTTTCCATACTGACATTTAAAATGGAAAATAAAATTTTAAGATTCGGCTACATACTTTCTTCCATTTGGCTGGTGTTAAGCTTCTATTTTGTTCTGGGTTCTCTCATAGCTTTGTTAATTTATCTGATATATCCGGCGAATTTATCTTATTACGGACTGGCGGCCGCGATTGTCGGTCTGGCTCTAACTGCCTACGGACTCATAAACGCGAGAATTACCAGGGTTATAAAAATAAGTGTCCGCTTGCCGAACCTCCCCTCTTTTTGGAAAGGCAAAACCGTGGTAATGGTTTCCGATTTGCATCTGGGACAGGTTTTAAGGAAGGGATTTGCCGGCAAAATTATCAAAAAGATAAATGGGTTAAACCCGGAAATAGTTTTCATCCCCGGAGATTTTTTTGACGGCGTCCATACAAAATTCGAGGCGCTGGCCGATGAATTTAAAAAGATTAACGCGCCGCTCGGAATATATTTTTGTTCGGGCAACCACGAAATGTTCGCGGGATACGGGCAATGCGAAAAGGCTTTAAAAAACGCGGGCATAAAAATTTTGGAAAATCAAAAAGTGGAACTAAGCGGGTTACAAATTGCGGGAGTGGCTTATAACCACGACACCATTCCGGGCTTCCCGCTAATTTTGCAAAACCTGAATATAGATAAAAACAGAGCGGCGATCTTGCTCAAACATGTGCCGCTGCAGTTAAAAGAAGTAGAGGAAGCCGGATTCAGCCTGGCGCTTTGCGGCCACTCCCATCACGGACAAATTTGGCCGGGCCGCCACATTACCAAGCGCTATTTTAAAGGTTTTGATTACGGCTTTAAAACTTTTAAAAACTTGAAAGTTTACACCAGTAGCGGCGCCGGCACCTGGGGTCCGCCTTTGCGGGTTTTTACCAAATCCGAAATTGTAAAAATAATATTTGAATAATAATAAGAACCTATTTTAAAAATCCTTCGGGCTGCAATTCCAGGATTTTGGCGTCTTGGCCTTAAAAATTTTTCCGCTTAGCTTCGGCTAAACGTCAAAATTTGTTAAGGGCCAATCCGCTCAAAATCCTGTAATTTCGCCTACAAATTATTTTTAAAATAGGCTCTAACAAAAAAATCGCTCCAAACACCATTGAAGCGAAATTTTTAAGCTAAAATCTTCGGAGCCAAAATTCTAATCATTGAATACCGGCGGGAGTAAGGGTGTGAGGGCCGCCGGAATAATTGCTGGTCGCATTGCCTAAACAAAAAGTAATAGTATAAAAGTTGGTTGTATTGGAGGTATTGTTGGGATACATATAATAATTATTGCCTCCGTTAGTCGCGGCTCCGCAATTACTGCCGTCTACCGGCGTGGGAGCCGCCGGTAATTTAGCGAGATAGTTAGGAACAAGGCCGGGATTACTGCCAAGGTTGGTTAGTGAGCAACCACTGCATCCAAAAGTTCCTCCGGCGCTTGTAGGATAGCTGTTCCAGTCGCCAAAATAAATCTCCATCGCGGTAGCTATTTGGGTCATATCGGCTAACCTCTTGGCGTCCCTGGATTTAGCCCTGGCACTGCTTAAAGCCACTAAAACCACGGATGCTAAAAGTCCTATAATGGCAATGACCACTAAAAGTTCAATTAGAGTAAAGCCAAAATTTTTTATGCGCTTCTTTTTTGTTTTCATCTATTTTTACCCCCTTTAAAAATAGCATATTTTAAAAAATTTGGCAAACCGCTATTGTATAATTTTGTCAATAATTCCGTATTTTTTTGCTTCATCCGCGGTCATAAAGTAGTCTCTGTCCGTGTCTTTTTCTATTTTTGCGATGGGTTGGTTGGTATGTTTGGCTAAAATGGCATTTATCTGGTTTTTTATGCGCATCATTTCCCTGGCCTGGATTTCCACGTCTTTTTGCTGGCCTTCCACCCCGCCCACCACCTGATGGATAAGTACCCGGGCGTTAGGGAGGGAAAAACGTTTGCCTTTGGCGCCGCAGGCAAGCAGGACGGCCGCCGCTGACGCCGCCTGACCCAAACAAATTGTGGATACATCCGCTTTAACATGCTGCATTGTGTCGTAAAGCGCCATGGCTGACGTTACCGAACCTCCCGGCGAGTTAATATATAATTTAATGTCTTCTTTGCTGTTTTCCGCGTCCAAAAAAAGCAATTGCGCTATAAGCGTATTGGCAACCGCGTCGTCAATCGGCTCGCCCAAAAAAATAATCCGTTCTTTAAGCAAACGGGAATAAATATCGTAAGCCCTCTCCCCTTCCGGGCTTTTTTGGATGACCATCGGTACTAATGGCATAAGAGTAAATTTAAAGATTGAAAGATTAAATGATTTAAAAATTACTCCGCAACTTCATCTGCCTTTACTTCTTCAACCGGTGTCTCCTCTTTTGGAGCCTCTGATACCTCTGTGGGCTGATCAACTGACTTCTCGTCTCCCCCGATTTTCTCGCCGCTAATGTCAATCTTCCATCCTGTTAAACGGGCGGCGAGACGGACATTCTGGCCGGCTTTGCCGATAGCGAGCGATAGTTGGTCTTCAAGCACGCCGACCTTGGCTTCTTTGGCGTCTTCATTTAACTGGACGTTTAAAATTTTGGCCGGCGAAAGCGCGTTGGCAATGAATTTTACCTGGTCGTCGCTCCACTCTATAATATCAATTTTTTCTCCGCCGAGTTCGGCCATTACCGTTTGCACGCGGCTGCCTTTTTGCCCCACGCAGCTGCCAATTGGGTCTATGCCGTCCTGGTTAGAGACGACCGCGATTTTGGAGCGCGAGCCCGCTTCCCTGGCCACCGCTTTTATTTCCACGCTGCCGTTAAAAATTT
>CAZQFQ010000040.1:0-12275 GCA_964592725.1 uncultured Candidatus Saccharibacteria bacterium | reverse complement strand
AGGCCGACGCGTCTCGGATGTGGACTTTTTGAGACGCACCTCGGTCACTCGATAAAAAGTGTTGATGGCTGGGGTGCCAGGATTCGGACCTGGGATCAGCGGTTCAGAGCCGCTTGCCTTACCGCTTGGCTACACCCCAATGTGGTAAATTACTACGATTAACTTCTGATAGTTTAGCAATTCTTGAGTGATTTTTCAAGCTATGCTAGACTTTAAGCATAGAATCCTGGCTTATAAAGATATAAAATGTTCAAAATACTCAAAATTATCTTTTATATTGCGGTTGTTATAGTTATTGTGTTCCTCTACTGGTTTTTGCCCAAGTATTCTTATGTCAGCAAAAACCCCGGATATTGCGTGAATTTGACTTCGCATATTTATTATTGCGGAAATAACTCGGATTTGGACAAGCTGTTTGGAAATTCAAAATAATATTTGACGGGAATTGTACGAAATCATATAATAAATTTGTACAGATTTATCACCCCTCCCTAACCCTCCCCCTCGAGGGGAGGGAAACGAAACCAAAGCAAAGCCAAGATGAAAAAAATATCCCTACAAACAAAAACTTTTATCGCGCTTTTTTGCTTTGCCGTTTTTGGCACGTATTTGTGTTTAATCCTTTGGACCAATTTAATTGGGCGCTCCCCAAATAAACCCGCGGCCGTTATAAGCACCACAACAAAAAGCGTCGCGGCTCAAACATCCCGAGCGCCGATTGCGGCAGTTGATACCACAGGCTGGAAAACTTACAGCAACCCGCAATATCAGTTAAGCTTTTTATACAAACCGAATTGGAAAATCTTGCCGGCTGTAAATAAAAACGGCTTTACGATTTTGCAGGTTGACCCGGGGCCGCGCTTTTACAATATTAAAATTTACATAAGCCCCAAAGAGTTTTATATAATGGACGGCGTTCCGGCCAAAACCGAAACCATCGGCGGACAAACCGCGCTAAACGCCGACAACGCGCTTTACGGAATTGAGGCCAACAATATTTATTACACTTTTGATGTCGGCCTGTCTATGAGTCTGGTGCCGGATTTTGACGCTTTGGTGCATTCGGTAAAATTCGGGGAATGATAAACATCTTCTTATATGTAATATTCAAAGAGAATCTTTGCTTAAAGCAAAGATTCTCTTTGAATTGCTGACTTTTTTTACTTTTTTGCCGAACCAACTACTATCCCCCAAATCCCCAAAACCAGGCTGACAAATAAATATCCGCCGGGCAGACTTATAATATTGGGGAAAGCAAAACCGAAAAATCCGACGAGAAACAAAATTATTCCGGTTGCTAAGCTGAAAGAACGCGGGCTGTTGAATTTGAACATAAATAATAAATCGAATCAACAAATTAGACGAATCTACGAATGACTACGAATTTACGAATTCGTTCTTCGTAAGGATTCGTTAATTCGCCTGCCCGCCGTAGCTTTAGCGAAGGCTGGGTTCTATTCGTAGATTCGATTTCTTCTGACCCTTTGACTTTTTAAATATTTACCCTATAATTATACTAAATATTATTAACTTTGACCATAGCGATATGAATCAAGACACCTACCTGTATTACGCCCTGGGAGCGGCCGTTTTAGCCCTTCTATATGGCGTTTTTTTAATTTTTAAGGTTCTCAAACAGCCGCAGGGCGAAGGCAAAATGCTGGAGATTGCCAAGGCCATTCAGGACGGAGCCAAGGCGTATTTATCCCGCCAGTATAAAACCGTAGGCGTAGTTGCCGTGGTAATTTTAATTCTAATGTGGTTGGCGCATTTTTCCGCGCACACTATGGAAGGGTTTGTTTTAGGCGCCGTGCTTTCCGCGACAGCCGGATTTGTAGGGATGAATGTTTCCGTGCGCGCCAACGTCCGTACCGCCGAATCCGCCAAAAAAGGGCTGGCCTCGGCTTTGTCTTTGGCATTTGAAGGCGGCAGTGTAACCGGATTATTTGTCGTCGGCTTGGGGCTTTTGGCGGTGACCGGATTTTTGCTGGCCACCAAAACCGCCGGCGGTCCGTGCATTAATCTTGGCCTGGCAAACCAATGCGCCGCGGCTCCGGGATTTGATCTTACCGCTTTGGCCGGGTTGGCATTTGGAGCTTCCCTGATTTCCGTTTTCGCGCGTTTGGGCGGCGGCATTTTTACCAAAGGAGCCGACGTGGGAACGGACATGGTCGGCAAAGTTGAAGCCGGAATTCCGGAAGACGATCCGCGCAACCCCGGAGTGATTGCCGACAACGTGGGCGACAACGTCGGCGACTGCGCGGGCATGGCGGCCGATTTATTTGAAACCTACGTTGTCTCCGCAGTGGCGGTTATTTTGCTCGGCTCCGCGCTTTTCCCCGGCTATGTTAATGCCGTAATCTATCCGCTGATGATAGGCGCAGTTTCCATTGTCACTACTATAATCGGCACCTGGTTTGTAAAACTTGGCAAAAATAAAAATATTATGGGCGCGATGTATAAAGGCTTCGCGGTAACCGGAATTTTATCCGCGATTGCTTTTTGGCCAATAACTCAAAAAATAATGGGAGACAACGGCAGTTATTCCACAATTAATCTTTTTTACTGCGCCTTAATCGGTTTGGTTGTAACCGGCTTAATTACCATGATTACCGAATATTACACCTCCAAATCTTTTTCTCCGGTTAAGGATATTGCCGCGGCGAGCACCACCGGGCACGGGACCAACATTATTAAAGGCATCGCGGTGGGAATGCAGTCCACGGCCGCGCCGGTTTTTGTGATAGTTTGCGCGATTTTGTTTTCCTTCCACTTGGCCGGTTTATACGGCATCGCGCTGACCGTAATGTCAATGCTATCGCTAACGGGAATTGTAGTCGCTATAGACGCTTTTGGCCCGATTACCGATAATGCCGGCGGCATCGCGGAAATGGCAGGATTGGATCAATCAGTCCGCGATGTGACCGATCCTTTAGACGCGGTCGGCAACACAACCAAAGCTGTGACCAAAGGCTACGCGATTGCTTCGGCCGGTTTGGCCGCTATGGTGCTGTTTGCCGCTTACACCCAGCAGCTTGCCGCGAACGGAATTTCCGCCACGTTTGACCTTAGTAACAGCCGGGTGCTGGTCGGCTTGCTGATTGGCGGACTGCTCCCCTATTTGTTCGCGTCAATCGCAATGTCGGCGGTCGGCAACGCGGCCAAAGCCGTTGTGGAAGAAGTCAGAAGGCAGTTTAGGGAAATAAAAGGGATAATGACCGGCGAGGCAAAACCGGATTATTCGCGCGCCGTGGACATTGTAACCAAGGCGGCAATTAAAGAAATGATTATTCCGGCGTTGATTCCGGTTGTGATGCCAATTTTAGTCGGGCTGATTTTAGGCGCCGCGGCTTTAGGCGGGATGCTTGTGGGCTGTATTATTACCGGAATTTTTGTGGGAATTAGTATGACCACCGGCGGAGCGGCCTGGGACAACGCCAAAAAATATATTGAGGAAGGCAACTACGGGGGCAAAGGTTCGGAAGCTCACAAAGCGGCCGTCACCGGCGACACCGTAGGCGACCCTTACAAAGACACCGCCGGCCCCGCGATAAACCCCATGATAAAAATTATCAACATCGTCGCCCTACTTTTGGTAAAATTCTTGAAACCGTAGTTGTTCCCTTCTCCCCCTCTGGGGGAGATGTCCCGACCTTTTACAGATCTAATAAGAAAAGGGCGGGGCAGAGAGGGTTTACAATCAAAACTTACAAAATCCCGCTCTCGACTTTGCTCAAGAGCGGGATTTTAAAAATTAAAAAAATCAGGCGACCACAAAATTCGTAGTCGCCCGGGATGGCCGGTCCAAAGTAAGAGCCTTGCTAACTCCGTTACCGGTCGCTACTCAGGAAGCTTAAATCCACGAGCCCGCAAACTCTCCTCGTAACGGCTGTTCAAAGCGTCTTCCCCCCACTCCTTAACGAGTGGGGAAGTTGACAGGTAGTCCGGCCCCCATTCCAACAAAGGCTTGTCCGGGAGCTTGCTGTGAAGATATTGAACCTCGGCTCGCTCGGCCGGATTCATGGCTTCATACTCCAAGCCGAGCAGACGCCAAGCGAACTTCTCGTTGACTTGCGCCTGTTCCCTCTCCTTACTGCCCGTGGCCGTTAAATGCGATGCCAAAGCGCGCCCTTGGCTCTCGTACTCATTATACAAAGAGATATACTGCCTCACGGTTTCCGGGTCTGCCGCTGTTTCGTCTTGGGCGTTCGCCGCGACGGACGATGTTTCTGCCTGCGCTGTGGCTGGATTAGCAACGGATGAGCGCTCCTGAATATGGTAACGCATCGCGGCAACCACATATACAAACAGTATTGCCGTTATTACGCCCAACAGCACGCGTTGTATAGTCATAATCCCTCCCTCCGCCTTTGGCGGGGAACTTTCAATTTTCCGTTTGCCCGATTCTCATCGAGCGCCTTGATCTTCTTGAACAAACCAAGAACAGATGACAAACATCACCCGCTCAATTATTTATTCGATACTTAGAAAAATATTATAACAATTTTTAAAAAACTAGGCGACCACTCCCCTCAAGTGGCCGCCTTAAGCAATAAACTCCCCTCCAATGTCAGACGCGTCGCCGCTAGGTCCGTTTGATGGCGCGTTTCTTGGCCGGCGGGCGATGAACCGCCAGCGCTTTCTTCTTGGCCGGAGGCTTACGCGCCACCTCCGGGGCATTTGCGAGAGCGGCACGACGATGTGCCGCGGCGACGAACCCGTCAACCGCTTTGGCCGTGACACCGAACGCCACGAGTCCTCGCCCAGACAATTTCTGCGTCCGATAAAACTCCGCCCGCGCTTTCTGGGCTTCTTCCGGGCCCGTCTTTGAGTTGCGCATAGCTGCAAGTTGCCACTTCGCGTCGGCAAAGTATTTATCGGCGATGGTCTTCTGCAATTCATCGTTTGTGACGGAAATCGCGCGAAAGTCCAAAAAAGCCGCTCGAAGCCCGGCCTCCAACTTATCGTAAGACTTCATGGCCGCGTCGCCGTTCGGCGCCTGGCGAATTTGCGCATAAGTGTCCAAGGCCTGCAACACGGCGCTATACTCCGCCTTCATCTGCAACTGCTCCTTGGACGGGCCACACCCGGTAAGGAGCGCCGCCAAAACGATCGCCACACCGGCGACCGAGAAAAATCGAGTATTCATAAGCCTCCTCCTTCAAACAGGCTTACCAGTCGTTTTGTCGCTGTCCCGCTTGCAATACGGGACATAAGCCACCCACACTGGTATAGGATGACTCTAAAAAATACCACAAAAAAGGCGCTTTTGTCAAGCGCTTTTTTGAGGTTATAATAGGTTATTTCCGAATTTTAGTCTTAATTTGATGCGGAAGTAGCAAATTTTTCAGCTTTTTGATCTTCTAACCATTGGGCCATATCAGGATAGGTCTGTAAAAATTTGGCATCGTGAGCCCCACTATCCAATAAATATTGCGCATACTCTAGTTTTTTGCCTTGTAATTCTTCCTCAGCATGGCCTATCTTTTTCCAATAGATTGTAGAAGTGGCCTCTGTGTTTTCTACGGAAGCCCTCTCGGGTTTGGGATACATATTTTTAAAATTAATATTAAGTTCCTTGCCCTAAATATACCCTTAAATATCACATCTGTCAATTTGGAAGATGTGTCCCATCTTCCAAGTTGGATTTATGTTATAATAAAGATTTTTTGATTTCTGACAGCGCGGATTGTTTGTCTTTTAGACCAAGGACTTTAATGGTTTTTTGCTTTTGCCCGGCAATTTCCATATACAGATCCGTCCAAGTTTGCAGGCTGTCTGGAGGGAGGTCGGATATATCCTGATATTTTTTTGCCAATTTATTGGCAATCGGAACAACAATAAATTTATTATCCACTTCTCCCTTGTCCAAAGTTTCCAATACGCCGATGGCTTTGCATTCTATTATACTGCCTGATGGAATTGGAGCCGAAGAAAGAACTATCGCGTCCAGCGCGTCCCCGTCTCCGCCCAAAGTGTGCGGAATAAATCCGTAATTAAACGGGAAGGCAAATTCCTCAAACACAAAATCCACTTTCATATCGCCGGAAGCTTCGTCAAATTCATATTTTAAATTACTGCCCCGGGGAATTTCCACAAGGACATTAAAGGCTTCCAAACTGCCAAAAGGAATATCATTTAGATTCATTTTCAAGCCTCTCTAATTCTCTTTGGGCTTCGTCCAATAAACTTATCGTGTCCTCAGCCGGCGCCTCGGGTTTTGGTTCCTTTTCGGATTTTCCGGCCACTTCTTTTTCCAAAGGTTTCCTGGGAAATTGCTCCGGAATTGGCGATATGGGATTTATTCTAATTTCATCTGTCACAAATTTTGTCAATTATGTTCAATTTTGCTCAATTATGTCAATTACACTATTACTCCGCCCCCCACGCACTCTTTGCCTCTATATAATACCAAACTTTGGCCCGAGGCGACAGCTTTTTGGGGGAGTTTGAATATTGCGCGATAAAGGTCTTTTTTTATTTTGATGATATTAAGCGGCACAAGTTTGCCCTGATGGCGGAAGCGGCCGTGCAATCGGATATTGGATATTGGATATTGGATATTGGATGATATCCAATTGGCTGAATGAATTTGAATCTCTTTTGTCAGCAGCGCTTTATCATCCGGATTTTTTGTCACATAAAGCGTATTGCTTTTCAAATCTTTTTTCACCACATAATACGGTCCGGTGCCGGCGACATTTAGCCCCTGCCTTTGCCCGATGGTGTAATTAAACAGCCCTTGATGTTGCCCTAAAACCCCACCCAGCCTCCCCTTCGTAAGGGGAGGAGTCACTGCAGATTCCCCTCCTTTAGAAGGAGGGGTTAGGGGAGGTAATAAAACAATCTTCCCGGGCTTCGCCTTTAACCTCTGCTCCAAAAAATCTTTTAACCGAATTTTCCCCACAAAACACAAACCCATGCTTTCTTTTTTTTCGGCATTGGGCAAACCAATTTTTCTTGCCAGCGATCGTACTGCCGTTTTTTTCATCCCGCCGATGGGGAATAAAATATGCGGGAGCTGTTCGGTTTTTATGTTGTAGATAAAGTAGGTTTGGTCTTTGAACTCGTCCGCACTGCGAGACAATCCCCACACGGCGTCATCCTGAGTCCTGAGTGCATCCGAAGGACGAAGGATCTCTTTCCGGGTTTGAGATTCTTCGCTCGGATGCACTCGCTCAGAATGACGCCGGTGCGGGATCCTTGCATAATGCCCCGTTGCCAAATAATCAAACCCGTTTTTTATCGCCCAATTATAGAGCAGTTTAAACTTGATTTCTTTGTTGCACATTACGTCGGGGTTCGGCGTGCGGCCTTTTTTGTATTCATCAAAAAAATATTTCATTACGGTTTTTTGATACTGCTTTTCAAAATCCAAAGTATGGAGCGGAATGCGCAAAAACGCGGCAACGCGCAAAGCATCCTGGCGGTCAATCAGCCACGGACATTCATTTTTCAAAAGTCCGGCCGTGGAAGACCAATTCTTCATAAACGCCGCCTCAACTTCATATCCCTGCTTAATTAACAAATACGCCGAAACCGCGCTGTCTATCCCGCCTGACAACGCGATTAGCACTCTTTGTTTTTTCGCTCCCCCTCCCCCTTTGGGGGAGGGGCTAGGGGTGAGGGTTTTTTTCATCTCGCTAATTCTATCAAAAAAGTAGGGGCGGGTCTAGACCCGCCCCTACAATGTAATATAACAATTATTAGCTTAGACTCCCAATCAAATTATCAAGAAGAGTGTTCACGGCGTCAATCTGTTCCTTTGTGACCAATGGCGCAGGTAAAACGCTCAGCTCAACAAATTTTTCAAACTCCAAGATTTTATTTTTTTGTTCCTCACCCAAAAAATCCAAACCTTTTAAATCCGACAAATCAACTAACAGGGATTGCCAAAAGGACTTTCTAACTTTAAAACGTCGAGAATGCCTAACTTCTTTCGGTGACGTATCGCTGTATGATCGTAATAATTTTAACCCGCTTAAAAGTTCCTTTTTTAAATTCTCCTTTTCTCCTAATTTAGATTTTTCTGATTCCATAAATTTATTGGTTATACCACTGCTCCGCCTGTTTTTCCATTGTGGCTATGTCCGCGTTTTGCAAAACGTGGCCGTTAAAAAAGAAGCTCGGTGTGCCGGGCAGGTTGAGACCCATTGCCTGGTCGTAATCGTTTTGGATTGCCGGCAAATATTTTTTGCTCGTTATATCGTTTTGAAACTGGTTGATGTTGGCAACGCCAATGTTCTGCGCGTACTGCGCAAAAGCACTAAGCGGATCGGACAGCCCCTGCCAATCGGTCTGGTTTTTAAACAAGGCGTCGTGCATTTCCCAATATTTGCCTTGCGCTCCCGCGGCCTCGGCCGCCAGCATTGCCTCAACGGTATTAGGATGGATTTGAATTAGCGGAAAATAGCGGAACACAAACACCGTATCTTTAAACGTTGTCGGCACCTGTTTGAGCATATCACTGTAAGCGGCGCAGGACGGGCACTCGTAATCGGCGTATTCTATAAAAACATTCTTGGCCGTGGCGCTGCCCTGATAGTGGTCAGTGTTTGGGTCAAACGCCGGGGGCGCGGAAATTGATTTGAAAGCCGAGGTATCAATCGCGGCGTTATAACCGGTGGACACAGACTGTTGGGTTTGGTCCGGGGAAATTTTAAAAAGATAGTAGCCCAGGCCCAGGACTATTAGAACAACTATCACGATGGTAACGATTTTCTTCATTTGAGATTTTAATTAATTTTTAGACACAATTTCTAATTATTCTAATTGTACTAATTAACCTAAATAATATCCAATGTCCAATTTTTGAACATTTGATGTTAGTGCTTATTTAGAATAATTAAAATAATTAGGTAAATTAGAATAATTTAATTCGGACTCGCCTGCGTACTCGTCCCCAGTACCATCCCAAAAGGATTGGTTAGCGCCAATATCCGGGCCGCGCCGGCCAAGCCGGCCAAAAGCTTGGTTTCATCAAAGGCAGTATACAAATGGTCTTCGCCCAATACCACGACCGCCAGCTCTTCCCCATTATATTTTACCAAGGACGCAAAATTGTAGCCCGATTCGTTTAAATATCCCGTTTTGGCCGCCAGAATCTGGATGTCGGAATCCGTTAAAAGTTTGTCGGTATTTTTAATAGTTTGATTATACCTAAAATTGTTGGTGGAACGCAATGCGTAGCTGGTCAGCCCCGCTATGCCGCGCAAATAACTGTTGCCAAAAGCCGCAGTAACGATTTTCGCGTAATCGGCCGCGGTAATTTGGTTTGACGGATCCATGCCCGTCGGCTCGTTAAAATGAGTGCCCGTAGCCCCCAAACTTGCCGCTTTTTGGTTCATCCGCGCCACAAACTGGTCCATAGTAAGCCCGGTGCTTCTGGCCAAAGCCGCGGCCGCGTTGTTGGCCGAAGGAAGCAACGCGGCGTGGAAAAGCCCGTCTACGGTAAACTTCACTCCGGGCTTGGCCTTGATGCAGGCGCCGCCCGAGGTACACGCGCCCAAAGTCTGGTCGGCCGATGTAATAGCAACGGTTTTTGTAAGTTTGACTTTCGCGTCCAAAACCACCAAAGCCGTAACCAGTTTTGTCAGTGATGCCGGAGTCCAGGGCATGTCGGCATTTTTTTCAATAAACACCTGCCCGGTATTTGCATCCTGCACAATATAAGCCTGGGCGCTGACGCTCTCCATATTCGCAAGATCGTTTGCGCTCGTCGGCATGCTCAGGCCGGTTGGCATATCAAGAGCCGCGGCACTGACCGGCACCATTATCGCCGCGCTGATTAAAAATATGATTAGGTGTTTGTTTGACATAATTTTAATTTCAAATATTCAATTACAAATTTCAAATAAAATCCCAATGGCCAATTCCAAATTTTAAAATTCCGACATTTGACATTTATTTGAAATTTGATATTTGCAATTTGATATTCTTACTGCATCATATTCCCGAATTTACTCTGAAGCATCTTTTTGTGCTGCTTGAATAAATCTTCCAGCGCGCTACGGATATGCCGGCCGATTTCACTTTTGTCGCCCACAATGTCCGGCGAAACTTCCACGCTTTTTACATTCTGGTTGCCGTCCATTACCAAAACAATTTTTCCGCCGGATGACTTCCCGCTGACTGTTTCGGTGGCAAGCAGGCTTTCCATATGCTTGGCCTGCTTGCGCATTTCGTTAACATCTTTTAATTTATCCAGTAATCCCATAAAAATATTTGATATGTTAATTTTAAATCGGCTAATTAATTATAGCTTAAATACAAAAAAAGTCCTAGCTTTTAGAGCTTGGTGCGATTGCACTAAAAAGCCCATGCCTTAAGCCGAGGGTTACCCTCGGCCTAGGAAAATCCCGGCTCCGAGGGTAACCCTCGGGCACGGGACGGATATTTCCGCCAACCGTTCCTTTCTATAAAATTATATCTCTTAACTCCCCAAGCACGCGTTATAAGCGCTTACTTCGGCGTTGTATTGGTTGGTCACCAATTTTAACATATCCACCTTGTTATTATAAATGTCCACAGCGCTGTTGTATTGTGCCACTAACTGATTATACGAATTGTATTGGTTTTGCGTTTGCGGGTTCGCGGAATCAATTTGGCTTTTTAAATCCGTAAGCTGCGGCTGGAGCTGGCTGACATCGGCCTGGAGGCTGTCTATTTGGGCTTTCAAATTTGTGTCAACGACGGGACAACTGCTGGCCGGTTTGCCGAATTCCTGTACTGCCAGCCAGGTAGAATGCCCCTGATACATCCCCTGCCCCACGGCCACCCCGATGTCCTGATATTTTACGTTTAGGATATTGGCGCGATGGCCAGGGCTGTTCATCCAAGCGGTTAATAAATCCTCATCATCGGCAAAATTTCCCAGCGCCAAATTTTCTCCCTCGGCGATGAAATTATACCCCGCTTCTTTGGCCAAATCGCCGGGCCCCAACCCCTGGGGATTTATGTGCTCAAAATACTGCTGTTTAAACATATCGGCGAGCTTTAACTCCGCCGCCTTATCCAACTGGGAGTTTTCGGTTAATGGCGGAAGATCGCCGTTTTGTTTACGATTGATGTTGGTCCAAGAGATTACGCCCTCGCGCGTTAACGATGAATTAGGATTGTTCTGCTGTCCCACCAGCGGCGGCGGAGCGGAAATTTCGTTAATGACATTGGATACCGCCGGAGCCTTGGCCATTTCCGGCAATTTTTGGAAAAATTTTTCCGCGTTAAAACGATAATTCCACGCAAAAGCGGCACAAATTAAAATTATCGCGATAGTAAAAAATTTCTTCATAAGTTACATTGCTAAAATTGACGGCCGTCAAATTTAGCAATAAATAATTGCCATTGTTATCGAACTTATATCTCCCATGCTCCAGTGTATGGGAGATTCTGCTTCCTATCTTTCCGGCATCAGCTGCCGGACAAAAAACCTGCCGTTGGGCAAGGTGCACTGAGGCGGATAACTTTGAGTTACCGGATACCCGGCCGCGGCGCACTGTTCAAAATCAGTTATCGACTTTTGATGTTTGCCGGCGGCGATAAAAAAAATAATCACCGCCAAAGCGGCCAATATTACCAAAAAAATCCCCGAATAAATTCTGACGTCCGCGCGTATTTCCATAGACAGCTATAGATTAATAATTCCCTTATCAACCAATTCCTTAAAGAAGCTGTCTAAATTTTTTACATCCACTGCTTTTATTTCATCCGCCGTAAACCACCTTGCTTCCAAATGATCTTCGTCGATTTTTGGCTCGCCGTCAAGTTCACCGATGTATGTCAGCCTGACTACATGCCTGTCCGCCGATTTTAAAATATCTTGCGCAGCCACAAGTTTTGGAGTCCCCTGATAATTTAGCCCGGCCTCCTCTAAAATTTCCCTTTTTAAATTATCCAAAAGCGGCGAGCCGGGATTAATCCTGCCGCCAATAATATCCCACTTCGGACCGACTTCCGGATATTTTTTCGGATTTCGCCTAAGCAGTAAATACTTCCCCTCTTTATTTTTCAACAGTGCCTTAACGCCGACTTGTAAAATTATACTTTGAGCCATATCCTATTTCTTTACAAGGTCCAAAATACCCTCTTTTGTAACTTCGTATTCCTTGCTTTCCTTTAAACTTTTCACTTTATACTTTCCACTCTTAACTTCCTCTTCGCCCACAACAACCACAAACGGAATTTTTTCTTTGTCCGCGGTTTTTACCTGCTTGGAGACCTGGCGGCCGGTTAGGTCGACTTCCACGTTAATTCCCCGCTTCCGGAGATAGTCCGCC
>CAZQFQ010000039.1:0-12505 GCA_964592725.1 uncultured Candidatus Saccharibacteria bacterium | reverse complement strand
TTGACACCAGAAAACACGTTTTGGAATTTGACGATGTCTTAAACCACCAGCGCAACCACATTTACAAAAAACGCAGAGTATATTTGGGCGTGGAGCAGGAAAAAGTTGTGGAAAAGAAGAATGATGTCGACGATGATGCGGATGAATCGAAAGATAACAAAAATGAGCAGTTTGATCTTAAATCCGAAATTCTCGGCCTTGTAAAAAATGAGCTTAGCGAGCTGGTTGAATTTAACTTGAATATAGTTGATGAAAACGGCAACGAACAGCGCGACTGGGATAATTTGTTTAAAGCGGTCAACACGATAATTCCGGTTACGCCGGAGCTCCAAAAAAAAGCCAAAGCGGAGTACGAAAACGCCGCGGACCAGGATTTTGCCGTGGCAGACGCTTTTTACAAAGCCGCCGCGGATATGTGGGAAGCCAAAGAAAAAGAACTTGGCAAGGAAATTTTTGAAGGCGCCCAGCGCTATGTGGCTCTGCAGGCCGTGGATAATTTATGGATGGAGCATTTGGACACGATGGACCATTTGCGCGACTCCGTCCGCCTGCGCGGCTACGGCCAGCGCGACCCGCTGGTGGAATACAAAAAAGAAGGCTACGTAATGTTCCAAAATTTGCTTAAAGAAATTAACAAGCAAATCGTCAACAGCATCTTTCATATTTCCGTAAACATCCAGCCCAACCCTCAAGCTCAAAATTTGTCGGCGAACCTCGTTACGAATTTATCTGATAACGGCGTAGCGCAGGCCCGTGGCCTGCCACAAGATCCAAAATTCGCCAACGTCGGCCGCAATGACCGTTGTCCCTGCGGAAGCGGCAAGAAATTTAAAAAATGTCATGGCAAACAATAGTTAATTTGTATTTATGGCAATTCACGAACCCTCCTCGCCTCATAGGAAATGGCGGCCCTATACAACTGAATATTCACCTGGATCAGGACGAAGCTTGGAGATGTATGAGAAATTTTTAAATTTTAATAGGTCTGAGCTGGCAGGTTTAACGGTACTAGATCTAGGTTCAGGCCCGGAAGAAAGGTTTCGGAAGGAAATCGAAAGGGCTGGCATAAAATGTAAGGTAATTTGCGCCAACCCTGATTATAGCTTGAGTGATTATCGAGGAGAGCAACTTAGGGAGGATGTTGCGGGCTACCGGTCAAGCAATAGGTCTTCGGTCGGGGCATTAGGTTCTGAATTGCCATTTCAAGAAAATAGTTTTGACAAAATTTTTGCGCTAGAGTCGGTCTCAAAATACTGTCCGCCGAATCTTTATCCTGAAGCCGCAAATGCCTGGGCGCAGGAAGGGTATAGGATTTTGAAGGCAGGAGGCGAATTTAAAATATTAAGTTTACCAAGATCAGAACAAACAGATGCTGATTGGGCTAGCTACTATGAAGATTGTGCACAAGTACAAAATCTTTTGCTGGTAACCGGGTTTCAGGTAAAAGTGGATAGATTATACCATCCTGAATTTGAAAAAGAATTAATTACATTTAATGCAAAGAAATAATTAAAAAAAACCCATGCCCAACGACTATCTCAAAAAAGAACCAAACAAAACTGAAAAAGTAATGTATGAACTGTTAATGCACCAACAGCAATTGGAAAACCAGACCTTTTCCAATTCTATGACCATTTTGGCCGTGGCTTTGGCCTGCGGAGCTGACGCGGAAAAAATCGCCAAGTTTTTGACCACGGATGAAGAAAAAATAAAAGAGTTCGGTAAAAGTATAAATGAAGCTATAGACAAGCTAAGGCCGAAAAAAGAAGACGCGCCTAAAGCGGAATAATAAATTGATATTTTTGTGTGCCATCCCGACCGAGGAGTGCATTCGACGAGTGGAGGGATCCCTCGACTCGCCTCAGATGCATTCGGCTCGCTCGGGATGACACAAATATTATTTATGCTTAAATTTATTACCGGCAATAAAATAAAGTTTAAGGAAGTACAGGCTGTGCTGGCGCCGATTAAAATTGAGCGGGTTGATATTGATTTGGCGGAAATTCAGGAAGTTGATGCATACAAAATAATCAGACATAAATTGCAGGAAGCTTTAAAACATCACAAAGGGCCGCTTATTATAGATGACAGTTCTTTGTTTTTCAGTTGTTTTAATTATAAACTTCCCGGGCCGCTTATAAAGTGGTTTAACGAATATGTCGGAATGGATGGCCTTTTTAATCTGACGCAAAAAATGGGTGATAGTAAGGCCCGGGCGACGACAATTATCGGCTACGCCGAAAATCCCAAAAAGATTTTATTTTTTGAGGGAACATTAAAAGGCAGAATTGCGGAGCCAAGAGGCGCTTATAAGTTTGGCTACGACCCAATATTTTTGCCAGACGGGAAAAAGCAAACTCTGTCGGAAATGAAAGAGGCGGGAATTTTTTTTTACAGTCCCCGGGCGAAAGCGCTTAAAAAACTTAAAAATTATTTATCAAAAGTAAATCACAGTATATAACGGCCTTTATAAAACGTAATTTGGAGATCATCGGCGTAGAGCTTTTTTCTCGGCCGAAAAAAAAGCTCTTTTAATTTAATTTACTTTATTTATGAAGAACGTGAGACTGTCAAGCTACATAAAACCGGAAAGATACGAATTGATCATAAAACCAGATTTAAAAGGGTTTGTTTTTGATGGCGAGGAGGTAATTAGTTTAAATTTGGGGAAGGCGGTTACGGAGATTACGGTTCATGCTAAGGAGTTAAAAATAGAATCGGTTTCCTTTGAACCCTCACCCCGACCCTCTCCCATAGGGAGAGGGGGTAAAACAGTATTGCCGAAAAAAATTGTCTATGACGAAAAAGCGGAAACGGCTACGTTTGTTTTTGGGAAGAAATTGCCAAAGGGCGGGGGAGAGTTGAGGTTAAAGTTTAAGGGCATTTTAAACGACAAAATGCGCGGGTTTTACCGGAGCAGTTACATTCATCAGGGTAAACAAAAACACATCGCGACCACGCAGTTTGAAGCCACGGACGCGCGACGGGCTTTTCCGTGCTTTGACGAGCCCGCGCATAAGGCGGTGTTTGATATAACGCTGATGGTGCCAAAGGGGATGACGGGGATATCAAATACACTGCCGATAGACAACCCTCATTCGCCGCTCGATGCATCGCGGCACCTTCCCCCATGGGGGGAAGGCGGTATTGCCGAAGATCAGTCGGGCTATAACATCGTAAAATTTTTGCCCACGCCCAAAATGTCCACTTATTTGGCGGCGTTTATAGTGGGGGATTTTGAACACATTGAAGGCTGGGCAGAATCATATAAAACAGCCGATAAATCGGCTAACTACACTCCTAAAAAAACACTTGTCCGCGTGTTTGTGACTCCGGGCAAAAAACACCAGGCAAAATTCGCGCTGGAAACCGCCATTCGGTGTCTGGAATTTTACAATGAATATTTTGATATTCCGTATCCTCTGCCGGTTTTGGATTTAATCGCCATTCCGGATTTTACCAGCACGGCCATGGAAAACTGGGGAGCGGTCACTTACCGCGAGTCCGCGCTTTTGGTTGACGAAATACAATCTTCGCTATCCAACAAACAATGGGTTGCAATTGTCATTGCCCACGAACTGGCGCACCAGTGGTTTGGCAATTTGGTGACTATGAAGTGGTGGACGCACTTGTGGCTAAACGAAGGTTTTGCCTCTTATATGGAACATCTGACTGCCGCGAAATTATTTCCGAAGTGGAAAATTTGGGAGCAGTTTGTGTCCGGCCGGGTCAACCAGGCAATGGAGCTGGACGCGTTGGGAAATACCCACCCGATAGAAGTAAAAGTCAACCATCCGTCCGAAATCAGTGAAATTTTTGACGCGGTAAGCTATGCCAAAGGCTCGTCGGTAATCAGGATGCTGGCGGAATACTTGGGCGAAGAAACTTTTAAAAACGGTTTGCGGTATTATTTAAAAAAACACGCCTACAAAAATACTTCTACGGAGGATTTGTGGGAGGCTTTTGAAATTGTTTCCAAAAAACCGGTGACAAAAATTATGCGCGACTGGACGCAAAAGCCCGGATATCCGCTGATTAAAATTACCAAACAAGGAAAAGGGGTAGAGCTTGAACAGTCCAGGTTTTATTCGGGCAAATTAGCCGATTCTAAAAATACCGACAAAACTGTATGGCAGGTTCCGCTGGCCTACACGGTTGACGCTCAAAAAAGCGGGCAGGTTTTGTTGGACAAAAAATGCGCTTTCATCAAACTTCCAAAAAATTACCAGTACATTAAGTTTAACGCTGGAGAAAAAAGTTTGGCGAGAATCAGCTATCAGCCCCAAATGCTCGGCGGCCTTGGTAAATCTATTAAGAACAAAAGTTTGCCGGTTTCCGACAGGCTTGGAATAATCAGGGATGCTTTTTCCCTGGCTGAGTCCGGACATTTGCCGACTGCCGGGGTTTTGGAACTGGCTAAAAATTTTCAAAATGAGGACAATTATAACACGTGGCTGATATTGGCTTCCGGTTTAGCCACCGTGGATGCCCTAATTTACGGGGAGAGCTTTTACAATAAATATCAGGAATTTTGCCAGGGTTTATTTTCCTCTTTGGCCGCAAAAACCGGCTGGAGGGCAAAGGCAAAAGAGACCGGCGACGAGACATTGTTAAGAAGTTTGGCTTTGCGCCAAGCCGGAAAATACGGGGACGGCAAAGTTATCAAAAAGGCTCAAGAACTGTTTAATCGCGATGAAAAGATCCCCTCGGATATTAGGGGCGCCGTTTATTCTTTGGCGGCTTCTTACGGCAACGCGGCAACGCATTCCAAATTAGCCAAGCTGTATATAAATTCGCCGATGCAGGAAGAAAAGGACCGTATTGCCAGGGCGCTGGCTTCGTTTAAACAGGTTGATTTGCTGAAAAAAACTTTAAGCTTCGCAATTTCAAAAGATGTCCGTTCCCAGGACAGTCCGTTTATGGTGGCAATGGTTTTAAGAAATAACGCGGGCACTCAAATAGGCTGGGGGTTTGTGAAAAAGAATTGGGATGTTTTTTTAAAGCGTTACGGTTCCGGAGGCTTGCAAATGATAGCCAGGATAGTTTCCGCCCTGGATGGGTTCAAAAGTTCCTCAGATGCAGTTGATATCAGAAACTTTTTTAAAACCCATAAAGCTCCGGGCGCGGAGCGGACCGTTCGCCAGGTTTTGGAAAAAATTTATTCCAATGAGGCGTGGCTTAAGCGCGACGGGAAAAATTTAGAAAATTGGCTGAATACAAATATTGCTAAATTTGACGGCCGTCAAAATCGGCAATGAGGTTATGAAATTTAAAAATTTTGATAATTTTGCAGATATTAAATATGGGGTATCGGAAAAATCCGACGGGGCGATGGAACTTGCCGCGGGTGGATTAACTAGCATCCATAAGCGATCGGCGTATTTTAAAGGACAGGGGATTGATGTACAAAAAACAGTAAGCCCGAAGCAATTACATTCGGCAAAAGTTGTGAAAGTTTCCGATAAAGACCGGAACAAAATTATCCCCGGGGTTGACGGCTTAGCGACGTCGAGAAAAAATTTATTTTTAACAATCACGGTCGCGGACTGCTTTCCAATTTATTTTTTTGACGCGGCATCAAATACTGTCGGACTTTCCCATTCCGGCTGGCGGGGGACTGTAAAAAATATCGCCGCAAAAACCGTAAAAGTTATGTCGGAAAATCCCGCTAATATTATCGTTGGCATCGGCCCCGGCATCCAAGCCTGTCATTTTGAAATTAAGGAAGATATCTTGGAAAATTTCTTAAAATACCCGGAAGCGATAATCAATCGCGACGGAAAAATTTTTATAGATTTACCTAAAATTATCAGGCAAGAATTAATCGAAGCGGGATTAAAAAATCAAAATATTGAATCCTCCGGCGAGTGTACTTTTTGTGAAAAAGAAAAATATTTTTCTTTTAGGCGCGATAAGCCAAAGAACGTTGAAGCGATGGCGGCGTACGTTGGATTGTTGTTTTAGGCGTCATTCTGAGGCTTGAATGCGTCTGAAAGGCGAAGAATCTCCTTTTTTTGAGATCCTTCGCCGGCTTAGTTTTGCCGATAACCTGCTCAGGATGACGCCGAGAAGTTAGCCCCCTCTCCACGTATTGCCAAAATCCCTAAGTTTGCTATAATATCCAAAGTAACATTCGCAATTAAATAATCTTGTCATTCTTGTCAATTTTGTCATTCTTGCTCAATACTCACTATGCACCCAAAATTTAGACTTTTTTCTTCACTCTTAGCCATTCTGCTCATAGCCGCGGCCGCTTTGTGGATAGATTTGCCAAAGGGCGGAACAATTAGCTTAAAAGCGCTTAAAATCCCTTATTATCAAAGTTTTAAAGTCCATTTGGGGCTTGACTTACAGGGCGGCAGTCATTTGGTCTACCAGGCCGATTTTAGCGGCATTAAGCCGGCCGACCAAGCCGATGCCTTAAACGCTATCCGCGACACCATTGAAAGGCGCGTTAACAGTTTTGGGGTCAGCGAACCCACCGTGCAAGTTTCCGGAAATGATGAGATAGTTATAGAGCTCCCCGGAATAAAAAATATTAATGACGCCATAAATGAAATCGGCCAGACGCCGACTTTGGAATTTAAAACAGAAAACCCCAACGCGCAGCAGGCCACCGCTTCGGGAAGCGCGATAAGTTTAAACACGGCCGACCAGTGGGTCTCTACCGGCCTTTCCGGCAAACAGCTGCAAAAAGCTACGGTTGATTTTCAGCAGGGGCAGGGCTTGGTCAGCCAGGTTGTGGTTAATCTTCAGTTTGACGGCGACGGCGCAAAATTATTCTCCCAAATTACTTCCGCGAACGTCGGAAAACCGCTGGCGGTTTTCCTTGACGGGCAATTGTTGACCGCCCCAACCGTGCAAAACGCTATTACCAACGGCACAGCCGTAATTACCGGCAATTTTACCGTCCAGCAAGCCAAGGACTTGGCTAACAGCCTTAACAGCGGCGCTTTGCCCGTGCCCATAAAACTGATTTCCCAGGAAAACGTCGGCGCGACCCTGGGTAAAGAGTCGGTGCAAAAATCCGTAGAAGCGGGGATCATTGGTTTGATGCTCATAGTTTTGTTTATGATAATTTATTACCGTTTTCCCGGAGTTTTGGCGACTTTCGCCCTGTTGATTTATGCCGTGGTCTCGTTCGCGATTTTTAAAATCGGAATTTCCTTTACTGCCGTGGTTTTGGTCGGACTGTTTTTCTTTTTAGGATTAACTGTAAGCGCCTGGTTTGGCGCTCTGGCGCTCTTAAGTTATATTCTTTTAATTTTCTTTAACGGTTTGGCGCCGGTGACTTTGACTCTGGCGGGCATTGCCGGATTTATTTTGTCCATCGGTATGGCCGTGGACGCCAACATCCTGATTTTTGAAAGGTTAAAGGAAGAAATCCGCTCCGGCAAGGAAATCCACAAGGCCGTGGAAGAAGGTTTTAAAAGAGCTTGGCTTTCCATCCGTGATTCCAACGTGTCCAGTTTAATAACAACCTGCATCCTTTATATTTTCGGCACCCCGTCCATTAAAGGTTTTGCCGTAACTTTGGGCATTGGTATTTTGATTTCCATGTTCACGGCAATTACCGTTACCAGGACTTTTTTGCGGGTATTTGTGGGTAATAACATTGCCACGCATCCATGGTTATTCGGCGTTTCCAAGATTAAATCACAAAATAATACCGAGGCAGTGTAATAGGTTATAGGTCATGGCGGCCGGTATGGTCGTAAGGCTTAGGTTGTCGGTTACATAAAACCAATAACTTATTACTATACCGGCCGCCACAACTTACAGCTTACTACTTTTTATCTTTTATGTTCAACATCCTTAAGTATTACAAATTTTTCTTCTGCGTTTCAGGGATAATTCTGCTTTTTGGAATTATCTCGCTTTCGGTTTATCATTTAAAGCTTGGCATAGATTTTAAAGGCGGCAGCCAGGTTCAACTCCAGTTTAACCAGCCGTTTGATATTAATCGGGTCCAAAGCGCGGTAGCATCGCAAAATCTTGGAAATTTTCAGCTCCAAACCGCTTCCAATAACGGTCTTATTATTGAAAGCGAAACTTTGACCAAGGACCAGCACGACGCTTTGCTGGCGAAAATCCAATCCTCCGCGGGAAGTTTTAGCGAAACCGAATATACAACCATTGGCCCGGTCATTGGCAAACAGCTGACGCAGGACGCTTTTTGGCAGCTTTTGTGCGTGTCTTTAGGCATTGTCCTTTATATTGGTTACGCCTTCCGCAAGGTTACCAAGCCTGTAACTTCCTGGCGGTTCGGCTGGGCCGCGGTTATCGCTCTAATTCACGACTTACTTTTCGTGTTGGGAGTATTTTCAATCCTCGGACATTTTAAAGGCGTGGAAATAGACAGCCTGTTTGTCACGGCCATGCTAACAGTTTTGGGTTTTTCGGTTCACGATACGATTGTGGTTTTTGACCGGATCCGCGAGAACCTAAGAGTTTACGCCGGCCAAAGCATAGAGTTTGTGGTCAACCACAGCATTAGCCAAACTTTGGTCAGGTCTTTAAATACCAGCCTAACGGTTTTATTTGTTTTGTTAAGCCTTTTGCTATTCGGGGGAGAGACCATTAAATATTTTGTGTTCGCGCTCTTTATCGGTATTATCGTAGGCACATATTCATCTATATTCATCGCCAGCCCGGTTTTGGTTTTGTGGCAGAAGTGGAAGACAAAGCAGGCATGAAAGATATTGGGAAACTGAGAAATTAGGATATTAGAAATCCCTTGATAGATATTATTAGGGGATTTTTTTGTGCTGTGGAAAACTCGCTTGCGCTGGCGTTATGGAAGGGGTATTATTATAGTGAACGATTGTATACTATTTATGCATTATATTACCTTGCAAAATTGGTTTGTTTTTGAACGGCCCGCGGCCTATCGCAGTTACGGCAAGCTTCGCGTTATTTGCGATGCCTGTTGCCGCGTGCCCGAATACAGGCAAAACATCCCCAGACACAGAGCCCGCGGCAAATCCGCTTGCGGTTATGTTTTTGTGGATTGCGACGGGAAAATCATCAGTCAAAAAGCAAAATACCTGGGAGATTTAACTGTTGCCGAGGCGGAATATCAAGCTTTGATATTCGGGCTAAATAATGTTGCGGGGTTTTGCAGGCAGGAAGTGGAAGTCTGGACGGATAACGAAATCGCGGTCGGCCAGCTAAACGGATATTATTGCCTAAGATCGGAACGGATTAAACCGTTGTTTGACGAAGTCAAAAAATTGGAAATGCGCTTTAAAAAAGTCACTTATTTTCACCATAGCAGAGGAAGTTTTTGGGCGCGGCAAGCGGACAAAATGGCGAATGACGAATATAGCCGTTTGCAAAAAGGATAAATAGCATTGACAAAATTGGCATAATTTAAATAATTGACAAAATTTCATTGACAAAAATTTTTAAAAGGTTATAGTTAAGGCACAATCAATTGCCTAAACCCCGGACGGGCACGGCATAAAAAACGATAGGAAATTAAAGACGGTCATCCGTCTTGCTGACGTTCCTATCGTTGTCGCTCGAAAGGGCGGCAGACTCGCAAGGGTCAGGCAAGATTGGGTGGCCATTTTTGATCGGCCAAAGTTTTTTAACCTTTACTAAATGAACAAACTTCAGCTAACCGAACAACTTGGAGCCAAACTCGGGATTACGCATTCCGAAGCGGTAAGATATTTAAACGCGATGGCCAAGATGATTTACGATCTTCTGCGTTCCGGACAAAAGGTCAATATTTCGGGATTCGGGCAGTTTAGAGTCAGCCGCCGCGCCTCCCGAGTTGGAATCAACCCCAAAAACCCCTCCCAAAAAATTACAATTCCCGAATTTAACACTCCCAAATTTCGGGCAGGAGAAGCTTTTAAGGAAGCAATAAGGCTGACAAGCAAAGTTAACTAGCAGATTTTGATTAAAACCCCTTAAAAACGGGTTTTTTTCATGAAAAAAATAATCTTTAGAAACTTGACAAATAAAATAAAAAGTTTATAGTGTAAACACGGTTAATTTACCAAAATTTGGCAGTTTTTTAGGCTAAAACTAGCCGATTTGTCGACTTTGGCAAACCAGTCCTTTGCCGAATAAGAATTATTAAAAAGAGCAAAAAAATATGCGAGCACAATCAAAAAATTTAAAAGCAATTGTAAATATCACCCTGTGTGTGGCAATGGCGGTTTGGGCAGCAGCCCCTGGGCTTGGAGCATCGGTTACGGCCGCGGAACCCGCTCCCGCCTACTTTGATACCGGTTTTTCCGCTCCTGCGTCCAGCGTAGTTGTACCTTCGCCCGGAAGTTCTTGCGGTTGGGCAAAACCCCAAAATGGTTATGTTTTGGATAATTTATATGCCACAAGTATGTGCTCCGGCGATATGGTGTCATACGGTTCTTTCAATATTCTTCCCATCCCCCCCGGAGCAACCATCGCCGGAATAGCCGTTAATATACAGGGCTTTGTTACCGGCGGATCTTCTCCTACGCAAGTTTTAGTAGATCTCTCCTGGGATGGCGGAAATACTTATACCCCGGACAATCAAAGTATAAGCCCCGATAAAATGGAAACATCTTTTACCAATGCCACATCCTCCGATGCTGATTCCTTGAATACTCTTGGCGGCCCGTCAAACTTGTGGGGATCAGATCATACCTGGGTACCAACCGATTTTACTAATGATAATTTTCAAATAAGACTCACCACGTACGGCGGGGGCAATACCGTTTCCATAGACCAGGTAAGCGTGAACGTTTATTATAAAAACGTTTTACCGCCCGCGCTTTCCAGCGACGACACCTTGAGCAACTTGACCGTTGATCAAGGCACATTAAGCCCCTCATTTGCGCCTACCCTAACTTCTTATTCTGACGGCGTTCTTTCAGGCAGCATTTCGACTCTAAATGTCACGCCGGTCACAAATAATGCCAATGCTACGATGGTTGTTACCGACAACGGCGGTCCGGCAATTACAGCCGTCGGCGGAGTATATCCTATAACATTAAGCGGCTGCAACACCATTGCTATTGTGGTAACCGCCCAAGACGGTAAAACAAGCCAGACCTACACCGTCTCTGCCATTGCCGGTGCCCACTCCGGTATAGAAATATGCAGTGATTCATTAAGCAGTCTGATAGTTGACGGAAATATTATAAATTCTCCAACGCCCGGCACAACGCCTGTTTATACCGCGAATGTTTCGGCCGGTGTGACAACCACGAGCATCACGCCTGTCTTATTTGAGACAGGCGCCGGCATCACAGTTACTGTAAATGGATTATCCGGTGCCAGCGGTGTAGCTTCCATTGTTACCTTAGCTAGCAGCGTAAATACCATTCCGGTCGTTGTCACTTTTGGCAGCGCTTCAAATACTTACAATGTCTCCATTACCCGCGCGGAAGCTCCTGCTCCGACTTATACAGTCATTTTTGATAAAAATGGGGGCGACACCGACGCGGTTCCTTCGAGCATATCAGACATCGTATCCGGCGCCACCGTAACCCTGCCGACTGCCCCGACAAGGGATGGATATACGTTCGCGGGCTGGAACACGGCTGCGGAGGGAAACGGCAACACATTTGACGCCACTACTGCGGTAACCGCGGACTTAACCGTATACGCGCAGTGGACTGGCTCTTCTGCTCCTACCTCATTAATTGTTTCCTCCGTGGCCCCTATCAGCGACATTTCTGTGGCTAACGGCACCGCCCTTAGTTCCGTAGGCTTGCCGTCTACAGCCGGCGTTACTTTAAGCGACGCAACTACCCCGGATTACGCGGTAACCTGGGACGGTGGAAGTCCGGCTTATGACGGCTCTACCGCCGGCAGTTATACCTTTACCGGTACTCTGACTTTACCGGCCGGCGTAACCAATCCAAATGACCTGACAGCCAGCGTAAAGGTTGATGTGGCCCTGCCAACCTATACCCTGACTTATACTGCCGGCAGCAACGGCACAATTAGCGGAACATCGCCGCAGACCGTAGATTCGGGCGACAGCGGCACGGCCGTAACCGCGGTTCCCGACAGCGGTTACAATTTCGTAAATTGGAGCGACGAGTCAACGGCTAACCCAAGGATCGATACTAATGTAACCGCCGACATTTCTGTTACCGCGAATTTCGCTTCCGGCGACGACGCCTTAAGCAACCTGACCGTTGACCAAGGAACACTTTCCCCAACATTCACTTCAGGGACAATCGTTTATTCAGACAATGTTCCCGCGAGCGTCCATGCTTTAAATGTGACGCCAACAACAAATGACGCCAATGCCACGGTTACAGTTAATAGCAATCCCGCGACGAGCGGCTCTCCGGTCACTGTGCCTTTGGTTTATGGCAGCAATATAATAACTGTCGGTGTAACTGCCCAAGACGGAAAAACAAATCAGAGCTACGCAATTACGGTTACACGCGGCACCGACACCGGCAACCAGCTAAGCTCCTTGGCAGTTGATCAAGGAACTTTAACGCCGGCCTTTGCGCCGACTACAAATTCTTATTCTGACGGTGTTCTTCCC
>CAZQFQ010000038.1:0-12570 GCA_964592725.1 uncultured Candidatus Saccharibacteria bacterium | reverse complement strand
TTTTTTGAGCTACAATAATGAAGGCCTAATGACCCCGGCCGATGTTAAAGAAATAATGAGCCTACGCGGTAAATATGGAGTTTTTACCCAGGAGTACGCTAGGTTTAAGGCTGACACGGACCAAAATAGAGACCATAAGGCTAACAAGACATTGGAATATTTGCATTATGTAGTTTGCGATTAATTGTCAAAATGATAAAAAATTTATGGCAGAAAATGCTGTTAAAGTTCAACAAAAAGTAGATGAATTAAATTCTAAAGAGCCTGTTAGCTCTCCTACCCTTTTTGGTCTTAACACGCCAAATAATGCGTGGGTTGCAGTTCCAGGATATGTCGCTCTTACGGGTTTTAATTTTGACCCAGATAATAATAAACCTGTCTTTAACCCAGGTTATGGTTATCCGATCAAATTGTTTGTTAATATTAAAAATGGGGAGCTAAAAATTTATCCAGCATCTCTTTTTGAAAATTAAATGCCAGATGAACAACAAATAAAAGTTCAAACTGATACCACTAGAGGAGAGCATCCTACTCGTTCAGAATTTGAAACATTAAAAAATATAATGTACGCCATTATTGTGGTTGCGTGTTTTGCAGTTATAACTTTAATAATCCAATATTTTACGGCTACTCAAGCCACCTTTCAAAACTTGGTGAATCAAATAAATGAACAAGGAGCTAAAATTGACCAATTACAATCAACTATAAATGCAAAACTCAAATAAGACTTATCCTTGGCAAACTCTAATTTGGAGATGTAGCAACTGATAAGGCAGGAACTCTTGTTTTTATGGGCAACTTAGACGCAATAGAGGTTGCTTTTGTAACTCATTATAAATATTTAAACTTTTTTAGTCGCCACTCTGAGGGGCTAAAAATTACTTCTAACTCTCAAGGCTTAAAAGGCAGTTACGACGACCCTTATTTTGTAAAAAAGAAAGTCCTTATTGATTTAATAAAAAAATCTTTGGACGAAGATTTAAAAGTAGTTGATTTGGATACAAGTTATGCAAATCCAGCTTTGTTATGGATTCCGATAAAATCCTACTACTTAATTTACCACCAACTTTCAGTTATAGAATATTTAGAGTCAGGTGACAAACACCTCTTAAGTATAAAACATATTGATTGTATGGCAAGCTTTGGTAAAAAAATTGAAGAGCGTGCTATGCAATTTAACAATCATTATTTTAATTTATTGGCAGACAGAAATATTTTAAATTTTACTGAAGAAATTGGTGAACACCTAAGAATGAATGTTTCTGATGAGACATTATTTAAGTTAGCGATGAAAAAAATTGCGACAGAAAGCCACAATGATTATCAGAGAGTAAATGGCTTAAATTTGAGAACAGTAGAAGGAAGGGCTAAGCTTCTTAAATTTAGAACAACGAGAAAATTTTGTTTTTTTGATTATTTATACGTTATGAGAATAAAGGCAAGTTATAAAGGTTTGAGTTTTTTAGACAGGATACCGGATGTTGATGCGTGCACATTCATAAAGGATTATCACGCTTTAACTATTAACATTTTTAATTGTCTTGAACAGTATACTGCAAATATTAGTTAGTATTCATTAGACCATATAATTTAAAGATTTCATCGTGCAAAAAGTTCCACCGATTTTCTAAAATCTCCACCATTCGACTCGCTTTGGCTAACGCCAAAGCTCGCTCATGGTCTGCGCCCTAAAGGGCTCCGACCACCTAATAAGTAAAAACGAGTCAAATATCCTGAGCGAGGCGTCAGACGACGAGTCGACCACTTCTTATTAATAAAAATCAGAATATCGACATATGGTCAAAGAATTTAAGAAACAGACTTCTAATGCCGTCGAAGGACCAAATATCAACAGCCCAGAAACTTCTGTGACAAAGGAAGGCTCTCCTATTAGAGATGCCTCTACCCCGACGTTAAGTTTTGCCCAAAAAACCTTGGCCGCTTTTCATGCAGGCGAGCTTACAATTGAAGCCGCTGAACAGGCCTTATCACAGGAAGTCATGAGCGCAAGGGGCAAAGACCCTAAAGCCAATGCTTTGGGCTTATTGGGTTATTTTGCCAACCTGCGCCATAATTCTGCGCAGGCAGAGGATTATTATTCACAAGCGTATTCATTATTACCGCAGGACAAAATTATTTTATCAGGCTACGCAACCGTTTTATTCCAAAACGGTAAATTGGCTGAAGCTTTAGCTATATTTAAAGAAGCCATAAAGCGCAGCCCCAATAACGCCATAAATTTATCTAACGCGGCCATGGTTGCCAGCTTAACCGGAAATTTTGAAGAATCGGAGCAATTCTTTAAGCGGGCAATCGAACTAAACCCTGAGGATATTAAAACTATTACTTGTTATGGGGCTTCACTGCTAAAAGAGGGAAAAAATTCTGAGGCAGAAGCGGAGCTCCGGAAAGCTTGTAAATTAAATCCACGGGATCCAATCTGTCTCAGCCTATTGGCCAAACTTTATATGCAAGCTAAATACTATGATAAAGCGCAGACATGCCTAGCCCAGGTGTTAACATTTGATCCTGAAAACAATATTGCAAAATACCTGTCTGCAAAAATTTTCTACCTCAAAGGAGATAGCGCTAAAGCTTTAAGCCAAATTTTAGAACTCATACAGTCGGGCGTTCCTGCCAATCGGGATGAGAAATTCAAAATAACAACCCTGGGTTTGCTTAAAGCCATATCTCCTAACCATCCGGCGTGGCCCGCATTGAGGGAACAACTTAGTGAGGACATCTTGTCAGGTGTGGATGGCTACCGAGTGGATCAAGCTGATGATTTAGAATCCGGCCTTTATAGAAATACACTCTGGGGCAGAACTTATAGATCCCTCCCCGTAAACAGACAAGCTTCCAAAGGGGTACGTGAATTACCAAAACCATAATTCAACTTAACAATCGCAAAATAAATTTCGCTTACTAACGAGAGAATGGTTATCCCTGGCTCCCGATGTGCTCCACCACTTCTTCGCCCCTTCGGGGCTACGGAGTGCATGCAAAAAAACCGCCTTCGCGGTTTTTTTAGTACTAAAATGGGTCATGTCCCCATTTATTCTTTATAATCTAAAATTCTCATCATAAATCAAGTTCCACCTGTTTTTGAAAATCTCCACCAACTGGGGTGTTTTGACCACAAAATCTTCAAAAAGCCTTGCGGCATAAGGGATTTGTGCGGTTTTATAGCCTTAGGTTTTAGAGAAAGGGAATTTCGGATATTAAATAAGTACCCACTCAATATCCTAATATCAATATATCAATAAATATCTATCAATATCTTCCCGGGTTTTTAATGGCTTAAATATTTTTGTTTATTCGCCAGGTGTTCGTCGTAAGTCTGGGCAAATACCGCGCGACCGGTTTGCGGGACGGTCAAAAAATATAAATAATTGCTCGCCGTGGGATAAAGCGCGGCCATAATGGAATTTAGCCCCGGGTTGCAAATGGGTCCCGGCGGCAGGCCCTTGTATTTGTAGGTGTTGTAGGGCGAGTCTATTTGCGTGTCAGCAGTTGTTATCGGGGAATGACCAACCGCAAAGCTTACCGTGGCGTCGCTTTCCAGCGACATGCCGGCTTTTAAGCGGTTATAAAAGACTCCCGCGATCATTTTCCTATCATCCTGGTTGCCGCCCGACTCTTTTTCTATAATGGACGCGAGGGTAATAATCTGATACAAACTCATCCCTTGGGATTGCGCCTGCGAGAGCATCTGGGGCGTGATTTTTTGCGTAAAATTATCCAAAGCTTTTGTTATTATCACATCGCCGATGTTCCGGCCGGCCGGAGGATTTTGGGGGATAAAATACGTGTCGGGAAAAATAAATCCTTCCAAACTCCCGTCCGCCTCCTTTGGCAAAATGTTTTGATAAGCCGCGGTATTGAAATTTTTTAAGCTTAACAAAAAATCAGCGGATGACGTAATCCCCTGTTTCTGCAAATAATCTGCTATGTTATTGTTACTCCAGCCTTCCAAAAAAGTCACGCTGGCTTGCGGCGCTTTTGCTGTTAGCCTCTCCTGCCTAATTTGATCTCTGAACTTTAACGCGCCGTAAATGCCAACTCCGCCTAAGATAAGTAAAAACAGTATAAATATAATCAGAACCTTTTTAATCATGGATAAATCTCAATTAAATCAAAACATTACGCTGTAGTAAAACATCGCTTAAGCATTATAAACTAATTTATATTTTTTCGCTAAACCCTAAGATTTTAAGCTGTTTTCTATATTGTCCAGAACTTTTTTAGCGTGATCCCTGCCGCCTAAGCCAAAGGCCAGGCCGCCGGCAATGGCCAGCATGGCCACTATGGCCCGGAATAAATCCTGCAAGAAAGCGGTGGCGATTTGCAATTGGGATAACGCGGCAATTACGGTAAAAACCAAAATTGCCCATTTGGTGATAGTCCCCAGGGACTGGCCGTTATGCAGCCCGCTGGCTTTAACAGTAGCGACGACAATTTCCTCAAAAAATTTGGCGGCCAAAATTCCCAACAGCAAAATTGCCATGGCGGCAATCACATAGCCGGCGTAACCCAGCACATCCTGATAAAGAAAAGTTGAAACCTGCTGGAGGCCCAAAATGTCGGCGGCGGCAATAAAGCTCCCCAAAAAGAAAAACCACTTTACCAGCCATCCGCCCAAAGCGGCCAGGCTTAATTTTCTTCCGGCTTTTTCCGAAAGATTTTTTAACCCGAGCTGGTTGGCCAGCTGGTCAATTTTTATCACATCCAGAATTTTGCGGACAATGTTGCTTAAGAAGATGGCCAATAACCAGCCGATAATAACGACTATAATTGCGACAACAAGATTGGGCAGGTAGGTTAAAGTCTTGGAATATAAATCTCCCAAGGCTTGGACCACCACAGCCTGATATGTTGTATAATCCATTTTTATTTCCTTTCTTTTTAATTTATGTTTTTAATAGATTTGATGTTTATGGTTTTTATCTTAAGACCGACCGCTTAAGGTTAGCTCACAGATACACGGATTGCGCAGATGACACAGTTTGTATTACTCATCAGAGGCATCTGTCTCTGTCTGTCTATCTGTGGATTTTACTCTCCCATTATTTTAATTTGAACCTCGCGTGTTCGCCCGCCGTCCATCTCCACAAAAAAAATGCTTTGTTTGGAGCCGAGGGACAATACGGAATTTTCTATAGGGACTGTTTCGGACGAACCCAACAAAAAAGCTTTAACGTGCGCGTGGCCGTTACTTCGCTCGTTAGGCGCCACGTTTTGCCTGACTTCAAATAAATCGTGGCTGTAGTTGGCGTCTATGGGCACAAGCCGGTAGAGCATCTTCATAATGTCCTGCATCAGCAATGGCTCGTTGTGGTTAAGCCTAACCCCGGCCGTGGTATGCGGGCAAAATATTATGGCCGCGCCGCTTTTAACTCCGCTTTCCGCCGCGATTTTTCTTACGCGGTCGGTAATATCTATTATTTCAAACTGCTTTTTTGTTTCTAAGGCGATCTTTTTTAAAGAATTTTCCATTTTGATTTATTTTTCTTTTGTCGGCCTTAAGGATCAACTTTTCTGTATTATACCACAAAACGGGCAATAAAAAAACCCTTCCCGATAAATAGGAAGGGTTTTAATATTGGATTACAAGATAGCGTCTTTGGCCTGTTTGGCAACGCGGAACTTTAATACGGTTTTGGCCGGAATTTGGATGGAAGCTCCGGTGGCTGGGTTGCGGCCCATTCTGGCATCGCGGTGCTTTTTTTGGAGTTTGCCCATGCCGGGAATTACGAATTCACCTTCTTTTTTGGTTACGGCGTATGCCATTTCGACCATGGCGTCCATATACTCACTAACCTGTTTGCGGGTGATTCCCAGCTTTTCAGCCAGGGCCTGCAAGATTTCTGACTTTGTCATATTTTTGTCTCCCTTTAATTAATTGCTTTCCGATTAAATATTAACTAAAAAACCCAATAAAATCAAGCTTTTTTTGTTATTGTCAAGAGAAAAGGCAAATTTAACTGGGCTAATGATATATATTTGGCTTATTTAAAAGGATTTATTAAATTATTTAATTTTCGGAGGGATTGAAAAATTTTCACCAATACGAAATATCCACAGTTGAATAATGACAAAATTGAGCAAAAATTAAAAAAATGACAAAAATGAGGATGTGTTTTATTTTTGTCATTTATGTCAATTTTGTCATTTTTGTTCATTTAAACTATCAGCATTCCGTCGCCAAAAGAAAAAAACCGGAACTTTTTCTTTAGCGCTTTTTGATAGAGGTTTAGCAGAGTTTTTTTGCCAAGAAATGCCGAAACAAGCATCATTAAACTGCTCTTAGGGACGTGGAAGTTAGTAATTATGCCGTCAACAAATTTAAATTTATAATTTTCGCGGATAAACAATTCCGTGTCTCCGGAAAGTTTTGTCAGCCTTAGATTTTGCGCGGCGGATTCCAAAGTACGCACGACAGTAGTTCCCACGGCGATAATCGGACGCCCTTGTTTTTTAGCGAGAGTAAGAAACTTTGCCGTTGATTTATCAATTTTATAAAATTCCCGGTGGAGTTTGCCGGTTTTGATATTATCGCCGCGCAAGGGCGCGAAAGTTCCCAAACCGACATCCAGTTGTACAAATTTTATCTCAATCCCCCGCCGCCGCAGATTTTTTATCAGCCTTTTTGTAAAATGCAGGCTTGCCGTCGGCGCGGCAACGGACAGGCCGGTTTTGGCGAAAATTGATTGATATTCTTTACGCCTCTGGATTTCCGTCAGAGGAGAATTTTTGATGTATGGCGGCAGCGGCGTTATGCCGTAATGCCGCAGGATTTTTGGAATTTGCGATAAAGGAAACGAGGGTTTAAGAAAATAAAACTGGCCGATTTTATTGGTTACTGTAAAAGTTATTGGAGAGCTTTTTTCTCGGCCGAGAAAAAAGCTCTCCTTGGAACCTATGGGCAATTTTTTGTTTGCTAATACTTTGATAAAATTTTTATCGTGCGATATGTAAAGTAATTCCACTTTTCCGCCTGTTGGTTTGACCACAATAAGCCTGGCCGGCCAGACTTTGGTTTTGTTAAAAACGAGTACGGAATTTTTCGGGAGATATTTGCCAAGATTTTTAAAAGTATTAAACCTGACTTTTTTATCCCGCCTGTCATAAACCAAAAGCCGCGCGGCATCCCTTGGCGCGGCGGGTTTTTGGGCGATTAACTGTTTGGGGGTTTGATAATCGTATCGGGCCAATATTCGTTCCAGCTTATTCATATTTATGTGGCGGGTTTGGCGTAATAATTTTTAACTTGTTTGGGCAGGGCTTGCAAGCCTGAAACAATCTTAAGCGGCCTTCCTTTACGCAAAGTACTTTTAAATTGGAACCCCCCTGTTATTGCGATAGACTTGACCCTGCACTTTTTTGCTTCCAGAATATCGCCCAAGGTGTCGGTTATAAACAGGCAATTTTGTGGAAGAAGTTTATACCTATCTAAGAACCTATTTTAAAAATCCTTCGGGCTGCAATTCCAGGATTTTGGCGTCTTGGCCTTAAAAATTTTTCCGCTTAGCTTCGGCTAAACGTCAAAATTTGTTAAGGGCCAATCCGATCAAAATCCTGTAATTTCGCCTACAAATTATTTTTAAAATAGGTTCTAAGATAAAATTAACCTTTTTAACTTTTGTCTTGTGGGAGTCGCCGCCGAGGATTT
The DNA here is from genome assembly GCA_964592725.1 of uncultured Candidatus Saccharibacteria bacterium. Classification (GTDB taxonomy): domain Bacteria; phylum Patescibacteriota; class Doudnabacteria; order UBA920; family UBA920; genus PALSA-1336. The sequence continues at coordinate 4,898 of CAZQFQ010000038.1, read as the reverse complement.
TTTTAAAATATTGAAGCGCGTCTTGTCTTTTCAAATAATCCGAAATTAGAGAAGCCGGGGTTGAAGAAACAATAAAGAGGTCGTAATTTTTTGAAAGTTCATCTAAAAGCTCCTTGGCGCCAACGTTTAATTTAAGGCGCATAAGTTTTGGGCCTAAAATTTTAAAAAAAAGATTTGTTTTCGGAACTTTAGCGGTTTTAAGATCCGCGTGGATATTTTTGCTGTAAAGTTCCCTATATTTTTTTCGGCTCATCCCGTCTTTATATATTTTGAGCCTGGTATAGTAGTTGATTTCAAAACTATCCACCAGCACGCCGTCAAAATCAAATAACAATGCTTTATTCATGGTTTTGCAAATATTTTTTTCCTTTTAATTTCTCCGGCAGGTAATCGTTATTATCGTCAAAACCCTCACCCTGCCCTCTCCCGGAGGGAGAGGGAGAAACGGGATATTTTTCATAACCTTCGCCGTAACCCAATTCTTTCATCAGCTTGGTCGGGGCGTTGCGGATTTTTAAGGGAATGGGCAGGTTGCCGAATTCCTTGACGTCCTTCATTGCGGCCAGGTAGGCATTATAGGCACTGCGGTCTTTTTTTGCCAGTGATAGATAGGCGACACCGTGGGCCAGATTTTCCGCGCATTCTGGGTAGCCGATGGTCTCGCAGGCGCGAAACACGGCGTTGGCGACCACAAGCGCGGTTGGTTGGGCCAGGCCGATATCCTCGGACGCGAACACGACCATCCGCCGCGCGATAAATAACGGGTCTTCCCCGGCGTCTATCATTCGGCACATATAATAGAGCGCCGCGTCCGGCTGTGATGCCCGCATCGATTTTATAAAAGCGCTGATGGTGTTGTAATGTTCCTCGCCTTTTTTGTCGTAGCGCAAAAATTTGGATTGCAAAGTGTCTTTTAAGGTTTGCACGGTAAGCTTGCCGTAGAGGTGTATTGTGTTTTCTATCATGCTTATGGCTTGTCTTGCATCCCCGTTAGCCATTTGGATTAACCAGGATTTTACGTCCGAGGGTAACCCTCGGGCTCGAGGTTTCTTAAGCCGAGGGTTACCCTCGGCTTCTGATATTGCGCTGTCGATAATGCGGCTGATGGCATTGTCTTCCAGTTCATTTAGCACAAAAACGCGGCAGCGCGACAAAAGCGGCGCAATAACTTCAAAGCTCGGATTTTCCGTGGTCGCGCCGATTAGATATAATTTCCCGGTTTCCACAAACGGTAGCAAAAAATCCTGTTGGGCTTTATTGAAACGATGAATTTCATCAAGGAATAAAATTTTTGGTTGTTGTGTTTTTCCCTCTCCCCCTGGGAGAGGGTTAGGGTGGGGGTTCCCAAGGCCAAGCGATTGTTGGTCATCAGTCATTTGATTGGATTGGGCCGGCTTTCCATCAATAATCTTTTTTATATCTTCTTTTCCCGCCGAAACCGCGGACAACTCAAAATACTCGGCATTGACAGCCTTGGCATAAATCCGCGCCAGCGTAGTCTTCCCCACTCCCGGCGGGCCCCAAAAAATAAAACTGAACAAGTGTTTTTGTTCAACGGCAATCCTCAAGGGCTTGCCCGGTCCCACCAAATGTTCCTGACCGACAAAGTCTTTAAGCGATGTAGGACGAATTTTGTTTGCTAGGGGTTCCATATGACAATTATATCATTTTTCAAACAAAAAAGCGCCCGGGAAAGCGCTTTGTAAGCACTTTGAACCCTCTCCCTAACCCTCCCCCAAAGGGGGAGGGAAACTGCACTTATAGTAAGGTTAAATCTACTGTTTGGTCAATGTGGATTTGGCTGACGAAGTCGGGAATGTGGCTGACCATTAGGAGGCCGCCTTGGTAGCTGTCCAGGGCTTTGGCGATTATGGGGAGGTGGCGGAAGTTGATGTGGTTAGTGGGTTCGTCGAGAATTAATAAGCCGGGTTTCATCAGCACCAATCGTGCAAACGACAAAAGGCCTTTTTGCCCTTCCGATAAACTTTTTATGGGATGATCCAAAACTTTTCCGTCCAATAAAAATGATGCCGCTGTGGCGCGCAAAATATGCTCGTCCTTTTTTTGCGTCACGTCCGCCAAGCAATTAAAAGCTTTTTGTTCAAAATCCAAATTGCCAAAGTCTTGTTTGTAGTAGCCGATTTTTATATCTTCGGGAATCATCGCGCCTTCGGCGGTACGATCGGACAACGCGTGCAAGAAGGTGCTCTTGCCGACGCCGTTTGGTCCGCTAATTAAGACGTGGGTATTTTTACGGATAGTTAAATCAATTGTTTTATTTATTGGCCGGTGATGGGCAAAAACTTTTATGGCGTCAATTTTTGCGATTAGGCCATTAAAGTACGGGTCAAATTCCTGAACCGGAATTTCAAAATTGCGTATGGTTTTGTCCTCGCGCCTTACTTCCACAATACTTTCTTCGGCTTCTTCGGCCGCTTCCCTCATCCTTTTGGCCACGGCGCGGAGTTTGCCGCCTTTGTGCGCGAAAACTTCGGCCTGGGCTTTGTTCTTTTTTATTTCCGCTTCCATACGGGCGTTCTGCAAGTTTTCTCTTTCAATTCTCGCCGAGATCTCTTCCATCACGTCAAAATAATTTCCGTTATATTGTTCGGTCTTGTGCGTAAAAACGTCCAAATAGACAACGCCGTCGGTAAATGCGTTTAAAAATTCCGCGTCGTGGGAAATTACCATGCAGGTTTTTTCATACATCATTAAAAATCCCGTGAGATGTTCTATGCCGGTTTGGTCAAGATTATTGGTAGGCTCATCAAGAAGCAATATATCAGGATTTTGAATCAGCGCGTACGCCAGCAGCAGACGCGCTTGCTGGCCGCCGGAAAATGATTTTATTATCCTCTCCAAAGGCGCGTTTAGGTTTACGGCTTCCAAAACGTTGCGGATTCTTTTATCGAGATCCCTCACTACATTCGGGACGACGCCGGAGGCGTCGTTTTTTTTCGAAAAAACCGAGGCAAAATAGTCGCGCACGGTTAAATTCATTTGGTCCTGCGGGATAACCTGGCGGGCAATGCCAATAGTGGTTTCTTTTGGCGTCAAAAAAACGCCGCCTTCTTTGGGCTGAAGTTCCCTGGTTATTAACTTAAACAGAGTGCTTTTCCCAGCGCCGTTTTGCCCCATTAAAGCCGCCTTACTGCCGGTGCGTATGGAAAAACTCGCTTCATTTAAAATTTCTTTATTGTGCCCGTAATCAAACGTCACGTCGCTAAACCTGAGCACGACATCGTTATTGGCCATATATTATTAAAAATAGAGCGGTCGTTTTGCCGCTTTGCGAAGCAATTATAACAGAATCCCTGGAATTTATCAACTTTGTTACACTAACGCTCGGCCGAGCGTTAGTGTAACAAATGACTTTTTGATCTAAAGATTAATTTTTCCCGCTATATAATCTATGTCCTTGTCTCCCCTGCCGGAGAGGTTGACGATGATTATTTTGTTTTTGTTTAAAGTTGGCGCGAGCTTAAAGGCATAGGCCAAAGCATGCGCGCTTTCCAGAGCCGGAATTATGCCCTCAATTTTAGAAAGCTCCAAAAAAGCATTTAGGGCTTCTTTGTCGTTGGCGGTAGAATATTCAACCCGCCCACTGTCTTTGAAGTATGAGTGCTGGGGGCCGACTCCGGGGTAATCCAAGCCCGAGGCGATGGAATGCACGGGCATCGGCTGACCGTCTTTGTTTTGCAGTACGTAAGTGAACATCCCGTGCAAAGTGCCGGGTTTGCCCAAAGTCAGCGTGGCCGCGTGCTCGCCGGGTTTAAAACTTTTTCCGGCCGGTTCTACCCCGACCATTTTTACATTATCATCCAGAAATTCGTGGAAAAGTCCCATGGCGTTGCTCCCCCCTCCCACGCAGGCAATCAGGTAATCGGGCAAACGGTTTTCAATTTCCAGAATTTGGGCTTTGGCTTCTTTGCCTACAACAGACTGGAAGTCTCTCACCATCATTGGATAAGGATGCGGGCCGACAACCGAGCCGATGGCAAAAAAGGTATTTTGGTGTTCAGCCATAAACACGCCAAAGGCGCTGTCTACGGCGTTTTTTAAACTTTTACCGCCGGCTTCAACCGCCACCACTTTGGCTCCTAAAAGCTTCATGCGGATTACGTTGGGATGTTCCTTAGCAATATCAATGCTCCCCATATGAATTTCACACGCCATTCCCATTAGTGCCGCGGCTGTGGCCAGCGCCACGCCGTGCTGGCCGGCTCCGGTTTCAGCCAGAAGTTTGTTTTTACCCATCCGCTTGGCTAACAGAGCTTCGCCGATGCAATGGTTAATTTTATGCGCTCCGGTGTGGTTTAAATCTTCCCTTTTGAGATAAATTTTTGCTCCGCCTAATTTTGCCGTCATGTTTTTGGCCAAATACAATGGTGACGGCCGCCCCACATAATTTTTTAGGAGATCTTGATATTCTTTTTTGAATTTCGGATCTTGTTTGGCGTTTAAGTAAGCGGCTTCCACTTCTCTTAGAGCTTCTTCCAGCTGGGGCGGCACAAAACGCCCGCCGTATTGCCCGAAAAAGCCTTTTTTATCTGGTAATTGTTTGAATTTCGATTTAGTTGATAATTTCATAGGTTTAAAATTAATTAATAAAACAGCGATTATTCAAGTCGCCAGGTTTCCGTGCAATGATCTTTAAATAGGAAATGCGTCATAATTGTGAATCAAAATTAAAAACCGCCCTGTTAGCGAGCGGCAGGAAATTATTTTACAAATGCAAAATCCGCTACCCGCTTAAGTGGGTAGTCTGCCAATTGCCGGATTGTACAAATAAATTGTTCATAAACGCATTGTACTATTGTACTAGTACGATGTCAAGAGGTACGTCGGAAATTCTAATCTGAAGTGCAACCGCCGGCCAGACATTTAAAAAGACCCAG
>CAZQFQ010000037.1:0-12756 GCA_964592725.1 uncultured Candidatus Saccharibacteria bacterium | reverse complement strand
GGATCGAACCCGCGACAAACGGCTTAAAAGGCCGCTGCTCTACCAACTGAGCTACAGACCCAAATATTAAATAACTTTCTCTTGCTTTAGAATGTCCCTGATTTGCTGTCTTAGAAATCTTTTCCCTTCGGTAGTTTTTAAAAATTTTTCTCTCCTCATGGCGTCGGTTTTCAATAAGTAAGCCTCATAGTGTATTAATGTTAACGGTCGTTTATATTTAGTCGATAGGTTTAGGCCGTCGGAATGTTGCATATAGCGCCTTTTTAAATTATCGGTAAAACCAGTGTATAAGTGCTTATCATTTTGAAGTAAAATGTAGACGTAGAACATACATATGCGATTGGTTAATGACAAACGCCCTGTCATCCGACAGGGCGCCCCGTCGAATGACGGGGCGGCTTAAAAGGCCGCTGCTCTACCAACTGAGCTACAGACCCGGATAAGGTAACAATTAACTTTTAACAATTTACAATTAACAACAGGAAGGTTTCCGCCGGAGGAGGATCTGTTATTAGTAGAAACTGTTTTCCACGTATCTACGATATTTTACAACATTTCCTCAATTTTATCAAGGCCTGGTACCGGCTCGGCCTGGCCAGGTTTTTATCCACTTTGAAAACTTGCGCGGATATGTTACAATAAATTATCAAAATTTTACAATAAAAAATGAGAAACAAAAATAAAGGGTTTACGCTGATAGAACTTTTAGTGGTTATTGCGATTATCGCGCTTTTAGCGTCTATTGCTTTAATTGCTTATACTTCGGCCCAGCAAAAATCCAGGGATGCCAAGCGGCTCGCGGATATGGCTCAAATGAATACCGGGCTGGAACTCTATTTTGCCGACTTTAGAGGTTATCCTTCAAGCACCACCGGAATCCCACAGGCCTTGGTTCCTAACTACGCTTCCACTTTGCCCAAGGCCCCCATGCCGCCCGACGGAAATTGCGCCGGCGCGGCATATAGCTCGCCGCCGCTTCCCGCCAATACCCTTGAAAGCAGTTATTATTATTATCCAAGCGGCACGGCTTATTTGGGAGCTGACGGTACTACAACGGTTTATCCCGACTATGCTTATTATTTTTGTTTAGGCAACCAGACCGGAGTTTTTGCTCCGGGTGTCCATATCTTAACTCCCGAAGGCGTGAGATAACTATTTACGCTTAAACCCCCGATGCATGCATTGGGGGTTTTTAATTTTCTTCCGGTGAAGGTATAATATAGAGTATGGATTTGGATATTTCTAACTTAAAAAAAAAGGTTTTTGGTAAACAAAAAATTTTGGCGAATATTTACCGAAAATACGGGAATCTTAGCCTTTTGGATTACGTCGATACCTGGACGGCGTCTAAGTCGACCGCGCATACCGCAAGCCTGTTTGGGCAAATAAAAAAATTGCTTCCGCAAATTTATCCGGAAAATCCGGCAAGCGGGGTATTGCCCCGGCCCAACAGAAGTTCCTTGGTTTCAACCATAGACCATCATGGAATTTTAAACCATCCGTTTTTTGTCAATTCCAATTTAATTTACAGCCTTCGTAAAAATCAGAAATTTTTACTCTGCCTTTCCACCGCCGGCGTATCGTTGAATAATTCTTCCCGGCCCGGTTGTTTGCTGGTAACCGGCCCGGGCGGGCGGATGAGGCGGTTTTCTTTTTTTCCGGATAAAACAAAAACCCAAACTGTCTTGGCGGCCAAAGGTTTGGTTTTAAAGGATGTTGAACGGATTAAATCGCAAATCAGCGTCGCGGATTTTTTTGCCGGCGATAATAAGCAACAGCTGATTGGTCTGGTGGAAGAGATTTTTCAAAATGAAAAATTTTTATGTTTGGATAACTTTTCCAAACAGGCGGCTTACGCCTCAACCGCGATTTGGGCCAAGGTTTTTCCGGACGCGCCAAAACTGTTTTATTTGCCTCTGGAAGAGCTTGTCGCGTCCGTGATTGCCGATGAAATTGGGGCTGATAAAGAGCATATTTTGCATAAACTTTTTTTTACCGTTTCCGGATGGGACAGCATTGAAAAGTATTTTTTGGGCAGTCTCGGTGCTTTTAGCGGCGCGCACAAAGGCAGTTTTTTATTTTGGGGGATTGACGGCAAAGGGCGGAGAATCCACCTGGCGCGCCAAAAAAACAAGCTGGTCGGCGGTGACGACATTTTTGCCGGAGATGCCGACTCTTTAATCAGCGCCCTTAAAAGCGGTAAACTTTATCCTGCCTCTTTGGCGTGTTTTTTGGTTTTGCTGTATTACGGCGTAACCTGTCTGGGCGGTTTTAACCAGGTAAACTGGTTGACCGATATTAAAGAAAAATTTATGGACTTGTTGGCCGAATGGGGCGAGGCCGATTTGGCCGCTTCCGTAGCCGCGGTGCCGACGCAAAATTTTGCGGAAGGAGCTCTGGCATTCGGCTTAAACCAACAGGCACAAATTTATAAACCCACTCTTTTGGATTTGTTTTTTCAAAACGACCCCGGTCTTTTTAAAAAATACAGTCTCCTGGCTGGCAAAATTACCTTAAGTGAAAGTATAGATTCCGCTTTGCCGGAAATTTATAAAGTTATTGTTCCGGCCGAAAATCGCGACATTAAACTTTTGGGCATTACGGAAGAAGATATTTTTAATCGCCCGGGGATTAAAAACAAAATTAAATCCGTCTTTCGGGTTTAGCCCTGGCTTTTAACCGTTGCCGGCTCTTGACGGCAATTTTTAATTATGATATGATAAGTATGAAATGTCATACATTTAAGTTCACACTTAACTAAGGGCTTATTTATGAAAGAAAGTTTGCATCTGAAAATCCATAAAAAAATGACCAGCCACGATAAGCTTTACGGAACCACAACCGTCGGAGCGCGGGGACAGGTGGTCATTCCGGCCGACGCCAGAAAAGATCTCGGTTTAAAACCCGGCGACCAGCTTATGGTTATGGGCAAGTTCGGCAAGGCCCTGGGGCTTATTAAAACCGATGAAATGGAAAGTTTTGTGAAAATTATTATGGAGAATTTATCCGGCAGCGGGGCAAATAAAGAAATTAAGGAATATATTTCAAAAAATATGTCGAAGATGTTTAATAGGCAATAATTAATTTATAGCATTATGAATATTAAGGGATTTTTTACCAAAAAGAAAATTATTTGGACGGTAATCATTTTATTGGTTATCGGGTTTATTATTTATAAAATTGAAGCCGGCAAAAATACTTCCGGCAATATTCAAACCGCTGTCGTGACAAAACAGGATATCCAGCAAACCGTGCTTTCAACCGGCCAGGTGGTCAGCAGTACCGATTTGAATTTGGGTTTTCAGGCCGGCGGCGTGGTAACCCAGGTTTTAGTTAATGAAGGAGACAAAGTTAAAGCCGGGCAAACCTTGGCGACTCTAAATCAGGCTTCGGCCGAGGCCGCTTTGACCACCGCCGAAGGAAGTTTGGCCCAGGCCCAGGCCAATTATGAAAAAGTCGTGCAGGGCAGTACCAATACCCAAATCGCGGTAAGCCAGCAGGCGGTTTACACCGCCCAAGTAGCATTAAACAACGCCACCACAACCCTGGCGACCACCCAGGCCCAGCAGGCCACGGCCGTAAAAAATGCCTACAATACTCTTTTAAATACTTCAATTACGGCCGTCGCGACATCGGGCAACGCGGATACTGTAACTCCGATTATAACCGGCACTTATACCGGCTCCAATGTAGGCGTTTATAATATCAGTTTGTATTCATCCGGCAGCGGTTTGCAGTTTCAGGTTTCCGGGCTGGAAAACGCTTCCGGAAACGTGCGCAGCCAGCCGACTCAAATGGGAACATTTGGGCTTTATATCCAATTTAATTCAACGCCCGCGACCGGAGACACCTGGACGGTCAGCATTCCCAATACTTACGCTCCTGCTTACGTGGCTAACTATAATGCCTATCAAACCGCATTGCAGACCCAGGCCAGTGCCGTTTCGGCCGCGCAAGGCCAGGTGCAGAGCGCGCAAAGCGCGCTGGACCAGGCGCAAGCCAATTTAAATAATGAACTCGCCCAAGCCAGTTCCGCGGACATTGACGCGGCCAAGGCCCAAATCCTTTCCGCCCAGGGGCAGGTGGATTCCGCCCAGGCTGCTTTGAGCAATACGGTGCTTAAGGCGCCGCTGGACGGCACCATTACCCAGGTTGACACTAAAATCGGGGAGCAGGCTTCTTCGCTTCAGGAGGTTATGATTCTTCAGGACGTTGCCGATTTGCACGCGGAATCCGACGTCAGTGAAGCCGATATTGCCAATATCCAGCCCGGCCAGCCTGTTGACTATACTTTTGACGCGCTTGGTCCGGACCGCCATTTTGCCGGCACGGTTTTAACAATCAATCCGGCTTCCACGGTTATTTCCGGCGTGGTAAATTATTTGGTTAAAGCCACTTTGCCCAACATCCCCGACATTAAGCCCGGTATGACGGCCAATATGACAATTATGGTTGCCAAAAAATCAGGCGTATTGGCCGTGCCGAGCAGCGCCATCATCAATCAGAATAACAACCAGTACGTGCGGGTTGTTGATGATATTAAAAAAGGCACTTACCATCAGGTCCAGGTGCAAACCGGCCTGAATGCCGACGGCGGCCTGGTGGAAATTACCGGCGGGCTAAGCGAAGGGGAGACGGTGGTGACGTATTTAAAACAATAATATCTCTACTAAATACTAAAATATACTAAAGGTACGAAATACGAAACCCGAATTTAGTAAGATTTAGTATTTAGTATATTTAGTAACCGTTTAGTATTTAGTAGAAAATATTTATGGCACTCATCAAAGTCCAAAACTTAGTTAAAGATTACACCAACGAAGGCGTGGCGACTCCGGTTCTTCACGGTTTGAATTTTACCATTGACTCCGGCGAGTTTGTGGCGATAATGGGGCCTTCGGGCAGCGGCAAATCCACCTTAATGCATATTTTAAGTTTTTTGGACCGGCCTTCGGGCGGCATTTATGAATTTGAAAGCCGCGACACCAAAGATTTTACGGATGATTACCTGGCGGAGTTAAGGAATGAGCGGGTCGGCTTTGTCTTCCAGTCGTTTAACCTTTTGGCGCGCACCACGGTTTTGGATAACGTAAAACTGCCTTTAATTTACAGCAAGAAAAAAAATCAGGACGAGCTGGCAAAAAAAGCCCTGGAGTCCGTGGGGCTTTCCCATCGTCTGGAATATTTTACCAACCAGATTTCCGGCGGGGAAAAGCAGCGCGTGGCCATTGCGAGAGCTTTGGTTTGCGAGCCGGCGGTAATTTTTGCCGATGAGCCGACCGGGAACCTGGATTCCAAATCCGGCAACGTGGTAATGGAAATTTTGCAAAAACTGAATGACAATGGGCATACCATAATTTTGGTGACGCACGAAATGGACACCGCCAACCACGCCAAACGCATAATCCGGATTAAAGACGGAAATATTATCGGCGATGAAGCCGTGTTAAAGCGCACCATTGCCAGCGACGGGAAAGAATTGGTTAAGTAAATTATTCTAATTGGTCTAATTATTTTAATTAACCTAAATAATGGCTAATTTCTAATCTCCAATTTCCAAACGGGCGCCTTATTGGATATTAGACATTGGTTATTGGAAATTTTTTAGAATAATTAGATCACTTAAATTAATTAGAATAATTCTTAATGAATTTTTTTTCTACTTTCAAGTTAATCTTTAGAACCCTGCTGGCACGCAAAGGCCGGTCGTTTTTGACTATTTTGGGGATTGTCATCGGCGTGGCCGGCGTGATTATTATTATCGCGCTTGGCGCCGGCGCGCAGGCTTTGGTTTTGGGGCAGATTACCAAATTGGGATCTAATTTATTAAGCGTTCAGCCGGGCAAGAGCAACGACAAGGGCCCGCCCGCCCAGCTGTTTGGCATTATGATTACGACTTTGACCCCGAGCGATGCCGCGGCCCTGCGCGATACCTCCAGGGTCCCGCATGCCGCGGCTGTCAACGCCAGCGTCCGCGGCAGCGTGACTGTGGCCTGGGAAAGTCAGAGCGTGGACACCAATTTTACCGGTACCGACTACAACTACCCCAATGTCATCAACTTTACCATGCAGGAAGGACAGTTTTTTACCCAACAGCAGGATCAGGGCAACGCCAACGTCGTGGTTTTGGGTTCAACTGTGGCCAATGAATTATTCGGGGGCAGCGGTGTTGACCCTATCGGCCAGGTAATTAAGGTCCGCAGTTCTTCCCAAACCCAGCCCGGCGGCATACCTCTGCGCGTTATCGGCGTAATACAGCCGCGCGGCAGTTCGTTTTTTCAGGACAACGACGACCAGATATTTTTACCGCTGGTCATCGGCCAGCAGCAAATTTTGGGGATAAATTATTTGCAAGCCATAAATATAAAAGTTGACTCCGCCGATAATGTCAACCAGACAGTAGACGATGTTAACGCCGTTATGACCGCGCAACACCATATTAAATCTGACTCTGACGTGGACTGGACCGTGCGGAATATAGCCGATGCCGTGAGTATTTTAAGCACCATTACCAACGCGCTGACGCTGTTTTTAACGGCGATGGCCGCGGTATCTTTAATTGTCGGCGGCATTGGTATTTTAAATATTATGATGGCCACGGTCGGAGAGCGCACGAGGGAAATCGGTTTGCGCAAAGCCGTGGGCGCGACCAATTCAGCCATTCGCAATCAATTTTTACTTGAAGCCGGAACCTTAACCAGCCTCGGGGGAGTGGCGGGGATTATAGTGGGCGTGATTGTTTCTTATCTAATTTCTTTATTGATGAACTCGCTTGGCTATGACTGGGCGTTTGTTATTTCAATTATTTCCGTGGTTTTGGCGGTCGGCGTTTCCATTTTAACCGGCGTGGTGTTTGGTTTATATCCGGCATTTAAAGCCAGCAAATTAGACCCGATAGAAGCGTTGCGGTATGAATAATGAATCGAATCTACGAATAGAACGAATCAACGAATCCCTACGAAGTACGAATTTATAGTTCGTGGAGATTTGCAGATTTATCTAACTCGTAAATTTGATTATGTTAAAAGCGTTACGACAATCTATTAAAGCTTTGCGCTCCAATCCGGCGCGGACGGTGCTGACGACCTTGGGAATTATGATAGGAATTGCCACGGTCATTTTGGTATTGTCCGCGGGCGCGGGTTTTAGAAGTTTGATAAACTCGCAAGTCAACGCTTTAGGGAGCAATACTTTATTTATAGAGACGCGCGTGCCGCCGACAACTAAGAATCGTGCGGCCAGCGCTGCTGCCGGTCCGAGCACCGCGGCTTTTTCCGGCGTGCAAATTACCAGTTTTAAGCAGAGGGATTTGGACGACATTGCCAAATTAAATAATGTTACCGGCGATTACGGCGAAGTTATCGGGCAGGCGGTTGTCAGTTACGGCAACACGGATAAAAGCGCCATCTATTACGGCGCTTCCGCGAGCAAATTTCAGATAGACGAGCACACGTTAAAGGAAGGCCGTTTTTACACCCAGGCCGAAGACGACGGCGCGGCCCAGGTGGCAATTTTAGGAACCAGTTTGGCCCAGGATTTATTTAATCAGACCGATCCCCTGGGACAATTAATTCATGTCGGCACATTAAATTTTCAGGTTATTGGCGTTTACAATCCTTTGGGTCTTGCCGGCGGCGGCACGGCCGATGACAGTTTGTATATTCCTTTGGGCACGGCGCAGAAAAAACTTTTGGGCATAGATTATTTGCAAATCGGCGTCGTGCAGCTGCAAAATATCAACCTTTCGGACGTGACCGTCAGTCAGATTAACAATCTTTTGGCTTACAACCATAACATTACCGATCCAGCTAAATACGATTTTACGGTAGAGTCCCAGGCCCAGGCGCTGGCCACGTTTAACGTGATTTTTAACGGCATTACCATTTTGCTGATTGCCATTGCGGCGATCTCCTTAATAGTCGGCGGCGTCGGCATTATGAATATTATGTATGTGGTTGTCACCGAGCGCACCGCGGAAATCGGACTGAAAAAAGCATTGGGCGCAAAAAATTCCGACATCTTGAGCGAATTTTTAATTGAGTCAATTTTGGTGACGCTCATCGGCGGGGTAATCGGGATAATATTTGGAGGATTTTTGGGCTGGGTAATTTCTTTAATTGCCAACGCCGCGGGGCTGACGTGGGCATTCTCGGTTCCTTTGTACGCCATTTTGCTGGCCGTGGGAGTTTCCGCGGCCATTGGGATTAGTTTTGGGGTGCTTCCGGCCCGCTCGGCTTCAAAGCTCGATCCGGTGGAAGCGATGAGATACGAATAGTCTCTACTAAATACTAAAAGATACTAAAGGTACTAAATACTAAACTTGCAAATTGAAGTTTAGTATTTTTAGTCGCTTTCGTATTTAGTGGGGAAATGTTATAATGAGTACAAATCAGCAAATAACATTTTGAAACCAAAATGACAAATATTGTAATAGTGGGTGGTGGCTTTGGGGGATTGGGGGCGGCTTTGGGTTTGGAGAAAAAATTTCAAAAAAATAAAAACATCGCGATAACTTTAATTGACAAGCGCGATTACCATCTTTTTACGCCGAATTTGTATGAGGTTGCCTCGTCCGAGGAGGAGTTAGTTTCCTTAGCGCAGATGAAACAAAGCATTACGCTGCCTTTTTCGGAAATTTTAAGGGGCAAAAATATTAAATTTATAAAGAGCGGTCTAAAGCGCGTTGACCCCGTAAAAAAACAGCTGGAGCTTGACCACAAACAAATCAATTACGATTATTTGATTTTAGCTTTGGGCTCGCGGAGCGATTTTTTTAATGTTCCGGGGGCGGAAAAGTTCGCTTTGGTTTTAAAGGATTTGCCGGACGCGTTAAGGATCCGCAACCAAATCGAGTTCGCGATTCAGGCTCATAAATTTGACATGAGCAAAAAAACCATTCGCCTGGTTGTGGCCGGCGGTGGATACACGGGCGTGGAACTGGCCGGGGAGCTTAAAAGTTTGGCGGATTTTTTGGCCTGGAAAAATCAATACCCTCGGGAAAAAATAGAAATTGAAATTATTGAAGGGTCCAACAATTTGGCGGGAGGTGCGGGCGGCCGTTTGAGCCGCGACGCTTACGGCCGAATGCAGGAGCTTGGCGTGCGGGTGAGTTTGACGGCCAGAATCTCGGAAGTTGACCGGCATTTTGTGAGCCTTTTAACCGGGGAAAAAATCGCTTATGACGTTTTGCTGTGGACCGTCGGCGTTAGAGCCGCTGATTGCCCTATGGAAGTCAGCGGACTTGATAAAAAAGGGCGACTGCCGGTAAATGAATTTTTGCAGGTTCGGGGATATCAAAATATTTTTACTCTGGGCGATATGGCCTGCGTAACGGACAAAAACGGCCGCGCGGCCGCCCCTTCGGCGCAGGACGCGGAGGATCAGGCTAAATATTTGGTTTACGCCCTGCCCTTTATAATAAAAAATCAAAAACCGCCTTTGCCTTACAAAAACAAAAAGCACGGTTTTATCGTAAACATCGGAGGCAAGTGGGCAATTATGAATTATAATGGAATATATCTGACGGGTTGGTTGGCATATTATATAGACAAGCTGGCGCACTTGCGCTATTACACGCATTTGGTGGGTTGGTATAAAGCGGTAAAATGTGTAGTCTTTCAGATGGAAATTTATGGAAGAAATAATTAATTTTTTTATATGAGTTTGGGTCTGCGCCATTATCACAAACAAAAACAGAAGCAAGACAAAAATAAAGACTGGGAAAAAATAATTGACCCGATTGTTTATCTTGTCGGAATTTTGGGGCCGATTTTTACCATTCCCCAAATCGCTAAAATTTATTTGGGGCACACGGCGGCCGGCGTTTCCGCTTTTTCCTGGATTTCATACAGTATTTTTTCCGTATTTTGGTTGATATACGGAATTTTGCATAAGGAGAAATTAATTATCATCAGCTATTCTTTGTGGATACTGACAAATTCCGCGGTAGCCATAGGAGCGATAATTTACGCGAAATAAAAAAACCTCGGATTACTTCGAGTTTTTTCGCGTTATAATTTGTTGACAAAACTCGTGGCCACGCGTTTTATCAACAATGGCAATCGATTAAGCGGCGTTGTCTATGCTCGGTGTCATTCTCTTCAGTGTGTACCATCGGCGAAGAATATCTTTAATTTGAGATCCTTCCTCGGTTGCTACTGCTCAGGATGACGCCTTTTTTGTTTGCCGTTTGACACCCGCAGAGAGAGAGTATTATAAGGGCAATTAAATTTGAAAGGAAAGTTTATGATTATTGAAGATATAAACAAAGCGCGTCATATGGCGGAGAATGAAGGCCCACTTAGAGAAAGGGGTAAGGAAAAGCCGAAGGAAAAAGCACATTTTGATCGCGTCGCGGATTTTCAAGCTAGTGAAACGGAAATAGATATTAATGCTATAGGAGAGGCAGAGTATGACCAAAGAAAAAAAGCAATTGCAAAAATATTAGC
Organism: uncultured Candidatus Saccharibacteria bacterium; assembly: GCA_964592725.1. Classification (GTDB taxonomy): domain Bacteria; phylum Patescibacteriota; class Doudnabacteria; order UBA920; family UBA920; genus PALSA-1336. The sequence goes on along the minus strand of CAZQFQ010000037.1, from coordinate 2,308 downwards.
CGAAACTCCTATGGCTGTGAGATATCTTATGAGAGATGACCCTGATGAGATTTACAAATGGTCTAAAACGTCAGAGGGTAAACAGACAATAGAACAATTGGAACAGTTTTTTACACACGCTCACTCGTTGCGCCAATTTTTTATCGCAAAAGAATTAGTACTACAAGACAAAGCGTTGAAACAAAAAAAAGAATAAACAAAAAACCTCCGATTATTCCGAGGTTTTTTTCTTTTTCCAAACTTTTTTCGGTTTGGGAGGATTCTCTTTCCAGTTTTTATAGGCTTCGTCAAGCTGCTCTTGGGATTCGGGTTTGGTGTTCATTACAAAGGTGCAGTCGGGGAAGCGGGCGCAGGCGAAAAAGGGCTTGCCGCGGCCGCGGGATTTTTTTTCTACTATATCCCCGGGTTTTTCTTTTCTGTCATCCGATGATAAGCAAGCGGGGCATTTGTAGCCGGTCTTATTCCAAATTTTGCTTATGCCTTTGCACTTGGGATAATCGGAACAGCCAAGGAAAAACCCAAAACGCCCGCGGCGGACGTTCATCGGCTTGCCGCAAATCGGGCAGACTTCGCCTTTGGTTTTTTCTTCCAGCTCTTTAATTTTGGCCGCTTCTTCTGGCATGGGCTGGGTAATTTTGCTGCCTTCTTCCGGACAAGCCAAAAATTTGCCCATTCGTCCGTATTTAATCAGCATTGGTTTTCCGCAGTGCGGGCAAGGAGTATCGGAAACCTCAACCTGTTTTTCCACGCTGGCTTCTTTTTCCGTAAGGTGTTTTTTAAACGGCCCGTAGAATTCCCGCATTACTTCCACCCACTTAATTTTGCCTTCCGCAATGTCGTCGAACTCTTCTTCTATATGCGAAGTAAAATTTATGTCCACGATCTCGGGAAAATTTTCCACCAGCATATCGTTGACCAAAAAGCCTTCTTCGGTGGGGCTGTATTTTTTATCGATTTTATTTACATAGCCGCGGTCTTGGATGGTGGAAAGCGTGGGCGCGTAAGTGGAAGGCCTGCCGACGCCGGCGGCTTCCAAAGTTTTAATTAACGTGGCATCGGTAAAACGCGGCGGCGGTTCGGTAAAATGCTGGAGAGGATTTAATTCGTGCAATTTTAATTTTTCATCCGCGGATAAATCAGGAAGAACCCCTTCTATTTCATCTTCCGTCTTTTCATCTTGCCCTTCGGTGTAGGCGCGGATGAAGCCGTCAAATTTAATCACCTGGCCGTTGGCGCGAAAAAGGTATCTTGTAGGGGAGGGTTTCAAACCCTCCCCTACGGAGGCCGTAATATCCACGCTTGTCTGTTCCAAAACCGCCTGGGCCATTTGGCAGGCAACGGTGCGTTTCCAAATTAAATCGTAAATTTTATACTGGCCTTTATCGAGAAACTCTTTTATGTCGGAAGGCTTGCGCGATACATCGGAAGGACGAATGGCCTCATGCGCTTCCTGCGCGCCCTTGCTTTTGTTGGCATAAAACCGCGGTTCGGCTAAAGCGTAGTCTTTCCCAAACTCATTTTTTATAACATCGGCAACAGCCAAAAGCGCGGACTGCGCCAAATTCAGGCTGTCGGTTCTCATGTAAGTTATTAATCCCTGATGTCCTTCGGCGCCGATGTTAATGCCTTCGTACAGCTGCTGTGCAATAACCATAGTTTGTTTGGCCGACATTCCGAATTTGCGCGCCGCTTCCTGTTGCAAAGTGGACGTGGTAAACGGGGGAGCGGGCGTGCGCTTAACTTCTTTTTTGTTGATTTCGGCAACTTTATATTCCGCGCCGTTTAAATCGGCCACAATTTTTTTTGCGTCGGCTTCCTTATTAATATCCATTTTGCCCACGACTTTTCCGTCAATCGCATTCAGCTTCGCGATGAAAGTTTTTTCAGAACCCTCACCCTTAATCCCTCTCCCAGAGGGAGAGGGAAACGGGGACAGTTTTGCTTCAATAGACCAGTATTCATCCGTTTTAAATTTTTGGATTTCGCGCTCGCGCTCAACCACCAAACGTACGGCCACGGATTGCACCCGCCCCGCGGACAAACCATATCTAATTTTTCGCCATAAAAACGGTGACAGTTCGTAGCCCACCAATCTATCAAGTACCCGGCGCGCCTGCTGGGCATCCACCAAATTTAAATCTATATCGCGGGGATTTTTCATTGCCTCGTCAATGGCCGATTTGGTAATTTCGTGGAAAACTATCCGTTTTATCCTTTTATCTTCTTTGCCTTTTGCAATCTGCGCTTCATCGCCCAAACCCAAAGCCTGCACCAAATGCCAGGAAATGGCCTCTCCTTCGCGGTCTTC
>CAZQFQ010000036.1:0-13670 GCA_964592725.1 uncultured Candidatus Saccharibacteria bacterium | reverse complement strand
ACGGAATAACCTAAGGCCCAACTTCACCTACGGCCAGAATTTTTTGATTGATGATTTTGTTTTGCAGGATATTGTGGCCGCGGCCGCCATAACATCGCAAGACGTGGTTTTGGAAATCGGCCCGGGCATCGGCAATCTGACGCGCCTGCTTTGCGAACGCGCGGGATTTGTTTTGTCTGTTGAAAAGGATCCAAAGTTTTTGCCGATCCTAAAAGCGATAAAAAAAGATTACCCGAATAATTTTCGGTTTGAAATAGCAGATGTCCTCGAGTATGGCTTCCAGAGTTTTTTTAAGAATTCCTCCCGGCCTCCCCTTCAGCAAAGGGGAGGAGGCTCCGCAGATACATCGCAAAACCGCGGAGCCCCCCTCTTTTCTAAAGAGGGGGTAGGGGGAGTTAATTACAAGGTTGTTGCCAACATCCCGTACTTTATTACCGGAAAAATTTTGCAAATGTTTATGACAGCGAAATTTAAACCAACGAGCGTAACCATACTCACGCAAAAAGAAGTCGCCCAAAATATTGTAGCGATGCCCGGCAAATTATCAGTACTGGCGATTTCAGTACAGTTGTTTGGGACGCCGAAAATTATTCAGATAGTTTTGGCAAAAAGTTTTTATCCCGCGCCAAAAGTTGACAGCGCGATTGTCAAAATTGATTTATTCAAAAAACCCAAATTTGTTTTGGCTGACGAAAAAAAGTTTTTTAAAATCGTCAAAGCCTGCTTCGCCGGAAAAAGAAAACAAATCCACAACACGCTGGTAAACAATTTGGGGCTGGAGAAAAATAAAGTTTTGGAAATTTTATCATCACTCAAAATAAAACCCGAGGCACGGCCCCAGGAGTTGAGTATAGAAAAGTGGATTGAATTAGTCGACTTTATTACGGCGTCATCCTGAACGAGTGCATCCGAGTGAAGGATCTCTGTAACGCAATAAGAGATCCTTCGTCCGCCAATAAATTGCGTTGAAGCGGATTCAGGATGACGCCATGCGTGGGCGTCAGTTTATCAACCGGACATCGTCTCCGGTTTTTATATTACTTTTTTTCGCCCAGCCCGCGTTCACTTCTATAACCTGGTTCACCGGTTGCGGCGGATAATAATAGGGCAGGGGATCGTTCGGGGAATTTGGATGTGCAACATCGGCGGTAATGCCCACAACTTTACCTCCGGCTATCCAAATAAAATCCAAATCGAATTTCATATCCTTCATCCAAAAAGCGGTGCCGCTTGGCTGCCGTCCAAAATCGAAAAGCATCCCTTGATTGTCTGTCATAGAAATTCTATCAGAAAGTCCTTGTTGCATTTCCGCAGGAGTCGTAGAAATTTCCACCATCAAAGTCTGCCCGCCGATTTTTAATTGGTGGGTGTAGTCATATTGCGGCGATTGAGAGGGGAGGGTAGTTGCGGCGGGTGAATTTTGTTTTACGCAGCCAGCTGATATTATTGTTAGCACGGCAAGCGTTAAAAGAATTTTTTTCATAGGGTTTTTGGTGTCATTGCGAGGAGTGCATCCGACGAAGCAATCTGTTCATGAATGAGATTGCTTCGTCTTCACTGGCAATGACACATCGTAAGCCTTGTTATGTCAGAATTCTATCACCTCTTGCAAAATTTTTCCAGATGTGCTATAATATATGTAGAAAGTTAAGAATAAAACTTCGAAACCAAAAGAAAAAATAAATTCAATCAAATTTCCTTTTAATTTAGCTTATTTTACTAAGCCGTTCTTTTGTTATTTATACTGTCTGTCGGCGTCATCCTGAACGAGTGCATCCGAGTGAAGGATCTCATTCAACAAAACAAAAAGGAGATTCTTCCACCTTCGCCAAGGCTACGGCGGACAAGTCGGCCGCTACGATATCGCAATAATCGGCCTCAAAATGACGTCAGGTTATGAGAACATTATAAAAAATAAATCTTTATGTTACATAATCGAATCCGCAAAATTTTATATATAGCAGCGGCCGGAATTTTGTTGGCCGGCAGTCTGGCGGCTGCCATTTTTGTGAATGCTCCGCAAGCTTTTGCCACGCCCGGCGCAATGCCTTTTGGCGGAACGATTACTTCTATTGTGCCGCCGACAGTTCCGCCTTTGCCACCTTGCCCTGCCCATACACTTATTGACAATACCGCCACTAGCGCTTATATGGCGACGCAAGGGATTATTTCCCCCCCGATTCTCGGAATTTATACCTTGCCCCCTTACTCGGACATTTTTCTTTATGAGAATTTAATAACACCAGGGGTTAATATTTTGGGAGAATATGTGCCGGTGCCTTTTCCTACCTGCGCCGTTCCTTATCCGGTCTACTTGGGATTATTTTATCCAACATACGGCCTTTATGGAATCGGCACAAGCGCTGTTCCGGGCTTTTAAAATAGTAAAAATAAAAATATGACCGACTCAAATTTAGAAATCCAATCATCTCAAATGGATCCTTCCATTCACTGGGGGCATTTTGGCGCCGTGATGATGGCCATGGTTTTGGTTTTGGGAATGTCGTGGATGGAAAAGCCGGACCTTTTTAGTTTTAAAAATAATGCTCCGTCCGCCGATCCGAACGTTCCCCACTATTATGCTTATGTTCCTCCGGTCAGCGACCAGCAGCCGCAGGTTTTGGGCGCGAGCACCAATCCTGGTCCGCAAATAATTAACGACGACGGCAGTGTTTCTCCGGTGGACGCGGGCCAGGTTTTAGCCGCGAGCACCCAGGATGTAACATTGTCTTTGGACAGCGTGCAAGTTAATCAAGTTCCGGATTCTAACGCCGCGATTACAAAATATTTTACGCAGGCGCAGGCCATAGAAATCAGTCCGGTGGACACCGCTGAATTTCAATCGGCACTCACTTCCGGCGACCAGAACCAAATTAACCAGCAGGCGCAAAAATTAATTACCGTCCGTGACGCTTTGCAAAAACTCTCGGTTCCGCAAAGTTTAGTAAATTTGCAAAAGCTAAAAATTATCCAGTATACTTCCGCCATTGCCCTACTGCAGAATTTTTCCCAGGCCGACAGCAATCCAACTTTGGTTGACCAGAACCTGATGCAGTTTATAAAAAGCCAGCAGGATTTGGATACCGAAAATGTTTCAGTAGCGCAAAAATTTGGCTCGCTTGATCCAAGTTCTTCTTTGTATGTAGACGCTAACGGCCAGCCCATACAACAGACTTCAGATGTTTCGGCGGCGGCGGATAATTCCCAAAATCCTTTAAACACTTTTAACACTGATGATACTTCGCAGTGAACCGGATATTTTCCGATGTATTTCCGCAATTAGTTTTTCCCCTCCCTTGACGGGAGGGGCTAGGGGAGGGTGAAGAAAAAACTTTTATCGCATCAAACTCCTTCCTAACCCTCCCCCTAAAGGGGAGGGATAAAATCAAAAATAATGTTCAGCAAAACAAAAAAAATTATCGCCGTAGTTTTAATTTTCAGCCAGCTTGCTTTGTGGCCGGGTGTTTTATTGGCGCAGGCTGTCCCGACTTCCAGCGCCGGCGAAGGCAATAACCCTGGGGGAGTGGCGGGTATGCTGCAGAATACCGCGGAGGCAAAAGTTTTATCTTCAACGTTTACCGCTTATCAAGCGTGCCTTAAGACGGTACAACTGGGAGAACAGACCGCCTCAAAGTCTAACGTTCTGTCAACTGTGGCACTTTTGACTAACGACGGACAGACCGCTCAATTGAACGCAATGAAGATTCTGGATAATGTTTATGAAACCTATTTTGCCTGTGCCCAGGACCAGTACTTAATTTTTACCGGCACCGGCGGTGCCGATAGCGGCCTTCCGGCGTCTAGTCTTTATACAAGCGGCTTAAAGCAACAATATGTAAACAAGATTGATGCTGACTGGACGACGTATTTAAAAAAACAAAGCGACTTGGAAGCCCGTATAAGTAACGCTAATCAAGGTTTTTGGAAAACTTTTTTAATTAGTACGCTACTTACTGCAAGTAAGTCCGTGGCCGATACTTTGGTTACCAAGCTGGTAAATAACTATAAAATTTCCAATTTTAAACAGTATGCCGATTCTGCGGCTACACTGATGTACGATAACCAGTTTATCCGCCAAAATTTTCCCAACGCTGAGGACCAGCTGATGGCGCGGGCCATTTTAAATAATCCTCTGCTTCGGACGCAAATCCAGCCCGGAATTTTTGTGGCGGCCAACGCGGCTTTGGGCTTTAATCCGGCGGCCATGAATCCGTCCAGCGCGAATTTTTATGGCCAAATGGCGGCTATGGGAAGTCCCGCGGCCAATCCTTATTATTTACAGACTGCTTACGTTGGCGGCGTGGACCAGTCGCGCAGTGCTTCTTTAGCTACGGCCCAACAGCAAATTAGCCAGGGCAGCGGTTATAAAGCGCCGGTAAATTGCGCCGGGACTTTAAATCAGCAACAGCAAATTGACTCACAGGCTATAGCTTTGCAAAATCAGTTGGCCAACCGCCAGGCTTTGCTTACTAATTTGCAACAGGCGCAAGCGGCAAAACCCGGGAGTGTGTCTAATTCCGATCTTTTAAAGGCCACCTCGGATTACAATGCGGCTTTAAATGCTTGGAACAACGCGCCGGACGCGGTAACCTCAAGCTCCGGCAGTACCAGCACAGACCCGGCCATTATTATGTGTGAGGCGATTTCTTCGCCTGCGGTCTTGGTTAATCAGGGAATAGATTCAGTATTTAAAGCCGTTGGTGGAAATTTAACCCAATACAACAGTAATAATCTGCCGTCGTATATTAATGTGATTGACGGTATAGTCTCCCAGATTGCCGACAACCTTGTTTTGGGCGGCGCCAGCGCCGGAGCCAATAGCGCTTTGCTCAATGAAAATAAAGCGGTTGCCGCTACAGTTGCATTGGCCGCGCAAAATACATCCAATAATGCGATTGCCAGTTCGACCAGCAATCCAATTCTTTTTTACAGCACGGGGCCGGACAGCCAAAATAATTATGCGTTGAACTGGAATGTCAACGTTAGTCAGTTGACCACGGCAAGTTATGTTCTTATTTCTGGCGGCGGTAATGCCGATGGTACCACTCATCAGCCGGTTTATGGAAGTATAACGGTTAACCCCACTTCTTCGACCAATTATACGTTAACGGTTTATGACCCGACCGGAAAAATTTTGAGCACGACAAGCCAGACTGTGCCGCCCCCCCAGCAATCCTACAATTACAACCCCAACTCCCCGGCCGTTTTGGGCGCGTATACCGGCAAGCCCGTTGTTATAGAACCCCGCGGCCCCGCGCCCCAGCTTAGTCTAAGATAATAGCATCCTTCCAGCCGCCTAAAAATTAGGCGGCCTTTTAAATTGTGTAAAAAAAGCTTTAAAAAAGTTGTTGACAAAAAATGCTATAGCATTTTATACTTACGTAAAGTGTAAAGTTAAGATTAAAAAATTAAAAAAACAAAAAAATGCCAAAAAAAGAGTTTACTATTGTCAATGCGCTGTTATTAGCTCTTGAGGTTGTTGCTACGCCGTTGATGATGCTTTCGCCTTACGAGTTAAGGGACAGGTTTTTGTTCGGCAAAAACTATAACTCTTACCGGAACATAGTTTACAACTTGCAAAAGCGCGGCTCCATCAAAGTTACGGAAAAAAACGGCAGGAAATTTTTACAATTGACAAAAAAAGGCCGCTTGGAGATTTTGTTGGCCAAGGCCAAAATGCCAGTCACAAAAAAATGGGACGGAAAGTGGAGAATGATTGTTTTTGACATTCCTGAATGGGCCAAGCCACAAAGAAATCAACTGCGCGGGCTTTTAAAGAAAAATAATTTTTACAGACTGCAGGACAGCGTTTACGTAAATCCTTATCCTTTAAATAGGGAAGCAATAAAATATCTGAGTGAAACGGGCTTGAGTGAATACATTAGAATTATTAAAGTCGAGGAAATGGATAATGACAAGGATTTAAAAAAGAAGTTTGGGTTGGTTTAAAATTTTAAGCCCCGTCTTTTAGTGATGTAAGCATAAAATGCTATAGCATTTTATGCTTACATGCATTTAATTATATTTAAATTGGTAGCCGGGCTTGGGCGGAACGGATATTTTGCTTGGCAACCGGCCGGTTTGGCGTTAAAAGACGGAGAAAAAGCTAAAACAAATATCCACACGCCCAAAATTTTGTGATTTTGGGAGTTTGTGGTATAATTTTAATGAAAAGTGAGATAAAAGATGCCGCAGAAAAGCCAAATTATTAAGTCCGATTCGGATATGCGGATGGGACAATCCGGATCTGCGGATAACTACGGATGCCGTTGCGCGAAATCATACAAAATGCAGATAAACTTCGCTAAAATTTAGTAAAACGTATCCGCAGTCATCAGTTGATCCGGATATTATCCGTAAATCCGGATCGGAAATTTCCTACATTTGAAACCAAAACCCATAAAAAAATCTCTATTCAAAACCCCCGCCACCCACCTCTGGCCGTGGTTTTCTTTTATTTTTATTATACTGGGGTTTGTTTTGCCGTCAACGACATCAGCGGCAGCAAGTTGTAGCACTCAATTTGTAAATAATGCCCAAATTTGTAATGGTCTGACTGTTAGTATTACCGATTCGCAAAATAATCCAATTTCTCAAGCAAAAATTGGAGATACCGTTAATGTAAAAATGACCATAACGGATCCGAATATTACCGGCGGTGGCGGAAATACTTTTAGCTATTCAATAGGTATTTGCGCTAATGCTAGCGCTTTGCCGAGTTGTGCCAACCTCGCTAATTTTCCTGCCGGGGCAGGACAATATTCTTTAACAGTTCCCCTTACCATAGATGGAACAAAATTTAATAACTCACAACCAAATTTTAACTATACTATAGGGGCAGCGGCGCAGTCTTCCCAGGTTAACAATGTGGTATCTTCATATGGCGGCTCTGTAACTAGTGGGTTAATTTATGAGGTTGGTACCACGAATCTTGCAGTTTCTGCGGCAACCAATAATGGAAGCCCAAGTCTTCAAATATCACAAACCAGTCAGGGAACCCAAGGGTCTGCCAGTTCTTATACAGTTGTAGACTTATTTAATTTGGTATATTCGGATGGTGGAACCGGTAATATTCCGTCTAATTTGACATATAATTGCGGAGGTGGAACTGGTTCCCCATCGTCACCATTAGCGATTAGTGCTACCAGCAAAGGTAGCAATGGCGTGACTTCCGCTACTGTTAGTTTTTCCTGTTCTTTCCCATCTTCGCCTCAAACGTATACAGTTTCAGGCAACGCCATTGGGAGTAACAATAGTGTTTTAGCTACCGCAAATCCATCGGCAACAGTCACAATCACAGGTAATGAGATCAATCAAGGAGCCCAAACAATCACGCCTACCGCGACTTCGGCATTTGGTTTAATTGGTGATGGGTTAACTCATTTGTTAAACGAAGTCGTTGCTTTTGTTATTTCTTTAATTCAGTGGATTATTTTTGGTCTCTTTGCTTGGTTAATCTCGCCAATTATAGTTGCAGTACTCGGTATACACCCTTATCAGGATACATTTGTTGCGGTTATTTATCCGGGCTGGGAAACCATCAGGAATTTGTGTGATATATTTTTTATTGTGGCCTTGATTATTATTGCAATGGCCACGTTGTTTAGGGTAGAAAGTTACAAGGCTAGACATTTATTGGTGCAATTGATTATCGCGGCGCTGCTAATTAATTTTAGCTTGGTTATTGGCCAGGCTATTTTGGCTGTGGCCGATACAGCTCAGGCGCAGTTTTTGCCAGCTAGCATTGCCTCCGTTAATTTATTGGGTAAGCAATTGATGACAACAAATAACAGCTACATAACGAATTTTATTACAAGTCAGCAGAATGCTAATGCCTCATCTGTGAACAGCAGTTTTGGAGGATTCATTGCTTCTATATTTTGGCTGGCTATGAGTTTGGGTTCATTTTGCGTATTTTGTGCGATTGCTGCATTTTTAGTAATCCGGATTGTAGCTTTATGGATTTTGTTAATGATATCCCCGGTCGCGTATGCCGTGGGGGTTTTGCCGAGTACGGCGCATTATCGGGACGAGTGGTGGAAGAACTTTCTAAAATATGCATTCTTTACTCCTATAATGGCTTTCTTTTTGAACATGGCCGGAATTATGGTCAGCAACGCAACTGTCAATACGCAATTGCAAATAACGGCTAATAACTCTGGTGTTTTTACCACAGCTGGTTTTTCTGCTTTAGTTGTAAATTTAGGCAGTAATATTTTACTGATCGTCTTTTTAATTGCCTCCTTAAAAGTAGCCGAAATGGCCGGCATATATGGTGCGGAAGGGATAACAAAACTGGCTAGGCAGGGGATTACTCTTCCATTTAAGGGTGCAAAAGCTTTGGCTGGGCGCGGTTTTGAGGGAGTGCAAAATGTTACCGGTGTGACTATGGATCCAAGGGAATGGGCTTCGGCTTGGAAAAAATACAGCGAAGAGCAGAAGGCTAAAAGAAAAGATATTAGAGCCGGCAAAAAGACCCTCGGCTTAAATTTAGGCAGTCCACAAGATATGTTTAAAAATTATGCTAACATGGCTGCTGTTAAAAGAATGGGAAGAAATATCGCTACCAAGGGTAGATTAAAGGATTTAAAAAATCAGTATGAAGATTTAGCTAAAAAAGGAGTGTTAATGAGTGATAATGAAAGGGCAGAGCAGTTAAACCGGAAAAGGGATTTAGAAGCCAATAAATCAACATTGGACGCGAATATAGCGGCTAACGAGGCGGCAATAACAAAAGCAAAAGCAGATTCCCAAAGAGCAAGTGATGAAATTTCCAAATTGACTGCAGCCAGGGCTGATTTGGGTACAGAAAAGGCAAATTTGAAAACTGCCGGTAAGGATACGTCGGCAGTAGATGCCGAGATTGCTGCAAACGACAGGGCAAGAGCGGATTTAGCCAAAGATAAGGCTAAGGCCGATGCCCAATTGGCAACGTTAACCGCTGAAAATACGGACAATAAAGAACAAAGTGGAAGGTTGAGAGCTCAAATTCAGAAGATTACTGATGGAATTGCCTCTGACGATGCAAAAAGGTCTGCCGCGAATGTTACTTCCTTTTCAGGCGAAGAAAAGGAAAGGGTTAAAAAATCACTCCAAGAGTTTAGAAATTTATCGGCTCAACATAAATCCCCCGAAGCGTATTACGCACGCGAGGCCAGATTACATTTGGAATCTGAAGAAGCTAAAAAGATTGCTGACATTGAAGATGAAGGGGAGCTGAATGCCTTATTGTCGGACGCTATAAATCAGAAAGACCAACATAAGGCCACAGCTATTTTAAAGAAACTCACTAAGGATGTAAATTTGAACGAAGCTTTGGAAGATGCCGGTAAGGCTTCTAGTTACCAAGGCTTTAAAGATTTTATGGAGCATGATTTTGCCGATAAAATTGGTATTGACCACCATGAACTGATGCAAATTGCCACAGAAATAGGGTATATTGCCGAAGGCACCAAACAATATAATTTTGCCAGGCCAACAACGATTGACCCAAAAACTAACCATATAGGATGGCAAAAAACCCAGAAAGATCATGATGACAATGTAACAATTCAAATGAGAAAATCAGACCCAAGAGCGGCCGCCGGTACGACAACGAGATTTTCAGTAGTTGATGAATATGAAGAAGGTGGCCAGAGGAAAAGCAGACTTAATAACGTGGGAATTGCTCATATTTTAAGATATGCTAATCCTGCCACCATGAGACATATAGCGCAGTTTAATACTTACACTTTGGAAGCCGCGGTGAAAGATCCAAAATGGAGAGAGGACCTGCTTAAAGGTGCGGCGGCTAATGGGGTAAATGAGGATCAGGTAAGGTTACTAATTAAAGAAATTGAAAAAACAATGGCCAGCAAGGCCTCATAGTTTATGGAAATAGATTTACAAAATCCAGCGGTTTTTAAACATCTGCAAGACCAAATTGCGGATATTGTTAGATTTGATGCAATTAAGGAAGCTAACGAGCTTTTTGTAAATTTAGATGCTTCATTGCATGAAGGAAAAATTAATCTAAAGGCAAAAAATCCTAGGCTTTACCAAAATTACCAAAGTTTGATAGTCCAGCTTAAGTTTGTGCTATTTTCAGGCCTTTCCGATAAACAATGCTTGGAATTAATCGAAAGTTCTTTATTGGAAGCTTTAAAAATTGAAAACTATGATTTTATAGAAAAGATGGGTATGAAGTTAACATTTATAGAGAGAGAAGAAGACCAAGTTGCTTTTATGAGGGCACTTGAAAAGGCTATTGAAAAGAATGCGGGTATGTTAGGAAAAGATGATTTATTGATTGAGGGGCAAAATTTAAAACCTACAATTTCTAATTGGATAAAAGATTACCTTTCTTTCCCTGCCCAAACTGGTTTGAGGACAAATTTTGAGGAAATTGAATATATAAATAAAAGCAAAAATGCAAATAAATTAGCAGAGGCGGATAGAAGTAAATTGTTGGAGGTAATTAAACTTTTTGATTCTTTAAAAGCCAGAATTTATGATTATGATTCCGCTCCGGCCATAACGGACGAAAAAGAAGCTTTTAAAGATTTTGATTTATACAATTTGTTGCCCGGGCTGGAATATAGCAATGAAGATTATAGTGTTTCTAAGACTGGTTATCCTTATGTAGCAAGTCAAAAATTTGAACTACCGCGTGAAGTTTTGGGGGCGGGGGAAAAATTAGTTGAAAGTGAAAAGTTACAAGTTAAAAGTGGGGAACAAATTGTAAATCAATCAATAACCTCCCCTGGCCCCTCCTTGGAAAGGAGGGGAATGGGAATAACCATTAACGAAAAAACCGCTTCGGGTGAAGCGATTGATTCGTTGACACTTGGAAATAAAACAGGGGCCGGGGGTAGTCTCGCGGGTGCGAAACCCCGCACATCCACCACCCTCCAAGAAAAATTATATCAGGGAAATATTAGCGGAGCAAGCGGCAATAACCCCGATACCACAGCTGATAAATCAGCCGGGTATGGGGCAAGCAAAACCGCCCAATTAAGGGCGGTTTCGGGTCTCAATCCAGTGCTGGATAGTGAGTCCTCGACAGATAAGATAAGTATAGCAAATTCTCAAAATTTGTCAAATGATGCTTTTAGTGGTGGACCTGACGGGAATCGAACCCGCGAGACGAGTCTGTCGAGAACTCACTCAGCACCAGCTCAGGCCCACTCAAATGAATTATATCATACTTCCGCGCAAAATATACAAAATAGAGTTAATATTCAGGATATTTTGAATAACAGGCAAGAGGGAACAGGGAATAGGCAGCAGGATGCGGGGCTTAAGATGGGGGATGGAGTATCGGAGGTCGGAGGTCGGAGGTCGGATAGACCGGAAAATCCCGCAGTCAAAACCCTCGCCCCCTCCTTCGCTGAAGCTTCGGTGGGCAAGCCGGCCCTCTCCCATCCGCCGACGCCAGAGGCTATGGCGGACAAAGGGAGGGAGAGGGGGCAAAATACTGGAAATAATCCTTCATCTTTTATCCTTAATCCTTTATTGCAAAAAAAACCGGTGGTGCCACAGAATGGGCGGTCAAAGCAGGCGGAAATTGACAAAAAGCTGGAAGAGTTGCAGAAGAGAATTAAGAGTTAGGGAGCATGGATTATGAGCCGAATATTGTTAGAACGTCATGAATAAAGAAAACCCGCTCCCTTGCGGGAGCGGTCCTGTTAAATTAAATTTAGCATAGCATGAAAGAAAAAACAAAGCAAAACAATTATGCTTATATAGATGGAGCGAATCTGCATAAAGGCGCAGAAGGGCTTTTGTGGCGTTTGGATTATAAAAAGTTCCGAATTTGGCTTAAAGATAAATATTCTATTGAGAAGGCCTATCTATTTTTAGGATTAATACCGAAATACAAAAATTTGTACACTTTTTTGCAGGAAGCAGGATTTACCTTGGTCTTTAAAGAAACAACTTATGATACTGACGGTAAAGCCAAAGGGAATTGCGACGCAGATTTGGTATTGAAAGCAATTGTTGATTATTATGAGAAAAAAACGCAAAATGTAGTTTTGGTTTCAAGTGACGGCGATTACGCAAGTTTGGTTGCCTTTTTCAGGGACAGGGAGGCATTATTGGCAGTTGTGTCTCCAAATAATAAGTGTTCGTTTCTTTTGCGGAAATTAAACATCCCAATAGTTTATTTAGATAGCCAAAAGGGTAAATTGTCAGATTCATCTATAAAAGAAAAAGCCCCCGATGGGGACGGAACCCCACTAGGGTCTTCTTCATGGTGATAATAATATTTTATCATACTTAAAAGATTTGTCAATTGGTAAAATTTTCCTGTAAATAAGATGAATATTTCGGAACTTGAAAAAATTAAATGGTTGGTAAAGTCATCGACGATTTTGTCGGTTGCAGAAAAGGGCGAATGGCTGGCGCTTTTGGATGTGATGAGTGATAGACAGCTTGGGGAGCTGGAGGGAATTTTGGGTGGAAATAGAAATAAGGAAATAGAAAAGAGAAATTATGAAATAGGAAATAGAAATAAAGAAATTGGTGGCAAACAATCAGCGGCAAACGCAATAACCTCCCCCCCGCACCAGTCGTCTGACTCCGGTGCAGGGCAAGCCAGCCCCTCCTTAGAAAGGAGGGGAATGAATCAAATGCCCAAGATGAGCCATATAATCAATCTGCCAAAATTTGAAAATCTTGAGAAAATTCCAAATTCCAAATTCCAAATTCCAAACCAGAGCTGGCAGCCGATTATTCAAAAAAAGCCCTCGGGTTTTGCCGACAAGTTAAAATCAATTTTTCGGGAAAAGGAACTGCCGGCCGGGGAAAGCGAGTTGGATCTGCCGGAGGGAGCGGATAAGGAAATTAGAAATAAGAAATTAGGAAATAAGGAAATAGATGAAATTCAGGTTGCGGCGCCCAAACCTTTTTTCCCGATTAAGGAAAATTCATCGGTTGTTTCCAAGAGCGTTGCGGACCGACCAGCACCAAAAGCTCCGCCGCCGCCGGTACCAAAGCCAAAAAATATTTCTCCCGCGCCCGAAGTTTTACCCAAGGTTTCGCCGGTTTTAAATACGGTGAAAAACAACCTCTCCCCCTCCTTCGCTGATGCTTCGGCGGGCAAGCCGGCCCTCCCCTCACCACTTCGACAGACTCAGGGTGACCCTGAGTTTTTACCGAATGGGTCAGGAGGGGAGGGAGGCTTCCAACTTCGCCAAGGCTTCGTCGGGCAAGCCGCGGTTTTGCCGGCGGACTTTTCTAATTCCGAGAAACCGTCCGTGGAGCCGATAAAAAGAAAAACAATTTTTGCGGATAATCTGGTTGTCGGAAATATTTTTCAAAACTTTAAGCCGGTTTCCCTGGAAAATACCCAACAGCCGGAGGACGCGCGGAATGTGCCGAAAAAACCGGCTTACAAAGCCCCGGAAGATCAAAAATTCAGCGCCGGTATAAGTTTTCCGGCAATGTCTGAAACCGGCAAAGCTCAAACCTTAAAGGCGATTAAAGAATCTTTGGGGAGCGCTCCTTTGGCCGTAAACCCCGTTAGAGAACCGACAGACGCTTTAGACGGCCACCAATTTCAAGATCACTTTCTTTCGCCGTCGATTTTGTCGCCGACTTTCTCTAACGGGGTAAAGCCGATAAAACAGGAACAGGAGCGGGAACACGCGAGCGAGACGGCATTAAACAGTTTGGAAGATTTAGCCAAA
>CAZQFQ010000035.1:0-14126 GCA_964592725.1 uncultured Candidatus Saccharibacteria bacterium | reverse complement strand
TCCAGCTTGGCTTTGACAGCTTCATTTTCCGGTTCAAGTTCCCGGGCTTTAAGCAAAACTTCGCGGGCTTTGGGGCCATGGTTGGTTTTCAGATAAATATTGCTCAGGCTGATGTAATATTTAACCGACGACGGTTCTAGGGAAATGGCGGTTTCAAAGTTTTTGATGGCTTCGTCGGGCTTTCCGGCGCTTTCCAAACTTAAACCCAAATTATAATAGCGGTTTGGCTGGGTGGAATCAAGAGCCAGGGATTTTTGGTAGGCCGCCGCGGCTTTATCAAATTGTTTATTTTGATAGAGGCAAAAGCCCAAGCGCGCCTGGAATTCCGGATTGCCCGGCTCGTGATTGCAAAGGTATTCATAAACATCTTTGGCTTCTGTGAAATCGGACTGCTCCAGATAAAATTTCCCCAACAAATCGTAGTTGGACAAATTCTTGGGCCGGAGCTTTATCATATCCAAATAATATTGCTCGCTCTTTACGTCGTGGGTAATAGCGGGCTGGGGAGCCGCCTGCGCCTTAAAACCGGGCAGTTTTCCGTTAAAGATTTTTTGCATGCGGTAGCCGGCGGCCGCGGAGGGCTTTAAGTCTTTGGCTTCCAGAATAAAGTTCCAGATTTTTTTTGCCCAAAATTTAAAAAACGCGTCAACTTTGGAAAAAGTCTGGGCCGGCAGGCCTTTTTGTAAAAGCCTTGTGTGGGCGCCGGCTTCCGTGGGCGTTTCATCATTTGAGACAGCCGCTTCCGGCAATCGCCTGACAATCAGCAGTAAAGCGCCTAAGACGGCTAGGATGAATATAATATTGGGAAAAATTTGATAGCTCAAAGTAATTGACAAAGTTAAGTTTGTAAATTAATTATGTCAATTATTTAATTTATGGTCAAACTTTTTTGTAATATCTCCTGTTGGCGTCATTCTGAGGCCGTTGATAGTAATACTTTGCGGCCGAAGAATTTCAAGCACAAATAAATAAAAAGGGATCCTTCGTCGGCTGCACTCCTCAGGATGACGCCATCGGATGGCGTCAATTTCCCAATACAAATCTCGCAAACCGTTTTACTACGACTTTTTCCCCCATTTTTGCCACGGCTTCGCCGATGAGATCTTTAACTTTAATGTCGGGATTCTTACAAAACGGCTGTTCCATCAAGCAGGCTTCCTCGTAGTATTTGGCGATTTTTCCTTCCAGGATTTTATTCATTATCTCGGCGGGCTTGCCTTTTCCGCCCGAGGCGGACTGCTCCTTGTAAATTTCTTTTTCTTTTTCCACAACCTCCGCGGGGACATCGTTAATTCCAACATACAGCGGATTGCTGGCTGCAATATGCAAAGCCAGTTCTTTTACCAGATTTTTAAAATCCTGGGTGCGTGCCACAAAATCGGTTTCGCAGTTAACCTCCACCAAAACGCCCACGCGGCTTCCCGGGTGGATGTAAGCTTCCACCAGGCCTTCGTTGGCCACGCGGTCGGCTTTTTTGCCGGCTTTAAGCGCGCCTTTTTTGCGCAAAATTTCCACGGCTTTGGCTTTGTCATTTTTGGCCTCGTCCAGCGCGGCCTTAATTTCCATCATTCCGGCTCCGGTTTGCTCGCGGAGCTCTTTTAGAAGATTGTTCATAGTTTTATGAGTTTTATGTCGTAGGGCGTGGCGGCCGGTACGGTTATAGGTTTTTAGTTTTAAGTCACTTAAAACTTAATACTTAAAACCAAACTGGCTGCCTTGCCTTTAAACTTATTACTTATTATTTGACGGCTTCCGGCGTTTTATCGGTTTCCTTAATTACGGTTTGCGTCTGCCTTCCCTCGTTTACCGCTTCCGACATTACCATGCACATCAGCTCTATAGTTTTGGTCGCATCGTCGTTGCAGGGAATGACATAGTCTATGCCTTCGGGATTGCAGTTGGTGTCCACCAGGCCGATAATTTTAACTTTGCTTTTTTGGGCTTCTTTTACGGCAATTTGGTCGTGCTTAACATCGGTTACAAAAATCGCGTCGGGGAGTTTTTTCATATTTTGCACGCCTTCAAAAAGTTTTTTCATTTTTTCGATTTCGCGCTCAATGAGCAGGCGTTCTTTTTTGGTGTAGCGGCTTTCCAGCTCGCCGGAGGCTTTTAGGCTTTCCAGCTTTTCCATTTTGCGGATGGTTTTTTGGATAGTTTTAAAATTAGTAAACGTGCCGCCGAGCCAGCGTACGTTAACGTAAGGGACGTTGCAGGCTATAGCCGCGTTTTTTAACAGTTCCTTGCTTTGGCGCTTGGTGCCGACAAACAAAATTATGCCGCCTTTGCTTATGGTTTCCTTGGCGAATTTAGCCGCTTTTTCCAATCCCTGTTTGGTTTTTTCCAAATCCAGAATGTGGATGTTGTTTCGAGTCGTAAAAATATACGGCTTCATTTTGGGATTCCACCTGCTGGTGGTATGCCCAAAATGCGCGCCGGATTTCATCAACTCTAAAAGGGTGATGTCTTTCATTTGGTTGTTTGATGTTGTAGTTAGCTGATTCATCAGCTGTTAATAAAACAGATGAAACAGCCCATAAATGGGCTAACTACAATTATCCTTTTTCTTCCATTCCCTCTATTTAATCTGAAGCCCGCAGGCTGATTAAACAGGATAATTGGCTGGGAATGTGATTAGTTTATAACCCGCTAATTATAGCAGGGGTTGACTTTTTTGGCAAGGATTGTTAAAATACCAAAGTTATATAATTTCAGTAAATATATCTTCATTCGGCGGCATCCTGAGGAGTGCAGCCGACGAAGGATCTCTTTATGAGAGATTCTTCATCCCTCAGATGCATTCGGGATTCAGAATGACGCCAAAAAATATTCTTATGAAGCCCTCGATTCATCCCCAATTCAATACCACCGTTGTCGTCACCTGCGCCTGCGGCAATACTTTTAAAACCGGTTCCACCGCGGAGTCTTTGCACACGGAAGTCTGCAGCCAATGCCACCCGTTTTACACCGGCAAACAAAAGCTTTTGGACACCGCCGGCTCCATCGACAAATTCAAAAAGCGCTCGGCCGCTGCCGTTGCAATTAAGGCCACGGCAAAGGTTAAAAAGCCGAGAAAAACAAGAGAAAGCAAAACAGGTAAATAGTTGTTGCGATTTTAATAAAACCATCCCGACGTTACGTTTGGGTGGTTTTATGTTAGAATAAACTTGCTTCCCCGGCGTCATTCTGAACGAGTGCAGCCGAGTGAAGAATCTCAATATTAGAAAGAGATCCTTCGCCCACTATACTTTTGCTGATAATGGGCTCAGGATGACGCCGTAGTATGGACATCGCCTTTCAAAAAATTCTGGACGAATACAACAAGCTGACCGCGGATATGTCCGGCGGCGGGTCTTTTGACATGCAGAAGCTGGGCAAGCGGCAGGCGGAGTTGGAGCCGGTAGTGGAAAAGATTAAAGATTTGGGATTTAAGATTAAAGAGCTTGAGGAAAATAAAAGGCTGCTAGTCGATGATAGTGCCGAAATTAAATCCATGGCGCTGGATGAAGGGCGGCGGTTGGAATCTGAAATCATAAATCTAAAATCTGAAATTGAGGAAATGCTGTTGCCTAAAAATCCAAATGACAATAAAAATGTCATTGTGGAAATTCGCGCCGGGGCCGGCGGGGATGAAGCCACGCTTTTTGTGGCGGAAATGTTCCGAGCTTACGGAAAATTTGCGGAAAGCCAAGGATTTAGATTGCATATTGTTTCGTCCTCAAAATCAGAGGCCGGCGGATTCAAGGAAGTTATTGCCGAAATTGACGGCCGTCAAAATCAGCAATCCGGTCCGTATTCCGTCTTTAAATACGAATCCGGCGTCCACCGCGTCCAGCGCGTGCCGGAAACCGAAAAAAGCGGCCGGGTTCATACGTCTACGATTACGGTCGCGGTTTTGCCGATATTGGAAGAAAAAGATTATGCCATTGCGGAAAAAGATTTAAAAATTGAAGCCACCACATCGTCCGGCCACGGCGGGCAATCTGTTAACACCACTTATTCCGCCATCCGCATTGTCCATATTCCAACCGGCATAACCTCGCAGTGCCAGGATGAGCGTTCCCAAACCCAAAACCGCGAAAAAGCCCTGGAAGTCATTCGCGCGCGCGTTGCCCAGCATTACGAAGAAATCGAAAATAAAAAAGTCCGCGACCTGACCAAATCCCAAATCGGCACCGGCGACCGTTCCGAAAAAATCCGTACCTATAATTTTCCACAGGATAGAGTTACCGACCACCGCATAAATCAAAACTTCAACCAAATCAACTTAATAATGGAAGGCAAGCTCTCCCCCATCATTACCGCCCTGCAAAAAGCGGATTTAGAAATGAAGAAGGAGGCGTTAAAAAAATAATTAAATTAAGTTGAAATATGGCTGAAATATCGTCTCAAGGTCAGGAAATAGCAGGGTCATCCAAAGAAGCGCGGGAGTTTGCATATGAAGTTCAGTGGCCGAGCTTTCTTTATAAACTTTGGAGGTATACGGGAATTCAAGCCGGTGAGTTATCAAACAGAGAGCTGGTTTATTTTAGCAGTATTGTAAGAGCCCATTCTGAAAAGGTCGGCAGGCATTATCAAGACTTGCGCCAAAGTAGACTACAAAATCCTAACTGGTTAGGTGAGGCAGAATTTGAATCTGTTTATCAATTGTTGCAAGATTTGTACGGCATAGACCAAACGACTTTTGATGACATAATCGAGCGTAGGATAGGTTCGGCAGTGTTAGACCCTCATAGCGGTTTGGAGTTTTTTTTCCCGATCAAAGACGGGAAGGACGACACAGATGCAATAATGGCAAAAGAGAATGAAATTTTTTTAAGCTTGACGCCGGAAGAACAGGAAAAAGTCCTTGGTAAACAGGCTACATATTTAACACGGTATGTACTGCGGCCTGAGGATAAAAAATATTTAGAATTACAAAGAGAAAAATTTAATCGTGGCGATGATGCGGAACCGCCGAGACGGAAGCCAGGGAGATTTAAAAAGCAGTTGTTCAAATGACAATCAAAGAAGCATTAAAAAAATATCATAAAATAGAAATAGAACTCCTGCTGGCGCATGTGTTGAAAAAGCCCAAGGAGTTCGTTTTTATGCATGGGGAAGACGAGTTATCAAGTTATAAAGTTATAAAGTTATCAAGTCTCATCAGACGGCGATTAAAGGGAGAGCCGATGGCTTATATTTTGGGGTATAAGGATTTTTATGGGTTGAGGTTTAAGGTAAATCGTGATGTGCTGATTCCAAGGCCGGAGACGGAGATGGTTGTTGATTTGGTTTTGGCAAGATTGCGGAGCTCTCCCCTCTTGAGGGGAGATGCCCTCAGTAGCATCAACGAGGGGCAGAGAGGTTGCAGTAATACCAAATTGAAACAACCTCTCCCCGACCCTCTCCTCAAAAGGAGAGGGGGGCTCCGCGATTCGCCGATCAAAATCCTTGATCTCGGTACCGGCAGTGGAAATATCATTATTACCCTAGCAAATACTATATGTTCCGAGGGTAACCCTCGTAAAGTGGAGTTTTGGGCGTCCGATGTTTCCAAAAAGGCTTTAAGGGTTGCCAGGCAAAACGCTAAAATTTTGTTATCACAAAACTCCCATACTCCAGTGTATGGGAGAATAAGGTTTGTTAAAAGTGATCTGCTGAAGAATATCAAGGGGAATTTTGACATCATTGTTGCCAATCTCCCCTATGGCTGGACTGAGTGGAAAAATAATTCGTCAGCCCAAACGGTAGGCTTAAAATTTGAGCCAAAGCGGGCTTTATTTGCCAAAGAGAAGGGGTTGATGGTTATCCGCAAATTGCTGGTACAAATTGCCGAACTTAAATATCAGCCCAAATTAGTTTATCTTGAATTTGATCCACGCCAAAAAGCGCAATTATCGAAGCTAATAAAAAAATCCCTGCCGGGATTAAAAATAAACTTTTATAAAGACTATAATAATTTTTGGCGTTACGTCGAAATTCGGTGACATTTAGAGCGAGTCAGGAGAGCCGAGGGTAACCCTCGGACCGGGCAAATTCCAAGACCGAGGGTTACCCTCGGGCAGTATGTTTCAAGACTCTATTATCGATTTTTCAAAATCCTGCAAAGTTTCCGCGCCGTGGACGCGGACGCGCGGAATTTCCATCAGGTTGTCCAAATTAAGCAAATTTCCTTCGTGCACGGTTATCCCCATAACAAAACCGGCTTTTTTTGCCTGCGCGAGGTAAGTGTCGGTGTAATGTCCATAAGGGTAAATTAAAATATTTGTCGTAAAACCAAGATTTTTTTTAATGTCAGCCACAGAGCCGGAAAGATTTTGATAAATGTAGTCCGCGGTAAATTTGGGATTTGAGCCGTCAAAATGGTTTTGGGTATGGGATACAATTTCCTCGCCGCTTAAATAAGCTTGGGCAATTATTTGCCACGAGGCGTAGACATTATCCCCTGCTGTGGTACCCGGCTTTTGGGTAATGATGCCAAAACTTCCCGTGTAGCCGTATTGTTTTAAAATCGGTATTGCGTTTGTAAACACATCCGAATACCCGTCGTCAAAAGTAAAAACCACGGGGTTTTTTGGCATGGTAAATTTGCCTAAACTAAAAAGATAGATATCTTTTAGAGTGATGCTTTTGTATCCGTTGTCCGAAAGCCATTTGACCTGGGACGCAAAATTGGCGGTTGGCACGGTCAAGTCCGCCTGGACTTTATCGGCCCCGCTCGGCAAGTTTCCAACGTGATGATACATTAAGATAGGCAGCGTGAGCGTTCGCCCGTTCGTTACAGACGACGGCGTGATACCCAAAGGCTTAAAATCTTCCGGTTTGTAAGTATTTTTGTAGTTTAAATCGTCGGCATCAGGGCGCTCGTTTAGGCACCTGTGACAAAAATAAGCCGCGCAAAGGCCGCCCAAAATTAATAAAATTAAAACCGCAAAAATCAAAACTTTTTTCTTTTTACGCATTGCAAATAAAGTATAGCAGATAAATTGCCGATATAAAAAACTCCCCCGATTGTATCGGGGGAGTTAAAAAACGAATTATTTTTTTTCTTCTTTTTTCTCAACGGGCTTATCGGTTTTTACAGGTTTATCTCCGGCCTTGGCATCGCCTTCGGCTACGGGCTTGTCTTCTGCCGCGCCTTCAACTTTGCTGACGTCTTCCACAACCGGGGCCGTTAGCTCGGCCTCTACTTCCCTGGGCGGCTGGACTTTGACAATCATTTCATCGCCGGGGGTTAAAATTTTAACTTTTGTCGGCGCTGTCAGATTTTTAACGTGAACGGAATCCTGCAAAGTCTCCAAGGAATCTAAACTGACAACAATGTTGTGCGGCAAATCGGCCGGCAAACATTCCACTTCCACTTCGTTCAAAACTTTTACCAGCACGCCGCCAAGCTGTTTTACGGCCTTGCTTTCGCCGGTAAATTCCAAAGCGACCTTGGCTTTGAGTTTTTCCGTCAAACTGACCTGGTAAAAATCCACGTGCGTGGGTATCGAGGTTAAATAATGTTTTTGATATTCGTGGATTAGCACCGGATGGGTTTTCCCGTCGTCGGTAATTAAGTCTACAATTGTGCTCTCCCCCGCTTTTTTTAGAACCTTGTCAAAATCCCTGGCGTTTATTGACAGCGGTAAAGTAGCAACTTTATTGCCGTACAAAATAGCTGGTAATAATCCGTTTTTGCGCATCTTTCCCGGCTTCTCGGTTTTTAAATCGCGAATCTTTGCATTTAACTGAAGTTTGTCCATTTTTGTCCTTGCGTAGCTTTGCCCATCAGCTTTCGTCATCGGCGATGACTACTCCCCTACTCACAAAACTTTAAAATTTATTGCCTGATGATTATATCAAAAAGCCAGTATTTTGGCAAGAGTTTGGCAAAATCGCGATTGACGAACCGTTTATTTGGGTATATTATGTTTAGCTATAAGCCAAGCCAGCTATTTTAGGTTAGTATCAATGGCTTGAGAACAATTATAAGGAGAAACAAATGAGTGCCACCGCACCCCCGCCGGCAAGCGTTTGGATTGAGCACATCGATCGCCACCTGCCGAGGGAAAACGCAAACCGTTCCAGAATCACCATCTTAAGAGCAACGTTGTTGCTCCTGCAAGTCCGGAGTCTCCCGGACTTCGTGCTGGTCCCCGGCAACGTCTTCGGAGAGTTGGAAGGCCTGGTGGTTTGGCCCACCCAGCACGCGCGCTTCCAACTGGCTCAAATCGCCAGATGCTTCTTTGATTTCGATGATCTGACGATTGCCGAAATCCGTCAGCATTTGGAGTTGCTCCTGGACGAGGCAATCCCCGAGCCCACGCTCAAGGAGTACTTCTCCACAACTTTCGGCGCCACTTGCGCCGACACCGACCACCTGGGCAAAGCAGTCGGCTGCGAAACGTGCGCCAAGATAATGTTTCAAGCCGCCCTTCTGAGTTTGGTTAACGCGCTGGAGGATTTTACCGCTGACGTCCACGGCACGGTCTTCAGCGATGAGGAAGTCAATAAAGGCGTAGGTGAGTTTTACAAGACTCAAGGCCATGCGGTCACCTACTCCCACAACCTCATCTTCGCGGATAAAGACGGGCGAAGCCTGTCGATCGCAATCTCCAACCACAGCTCGACCAACGGACACCTGTTGGTAACCGTTAAAGACGAAAGCGACTGATCGGCGACCACATCCAAGGCTCTTCACAGGCCGACCCGGCCGGAACATCGCGTTCCGACCGGGTTAATTTTTTATATTTAAAAACCCGGAAATGTCCGGGTTTAAAAATATGGTTGAGGTTCTTCGCCCCGCAGTTATTGCCGATAACGGGCTCAGAATGACGCCGAAATTAAAATTGGTTAAACTATTTTTTCTGTTGGTTTGTTTTGAGTAAACGAGCTTACAAAATCGCCCCTGAAGTTTTTTAATTCTTGGTGAATGCCTATAATGTCATCGGCGCAAATGGGGCCGAGCTTGTTGAATTTGGAGCTGTCCTGACCGGTGAGGTCCGTGACCATACCCACGGAAAAAACTTCCGGGCCGCGGATTTCAACGTTGAACATTACCGAGCTTTTGCATTTACTGCAGTCGGAATGGATAAGCACTCTGGCTTCGCCGTAAACCTCGTCCTGCTCGCTTTCTACAACTCGGGTTTTGTCCATATTATATTTGGCGCCGCAAATCGGGCATTTTAAAATCACGCCAAGCCACTGGATTATTCTTTTGAAGTCGGGTTTTTGCATATTGTAGAAGCGAACTTATCGCGAATAAGATAAGGCGAATGTAAACGCGAATTCGCTTTTGTCTTCGCGTTGCAGCCTTCGCAATGCATTCGTTTTTATTATAGCAATTTATTTCAGAAACGCAAGGCCTTAGACTGGATGGAAACGTTTTGGAGCACGCCGAGTAACATCAAACAGACGATTAAAGAACTGCCGCCGGCCGAAACAAAAGGCAACGGGATGCCGGTAACCGGCAAAAGCCCGATATTCATAGCGACATTAATAAAAACGTGCAAGAAGAAAAAGAAAAACACGCCTCCGGCCAAATACATACCCAAGTCGTCTTTGGCGTTTTTCATAATTTTAAGCAGGCGGTATAAAAGAAAAAAATACAGAGCCAAAAGGCTGGCTGAACCCAAAAAACCGATTTCTTCGCTGCTGGCCGCAAAAATAAAGTCGGTCTGGCGCTCGGGTAAAAATTTGCTCTGGCTTTCCACTCCTTTGCCGAGGCCCGTGCCGGTAAATTCCCCGCTGCCTACGGCAATGGTCGCCTGCCGCACGTTGTATCCCCTGCCGTGCGGGTCAAGCCCGGGGTTTAAAAATACCTCCACGCGGCTTTTTTGGAAATCTTTGAGCACAAATTTCCAGGTAATTCCGGTGACGATCAAAAAAGCCGCGAACAAAACCGCCAAATATTTTTTCTTTATGGGGCTGATTAAAATAATGCCGATCCAAATTCCGGAAATAATAATCGCCGAACCTAAATCCGGCTCCAGCGCCACTAAAACCGCCGGCACCATCGCGTAAGCCAAAGACCACAAAATTGTCCCAAAGGAATTGATTTGGCCCCGCTTTAAATAAAGCAGGCGCGACAACCCTAAAATAATCGTCAATTTTACGAACTCCGCGGGCTGGAAGCTGGTGAAGCCAAAATCAAGCCAGCGTTTGCCGCCGTGGATTAGCGACCCAAAGACGGTTAAATATAAAAGCAGGCAGACCAGCACAACGTAAATTACCCGGTTAATTTTGGCCAGGGCATGATAATCAAAAAAACTTAAAAATAAAAAAGCCGCCAGCCCCAGGCCCAAAAATATGAGTTGGCGATAAAATACCGCGGAGCTTGAATCAGAAAGCGTTGTGGCGTAAAGCGTTGCCAAACCGGCCGCGACCAACAGCAGGGTGCAGACTAAAAGCGGGACGTCAAAATATTTAAAACGGTTGAGAAAGGAGAGCAAGTGACTTATCCTTCATCCCTAATCATTTATCTTTTACCGGAGTAAAGGATGATGGATTAAGGATAATTATTGTTTGGCTGGGGCCGGACGGCTTAAGTCGGACGCAGAATCGGTATTTACCGCGGGTATGGAAAGATCGCCCGGGTCTAACGTGTCGGTGTCCGCGGTAACATCCACACTGCTCAAATTGCCGGCTGTCATATTTGGCCAAAGCTGTTTGTAGGCGCGGCGCTCAAACGGAGCCACGGTGGATTCGTCGCGTTGGCTGACGCCGATAATATTTTGATTTTGGTTAAACAGCACAAATGTCAGGCGTAATTTATTTAGAGTATACGGACTGCCGTTATAAAAATCTCCCTGCGCCACAAACGCCAACGGAGAAGTTTGTTCAAAGGTCTGCGGCAAAGAAGTGGAAAGGTTTACCGTGGGAATGTCAATGCGTTTTTGCCAGGGTATATTTTGCGGCTGCGGCAGTTGAAAATTTACATAAGCAATCGGTTCGGTCGGGGTAAACGTGGGCGCGGTAATGTATTTGGTTTGGTCGGGAAGCAAAAACAGCGTGCCCTGGTATTGGTAAATCTGCTGTTTTTGGGCATTGTAAAAAATAAAAGAGTATGGCACGTTGTCAACGGACAAATCCAAATTTTGGTTGCTGATTTGCGTCACCGCGGCAAAGCCTCCGGAGCCGGAATTTACCAGGGTAACCGCGGTGGTTGTAGGCGCCTGCGGGTTGGTAAAACTCGGCTTGGCGGTTATAGCTCCCTGCTCGTAGCGCGCGAGCCAAATTTTTTCCGCCGTAGCCCTGGAAATGTAATAAGCCGGGATTATCGCCAAAAGCACGATAACAACAAGCCAGATTAAAATCGGAGGGAACTGGCTTACTTTTTTTTTGGCGTAAAGTTCGGCTTCCTGCACATTTAGCTCAATTTCGTCTTTAAGTAGGGACATATTCGGTCGATTTGTTTGGATTTTTTGACGTTTTTAGTATAGCAAAGTTTTGAGGATTTTGGTATGATGGATACAAGAAATTGATAGAAATAAAAGAAATTAAGAAATAATGAAGAGATAAATAGAAATGGGAAATAAAATAACAGAGAAATTTGCGGAATGCTCGATAATTCCATCAATTTCCCTATTTCCCTATTTCAATATTTCATTTCCATGAATTTTGCCCATTTGCATTGTCATAGCCATTACTCCCTGCTCGACGGGTTGTCTAAAATCGACCCGCTTATTGAACGCGCCAAAGAGCTCGGCATGTCCGCTTTGGCCGTGACCGACCACGGCGTAATGTACTCCGTTATTGAGTTTTATAATAAATGCAAAGAGGCCGGCATAAAACCGATTATCGGCCTGGAAGCCTACATCGCCCCGCGCGGCATGGAAGAAAAAGACGGTAAGGTTGACGCCGACTACCATCACTTGATTTTGCTGGCCCAAAACGACGCCGGCTATAAAAATTTAATTTGGCTGACGACCGAGGCCCACTTGCGCGGATTTTATTACAAACCCAGGATTGACCTCGCTTTATTAAAAGAGCATTCAGACGGATTGGTATGTTTGTCCGGCTGCCAGCGCGGGGAAATCGCGCGCGCGGTTATGAACAAGTCGGAGGGCGAAGCGCAAAAAGTTTTGCAAAAATATTTGGATATTTTTGGAGCCGAAAGGTTGTTTATTGAGTTGCAGAGAAATAGCAAATCCGGTGATACTAAACAGGAGGAGCTGAATCAAAAATTAATTGCCCTGGCAAAGTACAACAACTTATCGGTTGTGGCTACCTGTGATTGCCACTATATATATCCGGAAGACGCCGAGGCGCAGGATGTTTTGGTTTGCATCGGAACCGGCCGGACGGTTAACGACCAAGGCCGATTGGATATGCGCGGCTATGATTTGTCCTTAAAATCCCCGGAACGGATGCGGGAGCTTTTTGCCGATGTGCCCGAGGCCGTGGAAAATACCCAAAAAGTCGCGGATATGTGCAATTTGGAAATTTTAATAGATCAAAGATATTTTCCAAAAGTTAAAGTTCCCCAAGGCCTGACTTCGGCCGAGTATTTAAAAAAAGTTACTTACGAAAAGGCCTTGCCTTTGTACGGAAAATCGGAATATCGGAATATCGGAATATCGGAGGGTTCATTAAATCCGGCTTCCGATAAATCCGACTTATCCGATTCTCTGATTCTTCCCGAAGACATCAAACTGCGCATAGACTACGAGCTGAACATCATCTGCAAAAAAGGCTTTGATACTTATTTTTTGATGGTGGCCGACGTGGTTGAGGGCGCGCACAAAATCGGCGCCATTACCAATACCAGAGGCAGTGCCGCCGGCAGTATTGTGGGACGGATATTAGGAATTACCAACGTTGACCCGCTCTACTATGAATTGCCGTTTGAGCGTTTTTTGACTATGCACCGGCCAACTCCGCCTGATATTGATTTGGACATCGCCGATAATCGTCGCGATGAAGTCATCGGCTACATTACCGAGCATTACGGCAAAGATAAAGTCGCGCAAATTATCACTTTTGGGACCATGGCCGCGCGCGCCGCTGTCAGGGATGCCGGCCGCGCGCTGGCCGCGCCTTACTCCAAATGCGACCAGATTGCCAAAATGATTCCCATCGGCAAGCAGGGCTTCCAGATGACTTTGGACAAAGCGCTGGAAAAAAGTCCGGAGCTTAAGGATATTTACGAGCGAGATCCCGAGACGCGCCACATTCTGGAAATCGCCAAAAAATTGGAAGGCTGCGCGCGCCACGCCTCTATGCACGCCGCCGGAATCGTAATCACTCCGACCCCGCTTACCGACTATATGCCTTTGCAAAAAGAGCCGGACGGCGAAAGAATTATTACCCAGTACGATATGTACGCGCTGGACGTTAACGCCAACGGCAAAGCTTTGGGCGTGGTCAAGCTGGATTTATTGGGCATCCGCAACCTGTCAATTTTGGAAGCCGCGGTCAATTTAGTAAAACAGCGCCGCGGCGACAAAATTGACATTTACAATCTTCCCCACCCCGACCCGAAAACTTTTAAACTTTTATCGGAAGGATTAACCTTCGGAGTTTTCCAGCTGGGCTCTTCGGGAATGGTCCGTTATTTGCGCGAGCTTGAACCTTCAAACATTTTTGACATTATGGCGATGATAGCCTTGTACCGTCCGGGCCCGATGCAATTTATTCCCGAATACATTGCCCGCAAGCACAATCCCAAACTTATAAAATATTTTGACCCGGCTTTGGAAAAAATCCTTTCGCGCACTCACGGGGTTTTGGTTTATCAGGACGATTTGCTTACCATCGCGCACGATTTGGCCGGATATACCTGGGAAGAAGTGGATAAATTCCGCAAGGCCGTGGGCAAAAAAATTCCCGAGGAAATGGCCAAGCAAAAAATTAAATTTATCCAGGGATGTATGGAAACTTCGGGCTGGACGCACCAAAAAGCCGAACAAATTTGGACGTGGATTGAGCCGTTCGCGGCGTACGGTTTTAATAAGGCGCACTCGGCTTCTTATTCCATCGTCAGCTACCAAACGGCCTATATGAAAGCCAATTACCCGGTGGAGTTTATGGCCGCGTTAATGACCGCGGAGAGCGGCGATGAAGATAAAATTTATGAAGCAGTAGAAGACTGCGAGGCTTTGGGCATCGCGGTTTTGCCGCCGGATGTAAACGAATCGTTGGGCGATTTTACCGTGGTTGAC
>CAZQFQ010000034.1:0-14670 GCA_964592725.1 uncultured Candidatus Saccharibacteria bacterium | reverse complement strand
CCAAAGTCCGGTTTTTAACTTTACGGAGTCCGGTTTTCAATTTTAAATGACAATTGTACCAGAATGGTTGATTGTTTAACAGGTTTAAATTATAATATGTTAAGTTGATAAAAAATAAGGGCGTGTAGCTCAGCTGGTTAGAGCATCTTGCTTATACCAAGAGGGTCCTAGGTTCGAATCCTAGCACGCCCACCAAGATAATATATTAAAATAATTCAACACAATATATGAAGTACTTAAAATCTTTCGTCATATCCTTAATAATTTTGGAAGCTATTGCTATAGGATTGTCTGTTTATTTATCAAAAAATACCTCTCCGGAAGCTGCATATGGCGTCGGTTTTGCTATTGGCGTCCTTATTCTTTTTATGGCGCCGTTTCTGGCTTTGGTAATCAGTTTGTTGTTTGGGGGTACTGCACAAGTTGCAGGAGTCTTAAAACAAAACCGCGATGATTGGTATAAGATGTTTAAGAGCCTTGAAATTATTACCATCATTGTAGCCGTACTAAGTTTATTTTTTATGTTTCCGGCTCACAGTGCGGCTGAAATTGTCACCCACACCATGTTGTCTGTTTGCCTATTGTTGTTTGCAGCTTTGAATTTTATAATTGCAATTATTTACGACAATAAAGACAAAGCCCAGCGCTGGCATGTTCTGTTTTCCATTTTGGGTTCTGCTGTAATTGTTTTTTTGGTGTTTGCCTAAAAGTGCGGTAAAATTTTAGTATTTTTCACAAAAATCACCAACAAACTGTTGGTGATTTTACGTGGCTGTGAAAATTTTTCCTTGCTGTTGTATTTTAAATTATCGTTGCGCTTGCTACTTTGTCGCCTTCATCCAGCCGCATTACTCGCACACCTTGCGTTGCCCTGCCTAAGGTAGAGACTTTGTTTAGAGGGGTGCGGATGGTTTGGCCGGATTTGGAGATTATGACCAGGTCGTGTTCTTCGGAGTTGTTGAGAATATACATACTCACAATTTTTCCGGTCTTGGGAGTAACTTTTAAAGTTTTAATCCCGCTACCGCCGCGCTTTTGAACTTTGTAATATTGGCCTTCGGTTTTTTTACCCAGGCCATTTTCTGTAACCACCAACACTTCCAAGGTTTTTACGTCCACTGCTTTGCGGATAATGTCCATGCTGATAATTTTGTCATCTTTCTTTAAACGCATACCGGTAACCCCGCTGGCATTTCTGCCCATGGGGCGAACATCTTTTTCACTAAAGCGAATAGCCTGCCCGTTTTCCGTGGAAAGCATTATTTGGTCTTCGCCGGAGGAGGTTTCCACCCATTTTAATTCGTCGTCGCCTTTTAAGGTAATGGCTATCATTCCTGAATGTCTGACTTTGGCAAATTCTTCCCGGCTGGTTTTTTTAATCAGGCCTTTTTTGGTGGACATCACCAGGAATTTATCCTGATCTTTTTTTGAAAAAGTTAAAACAGCCTGGGTGGTTTCCCCGTTTTGCAGTTGCAAAAAGTTGACCAATGCCTGGCCTTTGCTGACCCGTGAGCCTTCGGGCAGTTCGTAAACTTTTGTCTGGAACACGCGGCCTTTGTTGGTAAAGAACAAAATATCGTCGTGCGTGTTTGAAGAAATCAACTTGTCCACGACATCTTCTTCTTTTAGGCTTTGGCCGATTACTCCTTTGCCGCCGCGGCTTTGGGTTTTGTAAGTGTCCGGCGCCAGGCGTTTTACGTAGCCAGATTTGGTGATGGTAATAATTACGTTGCTTTCCGGAATTAAATCTTCGGCGCTAAAACTACCTATGGCATTTTTAACAACCTGCGTGCGGCGTTCGTCTCCAAAGCGCGACTTCATATCTTCCACTTCGCCTTTGATAATCCCCAAAATTTTCTTTTTGGATTGCAAAATACCTTCCAGCTCCTCAATCAGCAGTTTCTTTTCTTTTAGTTCGTCTTCGATTTTCTTCCGTTCCAATCCGGCCAGGGTTTGCAAACGCATTTCCAAAATCGCGTCGGCCTGGATATCCGTGAGTTTAAATTTCTTTATTAAATTAACCTTGGCTTCTTCTTTGGTCGGCGATTTTCTAATCGTATTAATGACTTCATCAATATGGTCTAATGCTTTTTTTAAGCCTTCCAAAATATGGGCGCGCTCTTTGGCCTTTTTGAGCTCAAATTCCGTGCGTTTGCGGACCACAATTTGCCGATGCTCCAAATATTTCTCTAAAACGGTTTTCAAATTCAAAACGTGCGGCTCAATTCCGTCCACCAAAGCCAGCATATTCATATGAAAAGACTCCTGCAGTTGGGTGTAGGAAAACAGCTGGTTTAAAATTTTGTTGGGCAGGCCGTCTTTTTTGATATCAACGACAATCCGGACCCCATCTTTATCGGACTCATCGCGGACATCCCTGATACCCTCAATTTTTTTGTCCCTCACCAGTTCGGCGATTTTTTCAAGTAGCGTGGCTTTGTTGACGCGGTAAGGGATTTCATGGACCAAAATTTGGTAAGCGCCGGATTTGCTTTCCGTAATTTCCGTTTTGGCGCGCATGACAATGCCGCCTTTGCCCGTGGCATAAGCATTTTTAATGGCCGCGACATCATAAATTATGCCGCCGGTGGGAAAATCCGGGCCGTGGACAAATTCCATTAAGTCTTCGGTTGTGGCCTCGGGGTCATCGATAAGTTTAATTAGGGCATCGCAAATTTCCCCCAAATTGTGCGGCGGAATATCCGTCGCCATGCCCACGGCAATGCCGAGCGTGCCATTTAGCAAAAGGTTCGGCAGCTTGCCCGGCAAAACTACCGGCTCTTTGCGCGTGGCATCGTAGTTGTCGCGCCAGTCCACGGTTTCTTTATCTAAATCCACCAGCAGTTCTTCGGCCAGCGCCGACATACGCGCTTCGGTATAACGCATTGCGGCCGCGCCGTCCCCATCCATACTTCCAAAATTTCCCTGTCCGTCAATCAGCGGATAGCGCATGGCAAAAAGCTGGGCCATATGGACCATGCTGTCGTAAACCGCTATGTCGCCGTGCGGGTGGTACTTGCCAAGAACATCGCCGACCACGGCCGCGGATTTGCGGAATTTGACGTTGTGGCGCAGTCCCAGCTCGTGCATCACGTACAAAATGCGCCGGTGCACGGGTTTTAAGCCGTCGCGGACATCAGGCAATGCTCTGCTGACAATTACGCTCATGGCGTAATCCAAATACGACTCTTGCATTTCCGTTTGGATGTCGCGCTGTTTGATTTCGCCGATGTCTGTGCTTAACTCTGCTTTTGAATCTTTGGGCATACAGTTTAATTAAAATTATCTAGGGTCTTGTTCAAGCTAGCCTTTATGTCTCATTTTTGAACCGAAATCGCCCGCCGAAGGTTTTATATCTAGAGATTCCTGCTTCGAGGTTAAAAAGAAAAGAGTATTATTTATGTAGCTATCAAGAAAAACCTGGGCGTTAGAAATTTTTTCAAGATAAAGCGGTAAATTAAAGGTTCTTTGATTTGGTCTAAGCGGCCTAAGATTAAAAAAATCGGCGATTTCGTGAGCCATGCAATAGGTATGAAAATGTTTAAATTCAGAAAGGGAAAATTGCTCCAGATTTTTGATTTCGACTGATCTCGATAAGACCACGTTTACCTTTTGCCTGGCCTCGTTTAGGGCGGTAAATTTATCCATAGAAGTCCCGTCTTGGTCAAGTGTTTTTTGCGCGTCTACCAATAATTTATAAGTCTCCCGTTTAAAGCTCCCATTTAGCCATTTTAGCGCATCGGCTATTTTGGTTTTAATCTGTTTGAGCTTTTCCAGTTCTAAAAGAACCTCATTTCTTATTAATTCGGGTGTTTTTTCTGTTGGTCTTTCATATTCCCCGCTTGAGTCCATAGACTATTTTTTATAACTATTTTTAATATTATGGATTCCCTGGCCGATGGTTTGGAAAAGCGAGGTGTCTTTGGTTACGTTTTTTTGGAAGTGGGCGCTTATTATCCAAACCGCAATCATCAGCACCACGACAATTATGGATATAATCCACATAAGTCTAATCTTCGCGGCCTGGGGCTTATTTCTGATTGTGTCGATCCAGCTCATAATTGCATTAATCGAATCCACGAATCCAGACGAATCTGCGAATCTCTACGAAGTACGAATTCGTTATTCGTAGGGATTCGTAGATTCGATTCATTATTTATCTCAATGGTTCCAACACGACGACCTTCGTTCCCTCTTCCGGCAAGTCTTTCTTTTTAACCGTAAGCTTTTCCATTTCTTCTTTTTTTCCGCCCATTTCTTTGATAAATTTGTTCAGATCATCCACGTCAATAATCAGCCCGGGCATTTTGTAGTGCGATGGAATAATAATTTTCGGCTCAATTTCGTTTACAGCTTTTGATGCCGCCGAGGCCGAAAGCACGGTGTTGCCTCCTACGGGCAAAATTAAAATATCAATTTCCCCCAGTTCTTCTAATTCGTTTTCCGTTAAGTTAAAATCCTTAATGTGGGTGAGGTTGAGTATGCGCATATCCTCGGCTTCAATCAAAAAAATCGTAATATATTTTTCTTCCTGTTTTAGCGGAATACCGGTAACCGTGACGCCTTTGATGTCGTATTCGCCCGGGTCGGTGATGTCAAAATGCTCGCCCGAAATGCCCGAGACAGCCGAGTAAAGCTTGCTGTTTTTTTGCGCCAAAATCAAAATATCGGCCGCTCCCCGGGGAGCAACCAATCCGGAATCTTTATGGAACGGGTCTGTAATAATTGTGGCTTCTTTGGTGGTAATTTTGAACGAAGATAAACCAAAATACTGTATTTGCATATAAGGAATTATAGCGGATTTTTGATAAAAAGAAAAGGGTAGAAGCGGTTGACTTAAAGGGTCTTTTATGATATTATTCGCTGTTAGATTTCAAGGAGGTGTGAGATGTAAAAATGAGCTTTATTTTTTGAAAAAGCGCCTCGTTAGACAACGCGGCTGTTTCATTTTCTAATCTAGGGGGCGCTAACCATTGGCGTTCCTTAGAAAGGAGATTTGAGATGGCTGCAAAGAAGAAGATGAAGTTACAACTGTCCAAGTGGCAAAAATCGATGTGGGCCGACCTGTGGTGCGACGGCTGCGCCGGAAGATGCAATAAAGACGGCGATTTTCCGAAGGGAGCGCGAAGTATTTGGGTTCTCCTTAAGAGTGGCGTCGAACTGTCCGGAAGCCTAGACCATCTGTTCGAAAGTGGCGGTGTCGTAATTTTGAGAGAGGCCTACCCGCAGGAGTTGGAGTTTAACATCGGGGAAGTGGCGGCTTACCAGTTGATCCTCCACAAGGACTACGAAGGCAAATAGCCTTTGGGTCACGTGCTTATTGCTAGCGCGTGACCCTTGTTTTTTTTTGCCAAACTGCTATAATAGCAATACTTATTTGGCGCAAAGCGCTATATTAATCAAAAATCATTAACCTCCAAATAAGTTTTATTTAAGCGCTTTTTAACAATTAATCAATGAAATACTCTTTTTAATTTATCCAACGATTAAAACGTTGGTTTTTTATTCGCTGTCATTACGAGCCCTGGTAATTTGGGCGAGGAATCCCTTTTCAAGATACTAATTAAGGGATCCCTCCACTCCTCGGATGCACTCGTCGGTCGGGATGACACAAAAAAGTATTTGGGTTAAAGAAAAACTAACTAATATGCCAGAAGAAACAAAGCAAGCAATTCCCGCCGCCGCGGTTACCGCCACGACTATGAGCGATTTGCTCGGAAGCGGAATTGAAATCAAAGTTTTAAAACAGGGAGATATGGTGGAAGGCACTTTAATCTCCGTCGGAAAAAATGAAGTCTATGTGGACTTGGAAGGCTACGGCGTCGGTGTAGTCCGCGGCCGCGAACTTTACGACGACGAAGCCACGCTTTCCGCGCTCAAGCCCGGCAACAAAATTTTTGTCTCCGTTCTGGAGCCGGAAAACAAGGACGGGATTACCGAATTGTCTTTAAGGCAGGCCGGCCAGGAACGGGTCTGGCAGACGCTGAAAGAAAAAATGGAAAGCAAGGAAGTTTTGCGCACCAAAATTTTGGAAGCTAACAAGGGCGGGCTGATGGTGGAAATTAATAATGTGATGGGTTTTTTGCCGGTGTCCCAACTGTCGCTTGAACATTATCCGCGCGTGGAAGACGGCGACAAAAATCGGATTCTGGGAGTTTTACAGAGTTATATCGGGCAGCCGTTTGACGTGCAAATTATTACCGCGGATTCCGCCGAGGAAAAGTTAATTGTCAGTGAAAAAGCCGTATTTGAAAAAGAAATGGAAAACAAGCTCGGACAATTAAAAATCGGCATGGTCGTGGAAGGTGCCATTACCGGCGTCGTGGATTTTGGCGCTTTTGTAAAGTTCGGCGAAATGGAGGGTTTGGTACACATTAGCGAGCTTGCCTGGCAGAGAATTGAAAACCCCAAAGATATTGTCAAAGTCGGCCAAAAAGTTACGGCCAAAATTATTTCCATAGACAAAGGGCGTGTATCATTGTCTATTAAACAATTGCAGGAAGATCCGTGGCTGGAAGCCGTCAAAAAATACCAGATCGGCCAAGTTGTAAAGGGTAAAGTGGCAAAAATTATGCCGTTTGGCGTATTTGTGGAATTGGACAAAGACATTCAGGGACTGTGCCACATAATGGAATTATCAGACAAGGCCGTTAAAAATGCCGAAGAGATTTTAAAACCCGGCGAAGACAAAGAATTTAAAATTATATCCATAGAGCCGGCCGAGCACCGCTTGGGGCTTTCGTTAAAAGCTTTGACGGAAGTGCCAGCTGATAAAACCGCGGAGGTTGAATCAAAAGTTGTAGAAGAAAAGGCCGAAGAATCAGTCGCGGAAGAAAAACCGACTGAAGAAAAATCTGACGAATTGGAAGTCGTCCGCCTGCAGTCGACTGAGGCTTCAGCCGATGGCGGGCAGGGAAAATCGGAAGGCCAATAAAAAACGGCAATCCGATTATCTGATTTTCCGATATGCCGATAATTAAAAAACCCTTCCTAAGAATTTTGGAAGGGTTTTTTAACTTCTGACAATTACATTCCGGCCGGTTTGTTCGGCATCATCGGAGAAGATGACGCGCACATTTTACAGTTGCCTTTGTGGGTGAATAATTCGTAAAGAGCGGAAAGGCCTACGAGCACATAAACAATTCTGGCAACTGTGTCGCCGAGGTAAGTTACGACGTTTACGTTAAACAAGCCGACTATCAGCCAGACCAGGCCGCCGATTATTACCAATATCCAGGCAATCATATGCAGAGCTTTCATGTTTTTCACCCCCTTTTTGTCCGCCTTTGGAGGGTATCTTCAATCAAAGAGCGGGGTTTTGGTTTCGTTAAGTTTTTATTTCCGCCTGGACCTTGGCGGATAGCTTTAAGCCCTATTTTAAGAGCCCAAAAGCCTTTTTATAACCACCTCCAGTATACTGTTTAAGCCAAAACTTGCCAAATAGGTTATCCCCAAAGAGAATTAATTATTTTCTACCATCCAAATTCTTTTCCAACTTCTTCGGCTGATTCGCGTTTGCGGGCGATTTTTATTTCCCCATTTTGGGCAATAAGTTTAGCAGGTGAAGACAGTAAACAGTGATGGGATGCCAGCGAATCTTGATACGCTCCGGTATCCATCAACGCCACGTATAGCTCGTCACAATCAGCCAGCCGCGGCAATAAAATATATTCGCCGCCGGCCGTGTATTTGTCATCGCTGTCGCAGGACGAGCCGGCCAGCCAGACTTTATCCAGCTTGCGCGCGTTCATATAGTTAACCGGCACCACGTGCCATTTTTGGTGGATGGCCCAAGTATCAATCAAATCATTCATAAAACTGCCGTCAATTACGTACCAGTTAACTTTGCCTTTGTTGCCCACGGGTTTTTCCGTCAGAATTTTATAGATGGTAATTTGCGCCGGCGCCGCCACATAACTGCCCCACTCCACAATTAAATTCGGATGCCTTATGCCGAGCTTGTCGCATTCTTTTTTCGCGGTCCGCACTATTTGGCTAATTAAGCTCCGGCCGGTGTAAAAAGATTTTTTCTTTTCAAACGGCACGCCGGCGCCGCCGCCGATGTCCAGCGTGTCCAGCCCGGGATTTTTTTCTTTCATCTGCGCGTAAAGCTCCAAAGTGCGCTTTAGCGGTTTTATAAACCCGCCGATGTTTTCAATTTGTTTGGAAATGTGGTAATGCAGGGTGGACAGGTTCCTGACTTTGCCGATTTTCAGCAGTTCCTCTTCGGTAAAGCCAAAGCGGTTGAATTTTTTATCCCAGTGCGACTGGACTTTAATGTCCAGATTTACGCGGATCCCGACTTCGCCTTTGAACTTTTCCATCCGTTCCAATTCGTTATAGTCTTCAATAATTGGGATGACAATTAATCCCTTGCTCTTTAGTTCTTCAATCAGGCTAATATATTTTTCGGTTTTCGGCCCGTTGCAAATGACGCGGATTTTTGTGTTGAATTTGTCCTGCTCTATCATCCGTTTGACCAAAAAAAGTTCATTGGCCGAGGCCACGTCCAAATTCGCGCCTTCGGCCACGGCCGGCAAAACAAATTCCTTGGTTTGGTTGGCCTTCATGGCGTAGTGGTAAAAAAACTTGCCTTTGTAGCCCAAAATTTTAATGTAGGCGTTAAAGGTTTCAATTAAATCACGCACGCGGTTTTCAATGATGGTGGGAAAAACAATTTCCGTGGATGTGCCGTATTTTTTTACAATGTCAAAAATGTTGTATTGGTAGTTGCCTTCCCTTACAACCAGTTCGCCGTCCGGGCTGATGTCAAAATTCTGGGTATTGAATTCTTCCATGCCCAAACGCCAGAATTTTTTAAAGCCGTTCTTTTTTTTCTTTTGGCTAGATTTTTTTGACATGGGATAATAGTTACTTGTTACTCGCAGGGCTGGGGCGGTCGGTAAAATTTTTTTGCCCCGCGCTTTGCCTACGTAAACTTTACTACAACCAACATCGTGCGTTGGCAAAGCGTAAGGCAAAACAAATTTTACCGACCGCCTGGCCCTTTCCTTAATGTGTAAAACTCTAAGCTTATTGATTAATATGCGCGACCCTTGCCACCGGAAAACCATTAAAATCGGTAGCCGATGCTAAAGTGTATGCGCCGATGTTTTCGGCGTATAAAAGGTCGTCAATCTGCAAGTCTTCCGGCAATTCATCGGCCAATGAGATTGTATCAAAAGCGTCGCAGGTAGGACCGAAGGTTGCGCAGACTTTTAAGTCGCCGTCCTTAAACGCGTGGAGCGGATAATGCTGGTGGTCATAAACCTGGCCGGAAAAAGTGTGGTAAACGCCGTCATCCAAATAATAGCAGGTTTTGCCGTCGCGTATTGATTTGCCGATGATTTTGGTGACCAGGGTGCAGGCCGTGGCTACCATAAACCGCCCCGGTTCGGCAATAACCTGAATATCTTCTTTGCCGAAAATACGCTTGATTTCCGTATTAAGTTTTTTGGCCAGAACGGTAAAGGATTTTGCCTCGGAATCATATTTCACCGGAAAACCGCCGCCAATGTCCAAGACTTTAATCCGTTTATCCTCTTTATTTAAAAATCCGATTTCAAAACCGCGAAGTTTGGCTTCTTTAAAAATTCCGGACGATAAATTCAGCGCCTGAATATAGTTGTCAAAGTTACTGCATTGGCTTCCCACGTGAAAACTGATTCCTTCCACGCCGAGTCCCATATTTATAGCTTCGCCAATTAAATCAACGGCTTCCCCGGGCTCTGCGCCGAATTTGGAAGAAAGTTCAACCATACTGCCGGTATTTGGCACTCTTATCCGCAAAATCAGACCGACATCGGGAGCGTGCTGTTTAATCTTTTTGAGCTCCTCAATATTATCAAAGGTAGTTAAAATTTTATAAGGATTCATCTTGGCCAAAACTTTAGCCGGTTTGATGGTGTTGGCGTAAATAATTTTATCCCAAACAAAATCCTGTTTTTCTTTGTCGGACAAATTTTCCACAAATTTGTAAACGGTTTTAAACTCAAAAATTGAAGCCACGTCAAAACTCGCGCCCAAATTAAACATGGTCTTAATAATTTCCGGATTGGAATTGGCCTTCACGGCAAAGTACGGCTGGACGTCCGGAAGCTTCTCGCGAAATTCCTTAAAATTATTTCGCAACACCTCGTGGTCCACCACAAACAGCGGCGTCCCCTGCTTAGCCGCGAGTTCCAATAGTAATTTTTTGTGTTCTTGTGTCATTGTGTTGCTGGCGTCATCCTGAGTCCCGAGTGCATCCGAGGGACGAAGGACCCCCTTGAGGTAGAGATTCTTCCACCTTCGCTGAAGCTTCGGCGGACAAGTCGGTCGGCTGCACTCCTCAGAATGACGCCCATAGATGGTTTATGGAATAAATTTAAAGTTTTCAAATTGCCAAACGTCTTTTGCTGGTTTGCTGGCCGGGTTTTCTTTGAAGTAGATTTTGCGGTTTTTTAGCGGAGTCCAATCCGACGGCGTGGAAATAAAGTTGCCAAGGTAGGGTTTGGAGATATCAAGTACAAAATCATGGGGCAAATCGTCGGGCAGGCAAAGGCCCATTTTTGGATTTTCAAACATCCAAAGGACGGCGGAGAGAACGCCAAGGGCAACCTGAAGTGTCGTCGCGTTTTGTCCGGGAGCCAGCCTTCTGGCTTCTTCTATAGATAAATCGCTTCCTGTCCACCAAGAATTGTAATCATGTCCCATCAAGAGCGCGCCTAATATGTCCGCGCCGGAAGTTATTTCATCTTCCAAAATTCTGACTTTGGACTGCATTTCGTAATTCCGTCCGCGTAATTCACAGAGACTAGACAGTGTTTCGTGGCAAGGCATATAGGCGTAATGCACGGTTGGGCGATAGATTGCTTTATCTCCTTCCCATACTGTTAAACGGTCGGAAAGTCCAAACGCTTCGCCGTGGCGGATGACCATGCCGACGATTTCTTCGTCGGGTATCCAGGAACGGACCCAGGTGTTAATGCCCATCTGGGAAAGCATAATCTGGTTTTTTGGCCCGTAAGGCGGAACGTTGGCCAAATCCGGAAGTTTTTGCTCATGCGTGCCCCATCCCATTTCGGCCGGCGCGGTTCCCTCTTCGCGAAGTCCCTCCACGCTCCAGGTGCCGACAAATTCATCCACCTCTTTTGGCCGGTTGGTAATTTGCGTGTCGCGCTCACTACAGTGAATAACTTTTACGCCTAATTTTTGGCCAAGCTTGTTAAATTGCCGGTCCTTGATAAATTGTTCAAGCTGTTCCTTATCTTTGCCCGCGGCTTTTTTATCCGCAATCATTTTGTTGGCAATATCAACCAATCCCTGTTTTACAAAGTGTGATATTAGCCCCGGATTGGCGCCGTGGTCAACCACCGCGGTGGTCGCGTTTTTCCAGTTTTTTGTCATTTCACGAAGCTTCATTTGTCGCCAGTAGAGCGATTTTTCAAACGGGCTATCCTTAAACAATCCGCTTATTGAATCCCAAACCTCCACCGAAGTGTTAACGTAAAAAACATTATTGTCGTGGCACCACTGTAAAATGTCGTTGGCGCCAATGTTCCAGGCCAGGTCAATGACCAAGCCGCCGTTGTCCGTGTATTTGGCCAGTTCCGAGCCTAAATTTTCCGGCGTTATACGGCTTCGAACAAAGTTAATGCCTTTGTCGGTAAACGGCTTTAACGCCGCGGCCTTGTCTTCAAAATCCATTATGGTAAGGTTGCCCGGAGCGACATCAATCTTATCCAGCAATATCGGCAAAGTGCACTGCGACACGGAGCCGTAACCGATAATTAAAATTTTGTGATTAAATTTTGCTTTGGTCATTTTTTGGCCTTTCTCCTTATGGCGTCATCCTGAGTGCATCCGAAGGATCCCTTTTTTTAGTTTGAGATTCTTCACTCGGATGCACTCGTTCAGAATGACGCCGAGAGGTGATGGTCGCGATATAACGCCGAATTAAATTATAACAAAAAAACGCGATTCAAAATGAATCCGTTTACATTGAATTAAGCCATTGGATTGACTTGCTGGTTTTGGATGTAATGGTCGTGTGTCTGTTGTCTGTTCTCACCTCTCTAAAAATATTAAATATTACACATAATTTAACACCAACCGCCAGGTTTGTCAAATCTTGATTTAAAAGTCATTTTCAAGTAAAATTAAAAAGCTGTTATTGACTTGGTGCAGTGGCGAAGTGGTAACGCGGCGGTCTGCAAAACCGCAATGCATGGGTTCGATTCCCATCTGCACCTCCATAAAATTTGCCTAGCAGATTTTATGCCCCGAGCGAAGTCGAGAGATAAATAACAAGCCCAGGTGGTGGAACAGGTATACACTGGAGACTTAAAATCTCCCGCCCGCAAGGGATTGAGGGTTCGAGTCCCTCCCTGGGCACCATAGTTGAACTAAAACCCTCCCCCACATTAATGTGGGGGAGGGTTTTGTAATTGTTATTGAGCTATGGTCGCCAACTGCTGGTTTGACTGCTGTGTAAGCGAGTTAGCCTGGGCTATCTGCGCCCTTTCCAAATCGGAGAATTTTTGCAATTCCGTGAGTTGGTTCAGTATTTGTTCCGAACCTATTCTCCAGTTGTAGCTGTATGGCTGTACGTAAATGCCGTCCATTTTTTTCAAAGACCATCCGTTATACCGGGTTGCTAAGACATTGCTCATATCGTCTATCCATTGGCCGTAGTTGTCGTATTTTCTCAAATACTCCTGGCCGCCAATGCCGCTGCAGTTATTGTAGACGCTGTGCGCGCACATATTGCTTTCTACAAAGCTGATGGCCACAATAGTCGGCCAGTTACTGTGCGAAAGCAATTGGCCGGTATACCCTTGAAGCGGCGAATTATGGTCTTGCAGGAAAGCCTGCAAATTAACCGTTAACGGGTCCGCAACCTGGATGTCATTATAAGTTATGGAATTTTGGCTGTTATTTTGTTTTGGAGCGGAGCCAAGCAAGCTTGGATCCGAGACGTTGATTTCAAAAACTTGAGCTGGTGATTGCTCTGAAGTCTGAAGCGCGGCAGCTGATGCCAACTGCGGTTGTAACATCGGAGTTAGCAAGACCAAAGCGATAATGCCGACAAAGGAGCTATGATCTATGGCAGACTTGAGAGTTAAAAGAGCTTTCATTCTTTAAATCAA
The DNA here is from genome assembly GCA_964592725.1 of uncultured Candidatus Saccharibacteria bacterium. Classification (GTDB taxonomy): domain Bacteria; phylum Patescibacteriota; class Doudnabacteria; order UBA920; family UBA920; genus PALSA-1336. Next base: position 1,540 of record CAZQFQ010000034.1, on the reverse strand, counting down.
ACTCCTTTCTCCCCTGTCCCGAATTTTCGGGAAAGTACATTATGTTAAAGTGCGACTGTTGGACCGTCCCTGCTTCGCATCAATCAATTTAAGGATTGCGATTAAGGGACTTCAGCCGTTCCCGCAAAAGCTTCTTTAATAAGCCTTATTGGGCTAAATAAAAAAGTGCTACAAAGCACCTTACTAAGTAAGTATACGCCTTATGGCGACTATTTTCAAGACCTTTTGGCCATTTAATGGCTTAAGTAAAACAAAAGACATTATTTTACTTGGAAAATGGGCAATAAAAAATCCTTTGTTTAAAAGGGATTTTTTAAGTAAGATTTTACTTTATGGTCTTGTCGACTTGCAGTATTTGTAAACCTGATAGCCGTAAACGGTAACCAATGGGGTCCAAATTAGTGAAAAAATGCTGTTTATCCATGAAATGTCGGTATATTTTATACCGATAATTGAGGCAATAATTGCCAAAATCATGGATAGTAGTATGAATAATCCAAGAGTTACAATCCCAACGTAAAATAGCTTCCCAAAAATTTGCCCAATTCTGCCTTTAACATAGTATTTGCTTCTTTTAAGCGCGGCACTGTTGGTCAGGCCTTCTTCAACTACCACATACGGCGATTGGCTGAACCATAATCCAAAAATTATGCCGGGTACTATCAATAAAATAAATCCGCCCGCTACCGCCAATCCGAACAGTAGCGCCGTTAAAAAGTACGCGCCGATTTTATGTTGTGATTGTAGATAAGAATTTTTCCAATTTAGGCTTTGGTCTTTGATTGCGTATAGGGTTGATACAGACCCCCAAATATAGAGGTAAATAATAAGTATTGCCGCAATAATTCCTAAAATGATTCCTATTGTCCCCAAACCGCTCAGTCGGGTTTGGCCGGAACTTTGGTTGCCTCCTATTATCAGGATCAATAGTAAATAGATAGCCGTGGGTATTAGGGTAATGGTGATTAAGGTATTAAATCGGTTTTTATAAATCGCCCAGGACTCTTTTAGAATTTGCCGGGATTTTGGGAGAGCATCGGATGTCGGTGCCGGAACGCCGGTCGGGTTTAAAAACGCCTGCTCAACATCATTTGCCTGCCATCCGGCCGCGAGTAGCGCCGCTTTAATTTCCTCTTTGCTTTTTCCCGCCTGTGTTTGTTTGCTTATGTAATCCAAAAGTTGTTGCGTAACCATAAAAATTGTAATAATCTTAATTCTCTTATAAGTTTAGCCTAAATCTTATAAAAAGCAAACTAGTTTCTAAAAACAAAAAACATCATCTTTTGATGATGTTTTTTGTGGAGCGGGATTATGGCTGGGGTTAGAAACTTTTGGACGAGTGGAGAACGGTTTTATATGCCAAGTTTAACATTGGAAGCAGCGAAAATATATTAGCCCCTTATTGTTCAATATAATAATAGGCCTCGCCATTTTTATGGGTTACAGTAATTTTGTTACCTTCTTGTCTGACGGCACTTACGTGATGGATACCGTTCGGTTTTTAGTTGGTGATATCGGCATTCTCTGTTAAAATTAAGCG
>CAZQFQ010000033.1:0-16461 GCA_964592725.1 uncultured Candidatus Saccharibacteria bacterium | reverse complement strand
AACAACAATAACCAAGGCGAAGCGATCGTCGGGAACGCGAACAACACCGCCATCAACTAGTCCGGGCGCCGCCGGGACTGCAAACCGGCTTGTGTTTACGCGTGTGAACCCCCAAGTTTAAGCGATTTGAGATTCGGCCAATCGGCCACTCAATTGCAAGGAACCTCTGGGGGTTCCATTTTTTTTATTTTCAAAACTTTCCCTTAACAAACATTTTAGCAAGAGTAAAATAGATTTTATGCGAAAGGAACCCTCATCTAGTAGGGGGGCTGTGGCCCCTGTTGATGCGGATGTTACTCCGCCTCGCTAGCAAGTCTCTGGGCTGGGAACTGGCACCCACCCCATCTTACCACTCACGCACCGGGGACGTCGCAAAAGCATCACCCCCTTTGCCAGAAGGGGCAGGATCATCATTGATCCAACAATAGGAGGAGTAGCCACCCAGAAAAAACTTTTGGGTCAGATGGCCTGACAGAGACAGTTAGTACGAAAGCGTGCAAGACCGGAAAAATTGACTAGGCACAGCTTTTTGCCAGTCGCGCGGAATGCGCACACTTCCGGTTGGAATGACTTTCGGTTTCTGTACGGCTATGCTTTGTGCCAGCACACCCACTGGCATTGTTTTACCCCGGGGGCAGTTCACACTGCATTTCTTTAGAGAACCGCTGCCCCCGATTCTAATTTTCCATTCCGCTTTAGGCGGTTTTTTGTTAATATAATAAATTTGACTCCCCCCTAACTTCGCGCTAAACTGCAGGTGAAAGGCACCGCGGTTAATAGAGCCGGATGGCCCATTTTCTTAAGACATTTTGGAAATTTTTATCTTGCGCTTAAATCACAAATTTAAAATCCTAAATCATAAATCCTAAATGCTCCGCATCTACGTAAAGTACACCATCCCCGACGCCCGGGCCAAGTCAAAGAAAAAGTATTTTGAAGGCCTGGGGCTCAAAAATAAAATAGGGGCTGTTCGCGTGGCGGATTGCTATACCGTTGATGCCAAGCCGGACAAAAAACAAACGGAAAAAGCCAAAATGCTTTTGGCTAATCCGTTGATGCAGGAAGCATCATCCGATCAAAAAAGAAATGTTAGCTTCTCCACAAGGTCGAAGACTAACATTTCGCCCGCAAACGATTTTTTGCCGAAACGATTCGATTACGCGATTGAAATTGGATTTTTGCCCGGAGTAACCGACAACGTCGGCAACACGGCCAGAGAAACTTTGGCCGACGGGGCAAAGATTAAATTTAAACCAGGGCAGAATGTATATTCCAGCCAGGTGTTTTTTATTTCTTTTGAAAAAAAACAGACAAAAAACCCTCACCCCGGCCCTCTCCCAAAGGGAGAGGGGGCAATGAGAGCCGACATCAAAAAAATTGCCAATAGTCTTTACAATCCGCTTATTCAAAGAGCAACTGTTAAGAATTTTGAAGATTTTAAACAAGACGGCGGGATGGATGCAGTAGCGCCCAAAGTAAAACTTTCCGCTTCATCCAAGGTCAGCAGGGTGGATTTGGATATCGCTGATGAAGAGCTGATAAAGTTGGGGAAATTGGGGATTGAGGAGACAACCTCTCCCCGGCCCTCCCCTCAAAAGGGGAGGGAGCAACCCAACCGCCGCGGGCCTTTGGCTCTGGGGCTGGAGGAATTAAAAGTTATCCGCGATTATTTTAGCAAACTCAAAAGAAAACCGACCGATGTGGAGCTCGAAACTTTGGCGCAAACCTGGAGCGAGCACTGCAAACACACCATATTTGCCGACCCGATGGACGAACTGGACAAAGGGATTTATAAAACTTACATTAAAGGCGCGACGGAAAAAATTCGCAAACAAAAGGGTCGGAAAGATTTTTGCGTTTCCGTATTTACCGATAACGCCGGAGCCATAATTTTTGACAAGGACCATATTGTCAGCCACAAGGTAGAGACACATAACACGCCTTCCGCTTTAGATCCGTTTGGCGGCAGTATAACCGGCATTGTCGGCGTCAACCGCGACATTTTAGGCTTCGGCCTGGGAGCCAAGCCCATTGCCAACTTTTACGGATTTTGCCTGGCCGACCCAAACGACAAAACAATTCTTTACAGATCAAAACCCGTAGGGGAGGGTTTGAAACCCTCCCCTACCACGAACAGTCAAATGTTATCCGCCCGTAGGATTATGGACGGCGTGGTTTCCGGAATTAACGCCGGCGGCAACCAAAGCGGCATTCCCACTCCTCTGGGATTTTTGAATTTTGACCCGAGCTACCGAGGCAAACCGCTGGTATTCGCCGGCACTTTGGGTTTAAGCCCAAAAAAAATCGGGGAACGCTTGTCGTGGCAAAAAAAAGCCAAGCCTAAAGATTTAATCGTAACAATTGGCGGGCGCGTGGGGGCCGACGGAATTCACGGCGCGACTTTTTCCTCCGAAGGTCTCGATAAAGACAGCCCGGCCACGGCCGTGCAGATTGGCGACCCCATCACCCAAAAAAAACTTTCCGACGCCGTAGTTAAAGAGGCCCGGGGCCAAAATTTATACAACAGCATAACCGATTGCGGCGCGGGCGGACTTTCTTCGGCCGTCGGTGAAATGGCCGGACAGTCCGAGGGGTGCGAAGTATATTTAGATAAAGTGCCGCTAAAATATCCCGGACTGGCGCCGTGGCAAATTTGGATTAGCGAGTCGCAGGAGCGCATGGTCTTGGCCGTGCCAAAAAATAAATGGCAAAAATTTGAAAAGCTGATGAAGGCGCGCGGAGTGGAAGCCACGGCTGTCGGGCAGTTTACCAATTCCGGCAGATGCGTTATCAAATACGGAAAAAATGTCGTAATGGATATGGATATGGAATTTTTGCACAACGGCCGTCCAATAAAACACCAAAGCACGCAACACACTTCCTTCCCCCTTGGGGAGAGGGCTAGGGAGGGGGTAAACAAGAAAGATTTTTCCGATCAAATCCTCAAACTCCTCTCCCTTTCGAATATTGCCTCGAATGAATTTATTAGCCAGCAATACGATCACGAAGTCGGAGCTAGCAGCGCGCTAAAACCTTTGCAGGGACGCGGCAAAATAAATTCCGAAGCCGCGGCAATAAAGCCTGTACTGGATTCCAAAAAAGCGCTGGTGCTTTCTTACGGTTTGCATCCCGCTTATTCTGAAATTAACCCATACGATATGGCGGCCTGCAGTATTGACTCGGCCGTGCGCGCCGCGGTTGCCGCCGGGGCAAATATCGACTATTTGGCTTTGCTGGATAATTTTTGCTGGTGCAGTTCGCAGGATCCCCAAAGGCTGTGGCAATTAAAAGAAGCGGCCCGCGCCTGCTACGACACTGCCACGGCTTACGGCACGCCGTTTATTTCCGGCAAAGACAGTATGTTTAACGATTTTAAAGGCTTTGATAAAACCGGCAAGCCGCTAAAAATTTCGATTCTTCCGACTTTGCTGATTTCCGCGCTCGGCGTTGTCCCGGATTCCTCAAAAATAGTCAGTCTGGACGCCAAACTCCCCGGCGACTTCCTCTATATATTAGGCGGCACTGATAATGAACTTGGCGCGAGCGAGTACGCGCGATTTACGGCCCCCTCCCCTTCTGAGGGGAGGGCCGGGGAGAGGTTGCAGTACAAAGAACAAATTCCCTCTGTCAACTCTTCCATAAACTACCAACTCTACAAAACCATATTTGAGGCCAACCAAAATAATCTAATCGCCTCCGCCATTAGCGTAAATCGCGGCGGGTTGATTGTCGCGCTTATAAAAAAACTTATGGGCGGCCTGCTCGGAGCGGAAATCAGCCTCGCGGATTTGACGGGCGAATGGAAAGAAAATTACCAGGCGCTGTTTAGCGAAAGCCAGGGGCGGATTTTGGTGAGCGTGGCGCCAAAAAACGCCGCTGAATTTGAAAAGCTGATGAAAGAAAATATTTTTGCCAGGATCGGAAAAATCACCGCCAAACCAGTTTTGACCATTACCGATAAAAGTCAAAAACAGATTGTAAATTTAAAAATTACTGATGCATTAAAAGCTTATCGGTCCACATTTAAAGAATTTTAGATACCAAAATACTGATGGGTACGAATGATACTAATAATACGGATACTAACCCACTGCCATATTAGTAAGAATCAGTATTATTCGTATCATCAGTATTCAAATCCGTATATCAGTATCATATGACAAAACTACCAAAAATTATCGTTCTTTCCGGCTACGGACTCAATTGTGAAGACGAAACAGCCTTTGCTTTTAATATTGCCGGAGGACAAGCAGACATCGTACATATAAACGATCTGATCGAGAGGCCAAACATTTTAAAAAAGTACCAAATTCTTGCCGTACCCGGCGGATTTTCCTACGGCGACGACATCGGCTCGGGCCGCGCTTACGCCAACAAACTGAATAATCATTTAAAAAAACAGCTTTTGGATTTTACCGCCAAAGACAAACTGGTTATTGGGATCTGCAACGGCTTCCAGATTTTAACCAATTTGGGACTGCTTCCCGGAGTGCTGGCCTTTAACGACAACAACCGCTACACTGACCGGTGGGTGGATTTGCACATGCCGAGGGTAACCCTCGGAGGAAGAAAAACCCGGAACCGAGGGTTACCCTCGGAAAGCCCCTGGATAAAGGACATTCAGCATCTTTCCCTTCCCATCGCCCACGGCGAAGGCAAATTTATGGCCGACGATGAGACCCTAAAATCCATCAAAAGCCAAAAAATGATAGGTGCGGTATACTATAAAGGCGAAATGTGCAACTACCAAAATTTAATTCCAAACCCCAACGGTTCCACTTTGGATATTGCGATGCTCACATCAGCTGATGGAAAAATATTAGGCACAATGCCCCATCCCGAACGCGCGATGTTTTTTACCCAGCTCCCCAACTGGCCGCTGCTCAAAGAAAAACTGATTCGCGCGGGCAAGCCCCTCCCCAAATTCGGCCCGGGATTACAAATTTTTAAAAACGCTGTCAACTACTTTAGTTGACCCCTACGAACTTACGAACGGTACGAACTACAAACTAAACATATACGCTCTTTAAGCAATCTATCTTCGGCGTCATCCCGAGTGCGTCCGAGGGATCCCTTAATAATCCTTCAGATGCAGTCAGAATGATGAATAAGGAGGTGCTCCATGCCGTACAGCATGGAAATACGAAACGCGCCCCACGATGTGATGGCGCATGATCAGGACGAAGTTGTCCGCCGAGGATTATTGGCCGCTAAGAACGCCAAAAATCCCTATTCCCAACTTTCGGTGTACCACGACCTGTGGGAAACCGGACACAACATGCGGGAGGATTCAGCACTTGTACACTCGTCATGAATTTTTCCGCCAACCGGCGGCTGTCCTCATCACGAAGCTCTACGATGACAAACAGCCGCCCCACCCTTTATAGAATTTATTTTTCGTAGTTCGCTTAGTTCGTAAGTTCGTAGGAATCATATGGAAAACCTAGGAGAAAAATGCGCGGTTTTTGGAATTTACGGGAAAAACCTTGACGTATCAAGGCTGGCGTTTTACGGTTTGTTCGCGCTCCAGCACCGCGGCCAGGAAAGTAGCGGAATCGCGACAGCCGACGGCAACCATATTGAGTGCTACAAAAATATGGGTTTGGTCACGCAGGTTTACAGCGAGGAAACCATCACAAACCTAAAAGGGCATATTGCCATCGGCCACAACCGCTACTCCACTTCCGAAGGCAGCCATATTAAACATGCCCAGCCGATTTTAGTTGGCGATAATTTAATTGCGCTGGCTCACAACGGAAACCTGCCGTCCGTGGCAAATCTAAAAAAGTTTTTGGAAGAAAAAGATATTGCCACCGACGATTGCAGTGACTCCACCCTGATGACAAAAGCTCTGGCTTATTATTTGGAGCACGGTCTTTCCATAAAAGAAGCGGCCATAAAAGCCTACCCGCTGTTTACCGGCGCGTTTGCTTTGACAATTTTAACCAAAAACTCCCTGGTGGCCGTGCGCGACACCTTTGGCATTCGGCCGCTTTCTTTGGGAACCATAAATAAATCGGGATACGTGGTGGCTTCCGAAACCTGTGCCTTCCATACCGTGGGCGCGGATTTTTTGCGCGAAGTCAATCCCGGCGAAATGGTTATTATAGATAAAAACGGTTTGCAATCCGTGCAAATTGAACCTGCCAAAACCAAAGTTGATATTTTTGAGTTTGTTTATTTCGCGAGGCCGGACAGCCAAATTCTGGGCAAGTCGGTTTACCAAGTCAGAAAAAATTGCGGCATAAAACTTTTTGAGGAATTTCCGGTAACAGCCGACATTATTGTGCCGGTGCCGGAAACCGCCATGCCGGTGGCCACCGGATACAGCCGGGCTTCGGGCATCCCGCTGGAAATGGCCCTGGTAAAAAACCGCTACATCCACCGCACGTTCATCCAGCCCGAACAGCACAGCCGGGACTTAGGCGTAAAATTAAAACTCACTCCCCTGCCCGAAGTTTTAAAAGGCAAAAAAGTCGTGGTAATGGACGACTCCATTGTGCGCGGCACCACTTCCCGCCAGCTGGTAAAAATGATTTTTGATGCCGGGGCCGCCGAAGTCCATATGATTATTAGCTCGCCGCCGGTAAAATATCCGGACTTTTACGGTATAGATACCCCGGTGCAAAAAAAACTTATCGCCGCCGCCAAGTCCGTGGAAGAAATTCGGAAATTTTTGGGCGCCACTTCGCTGTACTTTTTATCGCTTAAAGGCTTAATTGAATCCACCGGACTTTCGGAAGATTTATTCTGCACTTCCTGCTTTACCGGCAACTACCCCATTGACCTGGGCGAAAAAAAAGCCAATGTCAAACAGCCGTCTTACAGCCAGGTAAAGCCTGAGGGAGCACTTTTTTAATTGAACAAAATTGACATAATTGAGCATAATTAATGGGCCCAATAATTTTGTCAATTTCGTCGATTATTTAAATTATGTCAATACACTATGCACCTCGTTGTCCTTATCTCAAATGCCGGTACCGGCACAAATCTTCAGGCCATAATTGACGGCGTGGAGTCGGGAAAAATCAAAGCTGATATTGCGGCGGTAATTTCCGACAAAGCCAATGCGCCGGGGTTGGAACGGGCAAGAAAACATAATCTGCCGATAGAAATCTGTCCGCGCAAAGAAGATTTGCTCCCTCTGCTAAAAAAATTAAACCCCGACTACATTTGTCTGGCCGGCTGGAAGCAAATTATTTTAGACGAAGTGATTTTGGCTTTTTCCAATCGGATACTAAACTTGCATCCGGGATTAATTCCCGATAATGCCGAAGGTGCTGTAAAAAATCCGGACGGTACAGACGGCCTTTGGAACAAAGGCCTTTTAACCGATAAAGCCATCGCGAATTTTTTAAATCACAAAGCCACCTTTGCCGGCTCTTCCATCCACTTCCTAACCCTAAACTTTGACTTCGGCCCGGTTCTGGGGAGAACGTATGAAAAGATACAGCCCGATGACACAGTGGAATCTTTATACAAGCGGCTGAAGGAAAAAGAAAACCAACTGTACACGGACGTGCTGCAAAAATTGACCATAAAGTAAACAATCACATTGTTCAACGGCCGTTAAATAATGTGATTAGTAAAAATGAGCAAATTACTTCCCATTATAATAATCTTTACCGGAGAAACTTTCGCGATTCTGTCGGAAATTATCGGGGCCAAGGCGTTTGGTATAAACAACAATGCGTTTTTAAAAACTTTTATCCGCGTTATCCCGATTATGCTTTTGGGCTCAATTCTGCTGGTGGCGGGTTATATGCTCGGCCTAAAAAACTTTAAAAACATATGGATTGTCAGCGTTGTGTCTTTTACCTCAATTCTCATAGCCGAGCCTATTACTAATTACACCATAACCCGCCAACTGCCGACCAAAGGAGCGTTAATCGGATTAATTTTCGGGGTCTTAGGTTTCATCGCAGCCTTATTTTTATAATTACTATTTTATGCAAAAAACTCCAGAAGGTAACCCGCCAATAGAACAAACAACAACTGAACGCAATCCGCAACAAAACGAAACATGGTTCGCTAAACATATAAAAAAAATGCGCGACAGCCAAGAGAAGACAAATACATTGGGCAAAGGTAGCAAAAAACTAGTCTTACAAAACAAAACTAATCCTGAACAAGCTATCGGCATTTTCCATCATACCGATATGGATAATAAGGAAAAAGAAGCCAGACAAGCAAAAAAAAGGTTCTATATTAATAAAATTTTACATTTGCTTTTCCCTGAAAACATACCTGATATTCATTTGGCAACAAGCCAGCCAAAAACCATAATCGTAGATAAAATATCGGGTGAAGAAGTTGAAAAATACCACATTTTAAGCCGAGCTAAGGCTTTAATAATTATCCACAAATTATCTAAACTTGGAGTCCTCGTTGACCAGGCTTTGTTTAATTTTATGAAAAGTAAAAATGGGGTATTTTACATCGATGATTTCTATCACGCTTGTGTTACCGAAAATCGCAACTTTTTAAAAGCAATAGACAAACTAGAACCCGCAAAAAGAGAACTTGCCTTAAAATATCTAGAACGACTTAGAACGGCGGGAGAAAATTAATTTTCGGAAAATTATGAAGGAAAAAATTTTAATTATTGGCAGCGGGGGGCGTGAACACGCTTTGGCTTGGAAGCTTAAGCAGTCGCCGCGCGTGGAAAAAATATATATCGCGCCGGGTAACGCCGGCACATCATTTGTCGGAGAAAATGTTCCGATTAGTGCGAACGATATTTTAGCTTTGGCTGATTTTGCTCAAAAAAATCAGATTGATTTTACCGTGGTCGGGCCGGATGATGCTTTGGCTTTGGGTATTGTGGATGAGTTCAAAAAGCGCGGGCTGAAAATTTGGGGACCTTCCAAGGCCGCGGCGCAAATAGAGGCCAGCAAGGCTTTTGCCAAAGAGCTGATGAAAAAACAGGGTATTCCGACGGCGGGGTTTAAAATGTTTGATGATTACGAAAAGGCTTTTACATATATTAAAAATTGGTTTGCCGGTGTAGGGGAGGGTTTCAAACCCTCCCCTACAGAGGTACACAAACCCGTTGTCATCAAAGCCTCGGGCCTGGCCCTGGGCAAAGGCGTGGCGGTTTGCAAAACGCTTGATGAAGCAAAAAAGTTCTTACAGGATGTAATGCTCAATAAAATTTTCGGCGACAGCGGCAAGGAAGTCATCATTGAGGAATTTTTACAAGGGCAAGAATTTTCCATCCACGCGTTTTCCGACGGAAACAATTTTCAATTACTACCATCATCCCAAGACCATAAACCTATTTACGACGGCGGCCTCGGCCCCAACACCGGCGGTATGGGAACGATTGCTCCGGTGCCGTGGGTTAGCGAGGCGATGATGAACGATGTTTCATCGCGCATAGTGAAACCCGAGCTGGAGGGATTAAAAAATTTAGGCTCACCATTTGTCGGACTTTTATATCCGGGATTGATGGCGGTTTCCCCCTCTCCCTCTGGGAGAGGGGTTAGGGGTGAGGGTTCTGATATCAAAGTAATAGAATTCAACGCCCGTTTCGGCGATCCGGAAACCCAAAGCTATATGCGCCTATTAAAAACCGACCTTTTAGATATTTTGGAAGCTTGCGTAAACGGAAACCTGGATAAAATCAAAATAGAATGGTCAAAAAAATCCGCCTGCTGTATTGTCTTAGCCAGCGGCGGCTACCCGGGCAAATACGAAAAAGGTAAAGCCATCACCGGCATCAAAGAAGCGGAAAAACTCGACGATATAGTCATCTTCCACGCCGGTACTATATTACTAGATAGTAATATAGTGACTAACGGCGGAAGGGTTCTGGGAGTTACGGCAGTTGCGGATGATTTGCGGTCTGCCTTAAGTAAAGCCTACCACGCTATAAAACTCATCCACTTTGACGGCATACAATATAGAAAAGATATTGGGGCAAAATCATTATCTGCAAAACCCCCCTCTCCCCATGGGAGAGGGTAGGGTGAGGGTTCTTATCCTAATCACTATTCTCTTATCTCTATTCTCTATGATTAAACTCGTCGCCTTTGACTGGAATGGAACTTTGCTCGCAGACACCAATATTTGGTGGAGAGCGGCCTCCAAACAATGGGAATTTCTGGGAGGGCATCCTGTTCCCCTCAAACGTCTTCAAGAAACATTTACAATACCCATCATTAATTATTTTGTTGTCAATGGTTTTAAGCGAAAAGATATTTTAAAAAACAAAAATGAGATTGCCGCAATTTTTTTCAAACATTATAATCCCAAAGAAGCTTTGGCCCATACCCGAGGAGGCAGCAGACAGCTTTTAAAGTGGCTTAAAGCCAATAACATTGAATCTATAATCTACAGCAACCATTCTGTTACAGACATACATAAACAATTAAAAAGACTCAAACTGACAAATTATATTGTTGACGTCATTGGCCGCCACGAAGATGAAATGATTAGGCAATTTGATTTAAAACACAAGGAAGATAGGCTAAAGGAATATTTAAAATCCAATAAACTCAAATCAGCAGAGGTGCTCACAATAGGTGATACCTGTGAAGAAATCGAAATCGGCCGAGCGTTAAAATTACGCACGGTTGCTTTATCCGGAGGCTATAATTCCACAAAAAGGTTAAAAGCCTGCAAACCGGATTTTTTAATCCATAATTTGAAAAGCCTGGTCCCCATTATCAAAAAATTAAATAAATGATAAACTAAATGTAGTTGGCCGACTTATCGGCTGTCCTTAAATAACAGCCCATAAATGGGCTAACTACACTGTAAAAATTATATGAAACCACTTATCGGAATTCTAATGGGCAGTGACAGCGATTTAAAAGTAATGAGCGAGGCCGCCAAGGTCTTGGAAGAATTTGGCGTGGAGTTTGAAATGACGGTTTGCTCCGCGCACCGCACGCCCGAGCGGGCGCATGAATACGCCGCGACCGCCATTGATCGCGGCTTAAAAGTAATAATCGCAAGCGCCGGAGGCGCCGCGCATTTGGCCGGAGTAATGGCGGCCAATACAACTTTGCCGGTAATCGGCGTGCCGATTGACTGGAAATTAAACGGCCTGGACGCCCTTTTATCAACTGTACAAATGCCTCCCGGCGTGCCGGTGGCATCGGTAGGAATTGATAACGGTAAAAACGCAGGATTGTTGGCCGTGCAGATTTTAGGAACTTCCGACAAAGAACTGGCCAAAAAGCTTGTTAATTACAAAAAAAATATGGCATCCGCAATTAACGCCAAGGCCAAAAAACTGGAAAAGGAAGGGTATAAAAAGTATTTGGAAAAATAATAAGCTTGTAAGCTCATAAGCATATCAGCTGATAAGCTTACTAGCTTACATGCTTATTAAGTTGCCTAAAAAACAGTGGGCGGAAGGAGGCAAAGGTTAAAAAACGACCTTTAAACTTCTTCCGCCCGTTTGGCTTTGCCCAGAGCGACAGTGGCGGTCTTTAGTAGGGCCACGCAATATCCGATGATGTGAAAGGCTACGGATAATCCGGCTCCAACAATTCCGGGTGCGGTCGACTGGTTTCTGATAAAACCCCAGCAGACGGAACCGACGGCGCAACGGCCGCGCAAAACGGTTGGTCAGAATACATCCTGAACTCCCTGGCCACCTCCCTGAACCGGTCCATAAACTCCACCACCCGAAGGTTCTGCATGTCAGTCAAACCACCGGACTGACGAAATATTTCCATCTTCCGAAGCAAGATGGTTATATCAACCGCAATCTCGCTCGGGCTGACTCTGACTTGCGCAGACATAATAATCTTTTTCCTCCTCTTCCAATAAGGCAATATAACCGTCTAATTCTACCACAATCCCCAAAATTTGTTAAGACCAAGTCTTTTTGCTATATTATTAATAGACTAACTTTAAAAGAAATCAAATGCCCAAATCCGAATACGCCAAAGCCGGAGTAGATTACACAGTAATGGAGCCTTTTAAAATGGCCATGATAGAAGCCGGCAAAAAAACCCTGGCATTTCCCAATAAGCGGGGCGTTTTTATTAATGAAGATGCGACTCACGCCCACGGGGCGGTTTTTGAATATCGCGGCACCAGTCCGCACATTTGGTGCCAAACCCAGGAAGATTTGGGCAACAAAAACTGGATCGCGGAATGGATGTATGAAAATACCGGCAAAACATATTACGACGCCATCGCGATTGACACCGCTTTGATTGTGGTAAACGATGTCATTGCCCAAGGCGCCCTGCCCGTGGTTTTTACTGACCAACTGGAAGCGTCGGAAAGCGCCTGGTATGGCGACGAAAAAAGGGCAAAAGATTACGCCAATGGCTTGCTAAAAATTTGCGAAGAAGTCGGTATGGCCCTGCCCGCGGGAGAATCAGCGAGCTGCACTTATTTAATAAATCCCAAGCCGCCAGTTAAGGCCATTGCCACATTAAGCGGTTCGGTAACGGGAATTGTGTCGCCAAAAGACAAATTGGTTACAGGGAAAGGCTTGCAACCCGGTGACCACATTATAGGCGTGGCTTCTTCCGGTCTCCATGCCAATGGCATATCCCTGATAATTAAAAAAGCCATGGAACTACCGGACAAATTCCTGACCAAACTCCCGAATGGCAATACCTTAGGAGCCGAAGCCCTGATTCCGACCCGTTCTTATGTCAAACTAATCGATACTTTGCAGCAAAACAACATAAAAATCCACGCCTTGCTTCCCGGCACGGGCGATGGGGTTGGAAAAATATCTTTCGATAAAAGAAATTACACTTACCGCATCCATTCCTGGCTTAAAGTGCCCCCTTTGATGCAATTTTTTAAAGATGACCTTAAAGTCAATACGCAGGATTGCCTAAAAACTTTTAATTGGGGCGTTGGCTATTACATTTATACGCCAGCCGACCAAGTGGAAAAAATAATAAAATTAGGGAAAGAAGCAGGCTACGAACTTGCGGATATTGGCATAGTCGAGGAAGGCAAACGCCAGACAATTTTTGAACCGGAAAACATAACTTTATCGCCCCCTGGCGAATAAATCTTAATGGCGTCATCCCTGAATCAAGTTCAGGGCAGGGCCTGAACCCGAATGCATCTGAGGGTGAAGGATCTCTAAATAATCAGATGCAAGAGATTCTTCGTCGGCTGCACTCCTCAGAATGACGCCGATAAAAACAACTATGGACAAACAAACAATCAAAAAAAATATAGGGCGGGTCTTGGAAAAAACGGATTTTAAAAATTTTGGAACCCGGAGGCAGGGCAAGGTTAGGGATATTTATATTCAGCCGGACAAAATTATTTTGGTGTCGACTGATCGTTATTCGGCTTTTGACCGCAATCTCGCGCTTATCCCGTTTAAAGGCCAGGTGCTAACCCAAACTTCACGGTTTTGGTTTGACCAGACTAAGGACATAATCCAAAACCATCTGATTAGTTCGCCCGACCCCAATGTGGTAGTGGTAAAAAAATGCCAGGTCATCCCCATAGAAATGGTGGTTCGCGGTTACATAACCGGCGTAACCGGCACGTCTTTGTGGACGCTTTACCAAAAAGGCGAGCGGGATTTTGGAGATTTTGTTTTGCCCGAAGGGATGAAAAAAAATCAAAAGTTGGATAAACCGGTTTTAACCCCTACTACAAAATCGGACGAACATGACAGGCCTCTGACTTCCAAACAGATTGTGGAAGAAAAAATCCTGCCCAAGGAATTATGGAAACAACTGGCAAACACCGCCTTAAAATTGTTCAAGCGCGGGCAAAAAGTGGCGCTAAGCCGCGGACTGATTCTGGTTGACACCAAATACGAATTTGGGCTGGATGAAGGCGGAAAATTAATGCTGATTGACGAAATTCACACACCCGATTCTTCCCGCTACTGGCAGGCCGATTCCTATCAGGCGCGCATAGACGCCGGACAGGAACCCCAAAACTTTGACAAAGAATTCCTGCGCCTGTGGTTTAAGGAACATTCCAACCCCTACGAAGACAAAGTCCTTCCCCCGGCGCCGGAAGATATGGTAGTGGAACTTTCATCCCGTTACATTCAAATTTACGAACAAATCACCGGCCAGAAATTTGAAACGGATTTAGAAACGCCGATTGCGGAAAGGATAGAAAAAAATTTAAGCACGCTAATTGTTAATCGTTAATTGTAAATTGTTTATATGCCCCTAAACTCCATCTCCCCCATCGACGGACGGTACCGTAAAACCACAGAACCCCTGGCGCAATTTTTTAGCGAACAGGCTTTAATGAAATACCGCCTCGTGGTTGAAGGCGAGTACTTAATAGCTCTTTCAGAGCTTTTACATTCCCCCCCTGCCCGAGGGGGGGTTAGGGGGGGTGGGAGATTGCGGCGATTATCCGACAAAGAAAAAAAGCTCATCCGCTCGCTTTATGATTTGTCGGAACAAGACGCCCAAATTATTTCCGACATAGAAACCAAAGGCTACAAAAACATCAAAGCCACGGACCACGACGTAAAAGCGGTGGAATATTTTATGAAAGACAAGCTGGCCGGCACTTCGCTTAAGGACGTTTTGGAATGGATTCATTTTGCGCTGACATCGGAAGATACAAACAATATCGCTTATGGTCTAACCCTAAGCGAAGCGGTTGAAACAGTCTTGATTCCCAGACTGCGGGAAATAAATGACCGGCTATTATCGCTGGCGAAAAAATCGGCTAAACTTCCAATGCTCGCCCGCACCCACGGCCAGCCGGCCTCCCCCACCACTTTTGGCAAAGAATTTAAAGTTTTTTCTTCACGACTGGAACAACAAACTTATAAACTTGAGAATTTAAGGATATCGGTAAAGCTAAACGGCGCAACCGGCAATTACAACGCCCATGTTGCGGCTTTCCCAAAAGTAGATTGGATAAAATTTTCTAAAAATTTTATCGCCGCGCTGAGTAAAAAAAGCATGATTGCTTTGGAGACAAATCTTATTACAGCACAAATTGAGCCGCATGATTCTTATATAGAATTATTCGATATATTCAGGCACATCAACACCATTTTAATCGACTTTAACCAAGATATATGGCGCTATATTAGCGATGAGTGGGTAGTGCAAAAACCGCAGGAAGGGACAATCGGCAGTTCCACTATGCCGCACAAAATTAACCCGATTAAATTTGAGAACAGCGAGGGAAATTTGGGGATGGCCAACGCGCTGTTTGAATTTTTTGCCCGTAAGTTGCCCATATCAAGACTACAACGCGACCTCTCCGATTCAACCGTGGAAAGAAATTTTGGCACGGCACTTAGCCACTGCTTAATTGCTTACGAATACCTGCTCAAAGGTTTGTCGCGGATAACGGTTAACGAAAAAAAAGTGCGCACTGATTTAAACAGTCATCCGGAGATTATCGCGGAAGCCATCCAAACCATTCTTAGGCGCGAAGGCATAAAAATGCCATACGAACAGCTGAAAGAACTTACGCGGGGAAAGCAAGTTACGCTCGCGGATATTCGTCGGTTTATAGATAATCTCGATGTCCGGCCGGAAGTAAAAAAAGAACTTAAAAAAATTACCCCGGAAAATTATATTGGCCTGGCACCAAAGCTGGCCAGGTTATAATAATGGAAATCAAAAACAAAGTCACAAGACATACTATTTTTATCGCCGTATTGATAATACTAATCGGCGCGATTCTGGTTTACGCCAATTACCAAAAATCCAAACCCGCCGGCTCAACAATCAGCGTTTTGTTCATTGGCAACAGCCTAACGTCCGTAAACGATTTACCTAAAACCGTTTCCGATATTGCCAAGTCTTTGGGCGATACGGTTAATTATGACGCATACGATCCGGGCAGTTACACGCTTAAGCAGGATTCCACCGACCAAATCGCGTTGGGCAAAATTAAATCCCGGCCATGGGATTTTGTGGTTTTGCAGGAACAAAGCGAAATGCCGGCGCTCGCCGATTCCCTGGTTAACAGTGAAGTGATGCCGTATGCCCTACAACTGGACAGTTTAATCCATCCGCCGGGGTCTTTTACTGAAACAGTGTTTTTTGAAACCTGGGGATACCAAAACGGCGACCAGCTATATTGCTCATCCAATCCGACTTTGTGCAATTATACCTCAATGCAAAACCAGCTGACAAAATCTTACCGTTTGATGGCGCAAAAAACCGGAGGTCTTTTGGCTCCGGCCGGCGAGGCCTGGCAGCTGGCGCGGCAAACCCACCCGGAAATTAATTTATATGCCGATGACAGGCACCCCTCGACCGCCGGCACTTACCTGGCCGCCTGCGTTTTTTATATTACGCTTTTTAACAAACCCGTCACCGGCGCAACATCTCTAACTTTGGATAAATCCCAGGCCAAAATCCTCCGGCAAATTGCCGAGCAGGCGGTTTTGGAAAAATAAAAAAAGCCGATGGGTCACGCGCTGTGTGAAGCGCGCGAAAATCCACCAGCCTTGCAGTTGCACCGGATACCGTTACCTTTTTGGCTCCTAAATTTACTTGTTTAAGTTTTAGTTAAGAG